>JAUNNT010000071.1 GCA_030531305.1 Akkermansia sp.
GTGGTCGCTCGGACCGCCGCTGCCTTTTCGGGCTGCCCCGGATAAGGGGCGTGGGCAGATGATACACGAACGGATTTGTAACGTCAAGCTTAATCTGCAAATTTTTTGGATTTTTTTTGCAGAAAGTCTGGGAACCCGCATGGGGAGCGGGATTGCGGGGTGGGATTTTTTTTGCGGGTGGGCGGAAAAATTGGAGACCACCACCCTCTTTCACCCACACAGGGAACGATTGATGATTTCGGATTTGGGATTTGGGATTTGTTTGCACAAAACGGGCGGGGTGCCGGAGCACGCCCGCCCGTGAAAATGGTTGGTTGTCGGCGTCTCTTACCAGAAGATGGCGTAGAGGGCGAGGGTGAGGATGATGACGACCACACCGAACACCTTGGCGCGCACGGAGGTCTTCATCTCGATGATGCCCTTGTCTTCCAGGATGACGGCCTCGCCGCCCTTGGCGCAGTTCACGATGGTGAGGATGACGCCGATGAGGCAGACGGTGAGGAAGGAGACGGCCATGCGGTCCAGGAAGGCCCAATCCGGGAGGATGACCCACTTGAATGCGGCGTAGGCGATGGCACCGATGAGGATGCCGAGCCAGCCGAACACGCGCGGGCACATGGGCACGAAGAAGCCGAACAGGAAGACGGCCAGCACGCCCGGGCTAAGGAAGCCCTGGAACTCCTGGATGAAGGTGAAGATGCCGCCGAAGGCCGGGTTGTCCAGGAACGGGGCAATCACCGTGGCGATGAGCGCGCAGACCAGCACGCCGATCTTGCCCACGCGGACGAGCTGCGGGGAAGTGGCGGGTTTGCCGCAGACCTCCTTGGCCTTGCCGTAGATGTCCATGGTGAACAGGGTGGAGGCGGAGTTGAGCATGGAGGCGAGCGAGCTCACCACCGCGCCGAACAGGGCCGCCAGCACGAACCACGCCCAGCCCGTGCCGGGCAGCAGGCGCTTCAGCAGCGTGGCGAACGCGGAGTCATAGTGGTATGCGGCGAGCGAGGACGTGGTGATGTACTTCTGCACGTTGTCGCGCTCGTTGGCGGTCACCATGGCATCGATGGCCAGCATCTTGTTGGCTGCCGCGGCGCGCTTCTCGATGTCGGTTGCGGGGGTGGCGGCCAGCTCGGCCTGCGCGGCGTCCTGCACCTGGGTGACGGTTTCAGGGGTGACCTCGCCCCTGAAGGCGTCGCCGAATTCCTCGCTGGCCTGGAGGGCCGTGATTTCAGCGGGGGTCAGGCCGTCGGCCATGCCGAGCTCCAGGTTGTGGTCCAGCCAGGCGACGGCCTCCGCGGAGGAATCCGGGCGGATGAGTCGGCTGGCGTTGAGGTTGTAGATGATGGCCTTGCCGGTGGCCTGGGCCTCGTCGCCCGCCTTGGCCACCACCTCCGTGGTGTTCTTGTCGGCCAGGCCGGAGAGGTCGTCACGGAACAGGTTGTAGGCCAGGATGCCGGGGATGATCACCACGAACGGGATGAGCAGCTTGAGGAACGCGGCGAAGACCACGCCCATCTGGCCCTCCTCCAGGCTCTTGGAGGCCAGGGTGCGCTGCATGATGTACTGGTTGAGGCCCCAGTAGAAGAAGTTCGGAATCCACAGGCCCAGCAGGTACACCGTCCACGGCATCACCGGGTCGTCCGCCGGGCGCATCATGTGCAGCTTGCCGCCGATGCCGTTCACCGCGGCGCCGCCGTCACCGTCGTTCAGGTGCCACAGGCGGGAGAGGCCGTCCATCAGGGCATTGCCGGAGGACTGCAGCTCGTCCGCGGTGGTCTGTGCGGCCACGGCTGCGGTGTCCGTCACCTTGGCGAGCTCTGCGGACTGGTCCGGCAGGGCGCCCAGCGCCGTCACGGCGAAATAGGCCACCACGCCGCCGCCCAGGATGAGCGCGGCACCCCAGATGAGGTCGGTCCAGGCGCAGGCCTTCAAGCCGCCGATGTAGACGTAGACGGTGGCGCATGCGGCGATGATGACGCAGCCCTGGGTGACGGAGAGGTCAAAGTACACGGACACCACGTTGGCACCGGCGTAGATGACGGTTGCGGTGGGCACGCCAACCAGGATGAGCAGGTTGACGATGGCCATGGTGACGCGGGAGATGCCGTTGTAGCGTTCCTCCAGGAACTGGGGGATGGTGAACACGCCGCGCTTGAGCAGCATGGGCAGGAAGGAGAAGGCCACAATCACCAGCACGATGGCCGCGAGCCACTCATACCCGGCGATGGCCAGGCCGAGCCAGTCCGCCGCCTGGCCGCTCATGCCCACGAACTGCTCCGTGGAGATGTTGGCCGCCAGCAGGGAGAAGCCCACGAGCCACCAGCTCAGGCCGCGCCCGGCTAGGAAGTAGTCGGCCGCGCCCTTCTCCTTCTTTTCCTCCTCCGTTTCATTGGGTGTGCCGGATTTCCAGATGCCGAGGCCGATGACACCGACCACCACAATGCAGAACACCACCATTTCCCACAGCGCGAGCGGGGAGCTGGAGGCGGTTTCAGCGGCGGCTTCCTGGGCGGATGCCCCGCACGTCAAGAGCGCAAGCGCGCCCATCAGCGTTATGAGTTTCTTCATAATCGTCTATTGTTGGTTTAAGCTTGGTACAGGATGCGGGCGCCATCGCCCGGACGGGTGACAATGTAGGCGGTCTCGATGCCCAGGGCGTCGCGGTAGGCGTCCAGCATCTGGTGGGCCACCTGCTCCACGGCATCGCTCTTGACGAGCGCTACGATGCAGCCGCCGAAGCCGCCGCCGGTCATGCGCGCGCCGTACACGGCCGCCGCGGAGGGGATGGTGTCCGCCAGGCTCACCAGCGTGTCAACCTCCGCGCAGGAGACCTCGAAGTCGTCGCGCAGGGAGGCGTGGGAGCCCCGCATGGCGCGGCCCGCGGCATCCCAGTCGCCGGCGGCGAGCGCCTGGGCGAACTCGGCCACGCGCAGGTTCTCGCCCACCACGTGGCGGGCGCGGCGGTAGCAGAGGTCGCCGAGCTTGTCCTTGTTGGCGTCCAGCTGTTCGAGGGTGGCCTCGCGCAGGGAGTGGATGCCGAGGATGGCGCATGCGTCCTCGCAGTTCTTGCGGCGGGCGGCGTAGCCGCCGTCGGCCAGCGAGTGCTTCACGGCGGAGTCGATCACCAGCACGCTCACGGCGGGGTCCGTCCTGGGGATGAGCTTGTCGGAAAGGTCCTTGCAGTCCAGCATGAGCGCGTGGTCCTTCTTGCCGTTGGCGGAGATGAACTGGTCCATGATGCCGCAGGGCACGTTCACGAATTCATGCTCGGTGGCCTGGCCGATGAGGGCGCGCTCCGTGGGCGTGACATCCGCGCCGCAGAGGGCCGCCAGCGCCGTGCAGGCGGAAACCTCGAACGCGGCGCTGCTGGAAAGCCCGCCGCCGCGCGGCACGTTGGAGTCGATGAGCATGTCCACCGGCGGCACCTTGATGCCGCGGCGCTCCAGCATGCAGATCACGCCGCGCACGTAGTTGCTCCAGAAGGGGTCGCCCGTATGGGTGGCATCGGCGGGGTCGATGACGACCGGCTGCTCGCCGATGGCGCCGATCCAGCGGTGCTGGCCCGTGGGAGAAGGAGCCACCGCCACCACGTTGATTTTGTTGAGGGCCATCGGCAGCACAAAGCCCTCGTTGTAGTCCGTGTGTTCGCCGATGAGGTTCACGCGCCCCGGGGAGGCAGCGATGACCTGCGGCTTATGCCCGAAGTATTGCTCGAAGTACGGAGTGATGGTCTCCGCGCTGATTTCACGTTCGTCCAAGTCCATTGTGCGGCTATTCTAACAACTTTCCCCGCGCGCGTGAAGCAAAAAATGCGCGCCTAGCGGCGAAAATTTTGAATTTTGCATTGAGAATTTAGGATTTGGAATTTGTTTGTATGCCCGCGCGGTGTGTACACACATGGCGTGGTTGGAAGGCGGGCGGACACCGAATCCGCCCCGCCATTCGGCGGGACTCCCTGCCGAACAATTCAACGTGGTCAATCCCACCCTTACAGGACACCGTTTTACGTTGACATCCAACGCACGCGGGCGCAGAATGGGATACCCTCCAAAAACATGCTTGCCTTTCTAAACAACTATATCATCCTGGCGGACGCGAATGTCTGGCTTCAGAAGGGTTTCCTCATCGCAGTAAAGCCAGCCGCCATCATGCGGCAACTGCAGGTGCCGCATCTGGTGGAACAGGAGTTGAGAAGGCTGCTAAAAAACAAGAAAGTGAGCCATAGTGCCGAGGAGGCGCTCCAGTTTATCAAGGAGCACAACGTGCCGGTCCTGCCGCCGTCTTCCGTCTCCCACCTTGCTGACCAGGAGTTCATCATGTACGGCATGGAGAATGCGGGGAAGCCGCTGGCCGTTGTCACCCACGACACCGGATTGCAGAACGATTTGGCAGCATTGTGCCCGGACCTGCTGGTGCTGGATTGTGACAAGGGTGCGTGCACCCCATGCCGCCCGCCGGAATATGCTGAGAAGGTGAAAGCGTACAAGGACGTCATTGCGAGTGCCGCCGTGGCGGGGCGCGCGGATTTCCCTCTGCTGGCGAAACTGCTGCTGGAGGCGGGCATCGAAAAGCTGCTGGTATCGCCCTCCCTGCCGGAGGACCACGCCAATGCGAAGTGCCTACGCGGCATCGAGGGAGTGAAGCCCATGCCGGCACTGGGCGGGGCCGGGGAGGGCCAGGCCCTGCTGGCGCGGCTGCTGGTGCACGAGGGCAAGCAGCGCGCGCTCCTGCTGGTGGCGGAGGGGGAAGACACCCTGACCTATATGAAGCACCGGGACACGAAGCTCAAATCCGTGGACAACACAGGTTTTGACGTGGCGGTGATGGATGCCGCGGGCGGCATCACCGTGCTGGGACCGAAAGGGGCGCCCCTGCCTCCCCGCAAACAGGCAAAACCTGTTCCCAAAGTCCCCGCAGAGGAGCGGCCGGGCTGCCTTGCCATGCGGCAAGCCATGAAAGACGGGAACAGAGCCCTGGCCCAAAAGCATCTGGTTGAAGCCCTGCAGGAAAGTCTCCGAAACGGCAGGTACACATACGTCAACCAACTGTTGGATGCGGCAAGGGAGCTCGAAATCGGCCAACCGAAATCCGTTCTCAAATTCTACCTCAACGAGGTATTGGATGGGTACGCGCGGAAAAAGGAATGGAAGTCACTCAAGACGCGCTTCACCGGCAAGGCAGGCAGGAAGGTGCTCACTCGCCTAATAAAGAACGCCCCCGTCTCCAATATTTCGGCTGCCCCCACCCACATACTCAACGAGTGGAAGAAAACAAGCGAGACCGATGAACAGCGCGAGGCTATCGCCGCATTCGAGGACATCATCAAGAACGCGCAGAAACAGAACTAAAATCTGGAGGGATTTCTGAGCCCATGTCTCCCAAGGATATTTGGAAAAAGGCGTGATTGATATGCATTGATTGGTATCCTCGAAGGTGGTTGGCGGGCGGTGTTGTACAAGCGCGGGGTGTGTACACACAAAACGGGATTGGCAGACGGTTGTACAAGCGCGGTGCGAATGCACACACGGTGTGCGCACACACAAATTCAAAATTCTAACTGTTAACTTCCAAATGTTAAATTCCACGCAGACCATGCCCGCGCAATCCACGTGCGCCCCATTTCAAAATTGTAAATTGTAAATCAACCGTCTTCGCCCTCGGTGAAGTCGGTATCGGCATCCGTCTCGGGCTCCGGTTCAGGTGCGGGAGTTTCTGTGGCGGGAGTTTCCGCGGAGGTGGGCGTGGGTTCGGGGTCCACGGTGGGGTCGGAATCGTCGAAGGTGGGCATCACGGTGTCGCCCAGGGCGGTGTGGCGCACCACGGTGCCGCCGGAGGGGCCGCCGAGGTTGCCCGTGCCGCCGTCGGCGGGCTTGGGCGGGCGAGTGGGATCGTAGGCGTCGGCGGTGCTGATGTTGTCGGAAGCGCGGTCAATCTCCACGGGCGCGGTGACGGCGGCGGCCACGGGCTTGGCCTCCTCGGTACCCCAGAGCTCGATGGCGCCGTCCGCATAGGCGCCGTAGGTGGATTTGGGGTCGATGTTGCGCATCTCGGTGTAGAGTGCGTGGAGGCGGGGCTTGGAGGCGCCGTTGCGGCGGAGGTGGCCGGCGAGGGCGGCGAGCATCATCTGGCGCTGCAGGCGGGAGTAGCAGCTGTGCACCATCTCGCTGCGGATGTAGGCGTTGGCTGTCTCGAAGTCCATGGTCTGGAGCTTCTCCACCACGGCGAGGGGATCGAACTTGAGGCGGTTGGCGAAGCCGACCTTGTCGCGCTTGTTGTTCTGGAGCTGCTCCTTGTCGATTTCCGGCATGGTGACGTCAATCTCTGCGGCGCGGAAAAGGTACTTGGCCTTGCTGGAGCCGGAGGAGCGGTTGGCCCTGGCGAGCAGCTTCTGCTGGTCGCGGAAATCATCCAAAATGCGCTTGAGGGCGGCGGTGGCGGTTTCCGCGTTTTTCATCTCCTCCGGCTTCTGCACGATGCCGCGGAGGTTGTTCTGTGAATCCAGCACGGCGAGGCAGGGGTAGCTCCAGATGCCGGAGGGGAGCGATTTGTCGCCCATCATGCGCTTCATTTCCTCCTCCTGCTTCTTGTCCGGCAGCTGGTAGACGGGCATGGCGAGGAACACGCAGCGGGAGAGCGCGGGCAGGAGCTTGCGCTGCTCCACAAACTCCTCGTACTTCTTCTTGCTGAGCTTGTCGTAGTTGGCGCCGTAGACGAACACCACGACGGGGTTCTGGCCGGCCTTGTTGAGGGCTTCCGGCAGGGACTTGGCGTTGGCCGCGTATGCGGCGGGCTGCGCGGCGATGAGCAGCGCGACGGCGGCAAGGCTGGCAAGGGTTCCCTTCATGGCTGGCTTATGCGCGGTTCTTTTTGCCGAAGACGTAGAACCCGGAGATGGTGGGCTCGTACTTGTCGCCCTCGCGCAGCATGCGCACATACTTGGCGGTGGGCTTTTCATGGCGCATGTCGAAGCGGATGTTGGTGCCCTCGATGACGCCGTTCTCCGCGGTGCGCTGCCAGTTCTGGCCGTCGTTGGAAATCTCGATGTAGAACGGGCGGTCCTTCTTTTCCTTCTCGATGGGTTTCTCGCAGACGCAGACGATGCCGTTGATGGTGGAGGGACCCTCCAGCGTGCAGGTGAGCCCGGCGTCGCCCTCGAACTTGCCGGGCATCTTGCCGCCGGTGCGCTGCAGCACCGCCCAATGCAGGCAGCATTCCTTCATCTGGCCGGGGTCGATGGTGGTGGCGGTGCGGATGGAGCCGTTCATGGAAACCACCCTGCCGGGGAAGCCGCGCAGCTTGGCGCGGTGGCGCGGGAACTTGGCGCGGCACTTGTGGGAGGCCAGCTTGCCGATGGCCTGGAAGACGTGCACCTCGTCGTTCTCCGCGGCGGCGTAGATGGCCTCGCCGAGCGTGGCCCAGGTGTCGTCCAGCTCCTTCTTGGAGCGGGAGGTGCGCTGCATGGATTTCAGCAGCATATCGGTGTAGTCCTCCTTGGCACCCTCGTCGCCGTCCAGCTTGGCGATGTAGTTGAGCCCCCAGGTGAGCACGGCCCCGGCGTAGTCCTTCTTCTTCATCAGGATGCCCAGCACCTTGGACACGTACTTCTTGCGCGCGTCGTCGTCCTTGAACGCGGCGGTCTGCGCCTCCAGCAGGGGAGTCACGTCCCAGCGGTTGCTGCCCCAGTCCTTGAACTGCGAGCACAGCCCGGCGAACAAATCCGTGAGGCTCTCCGGGTCCTTCTGCAGCGGCAGGAGATCCGGGTACACGTAGCGGCAGAGCATGGTGGCGGCGGCGTGGTAGTGCTCCGCGCCCAGGCCGTCCGCCACGTGCTTGTGGAGGCCGCTCCAGCGGGCGACGTTGCCGGGGTCCTGGCTCTTGAGGTATCCGCGGTAGCGGGTGATGGCGTTCCAATTGAGGGGCTGGGCGGCCAGCGCCACGTCATACGTGCGGAAGGCGGAGGCCTTCTTCTTGCGCGCCGTCAGGTAGTCCGCCATGGCGGTCAGCTCGTCGGAAACGAGCGTGGGGTAGCGGTCCTGGTACAAATCCTGCATGAGGATGAGGAAATCCCAGCCGGGCTCGCCCCAGAATTTCTTCTGGAGGGAGTGCTGCCAGTAGATGGAGTTGCCGAGCTTCCACTCGTCGCCGATGCGGATGGCGTAGGCGCAGTGGCCGGGCTCGCCCATGGTCATGGCGGGGATGCCGGCGGCCAGGGCGCTGAAGGCGGCGTAGTGGGAGAGCGCGCCGCACACGCCGCCGATTTCCCTATATGCCCAGGCGGTGATGTTGTCGGTGTACTTCAGGATGGGCGCCAGGTATTCCGACGAGAAGACGGAATCGCCCGCCACGTTGCGCAGGCGGTAGCAGATGTGGGACTCGCAGCCCAGGTAGCGCTCCACGGGCAGGCGCACGTTGTCGCACAGCCACGCGAGGTTGCGCGGGTCGCCCCACTGGCCCACCTTCTGGCCGGGCTCGCTGCAGCCGGTCACCAGGCGCGTGTCCCAGTACGCCAGCTCATCGAAGATGGCGTTGAGCTTGTCGGCATGCCAGGCGGTGTTGTAGAACTTGAAGCGTGCGAGCATGTCTTCCTTGCTCCAGCCCTCGCGTGCGAACTCCAGCGCGGTGGCGGTGGCGATGCGGCGCGTGACGGGCTCCTTGAGACGGAAATCGTCCGCGGCGTAGATGGCGGCCAGGTAGTCCAGCGCGGTGCCCAGGTTCTCCGTGGGACCGGAGTGCAGCAGGCCGTCCAGCCAGTTCAGGTCGTTGCCCAGCTTGGCCATCATCTCCGCGCCCAGGAAGGTGGAGGCCGCCTGCTGCACGGCCTGCGCCCCCGCACGCCGCAGCATGGTGAGGCGCGCCAGGTCCAGCCGGTTCTCCGGCGCGGCCATCAGGGAAAGCACGGTCTGCTCGTCCGCCGCTCCCAGCTTGGCGTCCATCCGCTCCGCGAGCGTCTTGTACAGGGCGTCCGCCTGCTTCCAGTCCGCCGGCTTCAAATCGTTGGCCACGTATTCCTGCTTCTCGGTCTTCTCGAAAACGGTCTGCAGCTGGCGCACCTGGCTCATGGCGGCGGTCATCTGCGCGGCGGGGCGCAGCTTGGGCACGTTGTCCTGCTGCGGGTCCACGGGCACGTCGTCCTCCAGGAAAACATCCGCCTCCGCGGGCTCCAGGGCGGCGGTGGGGGTGTCCGTCCCGCCGGGAACGGTCGCGCTGCCGCTGTCATCCTCCGATGCCAGCAGGGACTGCGTCTCATCGCTGATCCACGCATCGTTGTCGGCCTCGGTGTCGCTGTCCTCGTTCTCATCCCACGAGCTTTCGTCCACGGCCACGCCCTGCTGCCCGCCGGTGCGGTCGGTGGCGGTGCCTTCCTGCTGGGTGGACTGCCCGGCATCGGCCACGGCAGACTGCGCATCCGCAGCGTCCCTCTGCAGCAAGACCGGGCACAGGGCAAGGCCGAGCGCGAAGCTCAGCCCCGCGCCCGCCAAAAGCTTTGCCAAGGGCGTGTTCACGGCGGTTAGCGCTTCTTGAGCGCGTCAAGGGTTGTTCTTGCGGCGTAGCGGATCATCGAGTCGGAATGCGACTGGAACTTCTCCACCACGGGGATGGCGGCTTGGGTGCCTTCCGCTTGGAGGTAGCGCATGATGGCGTTGATGGTGCCGATGGAGGTGGTGGACTGCAGGAGCTCCAGCAGGCGGGCCTGCACGCCTTCGTGGGCTCGGGCGCTCAAGGCCAGGAGAACGGAATTCCACTCCACGGGATCCTTGCTCCAGTATTCCACAATGGGATCCACCATGTCGTCCTTGCGTTCCTGAATCAAGAAGTTGATGATGCTCTCGGAAACCTCGCGGTGCTGCTTGAAGCGCATGTGGAAGTACTGCCAGCAGTGGTCCACGATTGCCTGCCGGGCAGAATTTTCGTCAGCATTGCCGGAGGGCTGGCCGGCGTAGGTCATGGCTGCCTCCACCAGGGCGGCGTACGTCTCCGGGTCGTCCTCCCACGGCTCGCTCAGCACGGCCACCAGCGCATCCCGGATATCCCCGCGGGAATAGCTCACATCCGCTTGTTTCAGCGTCCTGGCCGCCATGCGGATGCGCATGGGGTCCAGGCAGGTCAGCTCGCTCAGGTTGGCCGTCACGAAATTGGCGCTTTGCGGCGAGGCCAAGACCTCCGCCGTGTATTGGGACACCATGTTGGCCTTCGCGGAATCGTACAACACCTCGTAGATTCTCCCATCCACATCGGCGTACGTCACACGCCCGAAGCGTGACAGGACATCGGATATATCTCTCCGGTCCGCATGAATGTTGGCCACCAGATAAAGCGCACCGTTGGAACGGGTGTACGGCGTGGTGAACTCCGCGTGCAGCAGGCGGGTCAATGCATCACGGATGACGCCGCGAGCGCGGGAATCCTGCACATCCACGTAAATGCCGTAGTGCGTCAAATGGCGGGCCTTCTTGGCATGCTGGGTGAACACCGTCAGGTCATCGTCCGTCAGCACGCGGCGGTTTTCCGTGGGGTCGGCCACGGTGTCCTCCGGCTTGGTGACATCTGTTTTCGCGATCAGGGCCGCCGGCTTCACGGCATTGGAAATCATGGACCACACCGCGGGCATGAACCAGCCGGTGACCAGGAAGAGGGCCACGATGGGGTACACCACCTTGGGACGGCGGCGGGTGGAGAAGTAGACGAATCCGGCCGCCACCCAGCAGAAGACGATGGAGAAGACGCGCTGGGAGTCGGTATCCAACTGCGTGATGGGAGTGGCGGAAGGATTGCTCTCCCCGATGAGGAAAATGAACAGGCAGACGGCGAAAAGGAAGATGCCGATGCCGAAGCGGATTTTGCCTGCGGTGCTGAAAGCCTCCCCCGAGAGGTAGCCCACGTTCATGCGCTCGGCGCGCGCCACCTGGCGCATGTTGGAGCCCTTGTACTCGTCGCGCAGGGCCTTGAGTTCAGCCTCGTTCAGTCTGGACGCCGAGGTAAACTCCTCCTTGAGGCATTCCGGGCAGATGGACATTTCCTCCTGATTCGTGAAAAAGGTGCGTCCGCACTTAGAACACTTTACTTCCATACGCGCGAATTATATCAGGCTGCCCCGCGCATGGCAAGCCTATAATGGCAGAACACACAAAAAAACGGCACACCCCACGCGGGGTGCGCCGTGAAAAATGAAATGGTTGAAATTGCCGGATCAGGCCTCCTCCTT
>JAUNNT010000014.1 GCA_030531305.1 Akkermansia sp.
GCGCGTTTGCCCCCGCAGGGGGTGAGGTGCCGTGAGGCGGCACCGAATCAAGGGTGGCTCCTCTCCGAGCGTTTTTGATGGGATGGCATTTTAGTCACCCAATTTTTGTCACCCCTTGTAGTTGAACTTGTCGATGGGGTCCTTTTCCGCCTCGCAGCCGTCGGCGGGCTGCATATCCTCCGGGTTGTAGGAGCGCAGCACCTGGTTCTTGCTCTTGCCGATGGCGGCCATCCCCTTGTCGATATGCTCCTTGAGCTCGTTGCTGAAGACCCAGAGCTGCGGAACGGCGTTCTTGTATTTTTCAATGGCGCGCTGGGAGTTCTTGACGATGGTGAGGTCCATGTTGCTCAGGGCGGAGCTGTAGTCCCCGCCCGTGAACCGGTCCTCCGGGGCCACGTTGTACTTCTTGGCGATGCCGTGGAGCTTCTTGCGGAGGTTGGCGATGTTGTTGCGGGAATACTTGATTTTGGCGTCCACCGCGCGCTTGGCCTTGATGAGCGAGGCGGTTTTGGCCACCAGGGCCTTGCGGTTGGGCTGCGGTGCGGCGGCCGTTTCCTGCGGCTGCTCGGGTTCGTCGGGCTCGGTTTCGGCCTGGGGCTCTGGTTCCTCCTGCGGCTTGGGCTCATCCTTGGGCGCGGGTTCCTCCTGCGGGGCAGGGGCGGGTTGTTCCGGCTCGGCGGCGGGCGTTTCCTCCTCCGGCTCCACATCCCATTCCTCCTCCATGAGCTTCTGCGCCTCCGCGGTTTGCTTGGCGAATCCCGCGCCGTACAGCGCGGTCATCTCCTCCGCGGTCATTCCCAGGGCGGTGACCGCCTGCGCTCCGCCGCAGCAAAGCGCCAGGCACGCGGCAAGCCCCCATAGCGTGTGAAAGTCTTTCATGCTCCTCATTCTACGGGAGAACGGCGCTCCCCGCAAGCGAATTCAACCCGCCTGGGGCGTGTTTTCCGCAGGCGCGTCTTTCTTGCGGTCCAGGGTCTTCCACACGTAGCGCGTGAAAATCACCTTCAGGGACGCGGTGAGCGGCACCGCCAGCAGCGCTCCCACCACGCCGCCCAGCACGTAGCTCCAGAACAGCACGGAGAACATCACCGTCATGTCGTGCATCTTCAACCGGCTGCCCACCACGCGCGGCTGGATCACCCAGCCGTCCAGCTGGCTCACGCAGGCGAAGATGACGGTGACCACGATGACCATGTTGACGTCGTGCGACGAGAACCAGGCGATGAGCACGGCGGGAATCCAGGTGCTGATCATGCCGACGTACGGGATGATGCCGAGGATGGCTGCGGCGAGGCCGATGGTGACGGCGTAGGGCAGCCCCGCCACCTTGAGCGCGATGGCCAGCAGCACGCCGTCGATGAGGCTCACCAGCATCTGCCCGCGCACAAAGGACACGATGTAGTCGTTGATTTCCTGGAGGGTCTGCACCAGCTCGTCGCGGAACAGCGAGCGGCGGATGGGGATGAGGCGGTGCCAGTCGCGCTTGATGTGCTCGCTCTCCAGCAGGAAGTAGAACAGGAACACCGGCACCATGATGGTGCCCACAATCGCCAGCCCCACGCGGCTGAGCGCGCGCGAACCCGCCATCAGCCAGTCCACCGCGCGGTCCGTCACGAAATCGGAATAGAAGGTGCACACGGCTATCAGCATGTCCGTGTAGCATTCCGCCTCCTGCATGCGCAGGTAGTCCTCCTGGGGAAGGGCCTCCGCTCGGGCGTCCTTGAGGGCCTTGCCGTAGGCCATGTTCACGGAGTTCTGGAGGAGCTTGTTGGTTTCCAGCTTCTCCTGCGCGGTGGAGACGGCGCTCTTGAAGATTTGCTCGCGGTTGGCCACCAGCTGGCCGCCTTGCTCCACCACCTGCGGCACCACGGTGTAGGCGATGCCCGCCACCACCGCGCCCGCGCCCAGCATCACCAGCAGGATGGCCGCCACATGCGAGTGCAGGCGCTTGGTGACCCATCCCACCAGCGGCGAAAGCAGGTACGCCAGGATGCCCGCCACCACCACCGGCAGCAGTACCGGCTGCAGCGCCATGAACAGACGCCCCAGCCCGTACAGGAAGGCCAGGATGATGCCCACCAGCACCACCAGCGCCAGCCCGCTGAGGGCCGCCCAGCACAGGTGGCGCTGGAACTTGCTCGGTATGGGGTCGTGTGTCTCGTTCATAGTCGGTTAAATCTTGGGTGCGGAGTAGGTTCCGGCGGCTATCTCCGCCTTCTGGTCGTGCATGATGGAATCCGCGATGCGGTTCACGGTCTCCCGCAGGATGAAGTACAGGTGGCTGCCCTCCGTGTAGTCCGCCGGGGCGAAGAAATCCACGCGCCTCTGGTCCGTCTTGAGGTTGTAGCACTTGCGGAAGCTGGCCAGCGAGGCGTCGTCCGGGTTGTACACGGCCACGCTGTGCCCGCCCTGCTGGCGCATCACCGTGAAGCACGGCACGTCCGTCGGGCCGTCCCCCACGTAGATCATGTGCTGGAACGGGATGGGCCGTAGGTCGTGGTCCACGTGGTCGTTCACGTCCTCCGCGTAGCTGAGCATGCCCTTGTTGATGCGGAAGAGGAACTGGGTCTTGGTGGTGTGGGAGATGACGCGCTTGGGGAAGTTGATGCAGCCGTTGGACTCGCTGAATTCGCAGGCGAAGACCTCGCGCATGAAGGGGTGGATGGAGGAGCCCTCCAGGATGCTGCGCAGGCCGCTGGAGATGATGTAGAACTCCACGTGGATGCCCGCGTGGCCGTGCTCCGGGCGCAGAGCCTTGGCGGGGAAGGTGCGGAAGAACTCCTCCACCCCGCGGTAGTACGTGAGCTTCTTGCCCAGCCCGCGCAGGCGCGCGTTGCTCACGCCGTCCATGCTCAGCTCGTCCAGCAGCTCCTTCATGTAGCTCAGCTCGCCGTCCCAGCCCTCCACGCGGCTGCGCTCGTTGCACTTGTGCCAGAAGGAGTCCGAATCGATGCCGAATTCCTTGAAGATGGTGTCTTCCTGCATGTTGTGCGGGCTGAGCGTGTGGTCGTAGTCGAAGATAATCGCGATGGTGTTCTGGGGCACGGGCATGCCCGCAATATACCCCATGCCGGCCCATACGTCAAGCGGATGAACCTAAAAAGCCCGCCCGGCATCCGCCGGACGGGCTTGGCAAATTCAAAATAGTACCTAGTACTTAGTACCTAGTACATCCATGTTCAGCCCATGACGGAGCCGATCTCCTCCTGGAGCTCCTTGACGGAGGCGTCGATCTTCTCGCGGGAGAAGGCGTCCAGCTCCAGGCCCTCCACAATGCTGATGGAGCCGTCCGCGTTGGTGCGGGTGGGCTGGGAGCAGATGAGGCCCTGCGGCAGGCCGTACTTGGTGCCGTCCGTGTAGGAGCACACGGAGTACCAGTCGCCCTCCGCGGTGGGGGTGGTGAGGTTGCGCACGCTCATGAGGGCGGCGTTGGCGGCGGAGGCGGCGGAGGAAGCCCCGCGGGCCTTGATGATGGCGCCGCCGCGCTGCTGCACGGTCTTGATGAACTCGCCCTTGAGCCACTCGGTGTCGGTGATGACCTCGGTCACGGGCTTGCCGTTGATCTTGGCGTGGGTGAAGTCCGGGTACTGGGTGGAGGAGTGGTTGCCCCAGATGGTCATGTTGGTGACGGCGGAGACGGGCACGCCGGCCTTGGCGGCGAGCTGGCTCTTGGCGCGGTACTCGTCCAGCATGGTCATGGCGTAGAAGTTCTTCTTGTCCATCCCCTCGGCGTGGAGGGCGGCGATGAGGCAGTTGGTGTTGCAGGGGTTGCCCACCACGAACACGCGGCAGTCCTTGGCGGCGTTCTCGGCAATGGCCTTGCCCTGGCCGATGAACACCTTGCCGTTGATGCCCAGCAGGTCCTTGCGCTCCATACCGTCCTTGCGCGGCACGGAACCCACCAGCATGCACCAGTTGGCGTCCTTGAACGCCTCCGCCGGGTCTGCCGTGGCCACAATGCTGTGCAGCAGCGGGAACGCGCAGTCTTCAAGCTCCATCACCACGCCGTGCAGCTTGTCCAGGCACGGGGGGATTTCCAGGAGCTTCAGGATAACGGGCTGGTCCGCACCCAGCATCTCGCCGGCGGCTATGCGGAACAGGAGGGAATAGGCGATGTTGCCGGCGGCGCCGGTCACGGTTACGGTTACAGGTGTCTTCATAACGCCGTCCATTCTATGACCGCCCGCGCCCCGCGTCAACCCCAAATAATTGATTTTTTCAGATATTTTGCTTGCCAATGCGCGCGGAAACGGATAGAATGCCGCACCGCTTTCCGTTCGGTGGCGCACAGGTGCCCGCTTGCCGCCGTTTACAGGGCCTTGGAGGAGGGCGTTCACATTAACCAATAACCATACATTATGAGTAATACTGAATTGGAGGCTTTGATCGATTCCAAGCTTCCTTCTTTCCGCAAGGGTGATATCGTCAACGGAACCATCCTTGAAATCCGCCCCCAGGTTGTCCTCGTGGACATCGGCTACAAGTCCGAAGGCGTCATTCCCATTTCCGAGTTCGAGGACGAGGAGATTGAGGTGGGCGACCAGATCGAGGTGCTTCTCGAAACCCTCGAGAACGAGGAGGGCCACGTCGTCCTCTCCAAGGAGAAGGCCGCCCACAAGCAGAACTGGGACAAGATCGTCGCCGTCTTCAAGGAGGGCGGCCTCGTCAAGGGCAAGGTCAAGAGCGTCGTCAAGGGCGGCCTGACCGTCAACGTCGGCGTGGAGGCCTTCCTCCCCGGCTCCCAGGTGGACATCATCCCCCCCAAGGACCTCAACGAGTTCGTTGGCCAGGTCTATGAATTCAAGATTGTCAAGGTCAACGACGACCGCAAGAACATCGTCCTTTCCCGCCGCGAGGTCATCGAGGCCGAGCGCAGCGAGCAGCGCCAGCACTTCCTGGAGACCGTCCAGGTGGGCGACCGCGTGAAGGGCACCGTCAAGAACATCACGGACTTCGGCGCCTTCGTGGACCTGTCCGGCATGGACGGCCTGCTGCACATCACGGATATGAGCTGGGGCCGCGTGAACCACCCCTCCGAGGTGCTGCACATCGGCCAGGAGCTGGAGGTGCTTATCCTGGACGTGGACCGCGAGAAGGAGCGCGTCTCCCTCGGCCTCAAGCAGCTCTCCGACAACCCCTGGGCGGACATCGAGCAGAAGTACCCCATCGGCGCCCACGTCAAGGGCCGCGTCACCAAGCTGCTCGCCTACGGCGCCTTCGTGGAGCTGGAGAAGGGCGTGGAGGGCCTGGTGCACGTCTCCGAGCTCTCCTGGACCAAGCGCATCTCCCGCCCGAGCGACGTGCTGTCGCTTGACCAGGAGATCGAGGCCGTCGTCCTTAACATCTCCGTGGACGAGCAGAAGATCTCCCTCGGCATCCGCCAGCTGGACGAAAACCCGTGGGACCTCATCCAGGAGCGCTTCCCCATCGGCACCGTCATTTCCGGCGCCGTGCGCAACCTCACCCCCTACGGCGCCTTCGTGGCCCTGGAGGAGGGTATCGACGGCATGATCCACGTGTCCGACATGAGCTGGACCCGCAAGATCAACCACCCCTCGGAAGTCCTCAAGAAGGGCGATGTGGTGGAGGCCCGCGTCATCAACATCGACAAGGCCAACCAGCGCGTCTCCCTTGGCATCAAGCAGCTTGAGACCGACCCCTGGGAGAGCATCGACCAGCAGTTCAAGGTGGGCGACCTCGTGGAGGGCACCGTCGCCAAGATCGCTTCCTTCGGCGCCTTCGTCAGCCTCAACGGCGACATCGACGGCCTCATCCACATCTCCCAGCTTTCCGAGGAGCACGTGGAGCGCGTCAAGGACGTTATCAAGGTGGGCGACCCCGTCAAGGCCCGCGTCATCAAGGTGGACAAGGTGGAGCGCCGCATCGGCCTCTCCATCAAGGCCGTCAACTACGATCCGGAGCAGCTGCGCCGCGAGACGGCCGCCTTCGAGACCGTGCGCGCCGGCGACATGGTGGGCCTGGAGCAGGCCTTCAACCTGGCCACCCTCAAGGCAGAGGAATGGAGCCCCTCCGAGGGCGACGAGAAGTAATTCCCCACGCCAAGCAAAATTCCAGCCGCCTGCCGTTCCCACGGCAGGCGGCTTTTTACAATTACCCTTCCGCGCGGCACCGCCGCGCCTAACTTTGAGCCGCCTTGGCGGCGACAACTTTTTCCAGCCCACGCCGTAAGGCGTGGGGGTAACCACGCCCGATACGTCTCGGCACATAACCCCGCCTTGCGCGGGGTGGATACACGCCAACGCCCGCCTACCAACCGCGCCCCTTGCATGCCAATCAATGCGCAAAATCCCCCAAACAGCGGATGGGGTGAGATTCGAACTCACGGAAGGCAAAACCTTCGGCGGTTTTCAAGACCGCTGCATTAAACCACTCTGCCACCCATCCGGGGTGCGGGCACATATTTACCACAAAGCCCCGCTTCATGCAAGCACAACCCGCGTTGTTTGTCAGAATGTGGTTGAGCCCAGGGGGATGGGCAGGGCGCAGGAGGCAAGCAGCAGGGAGGCGGCCAGCAAAAGGAAAAGGCGGCACAGCAGTGCCGCCTTTCGCAAGGTGCTTTTAGAACGGGCCTCCATAGGCGGAATGCGTGTCGCCGAAGGATACGCCAATCTCTTTGGCTGCATCCACCAGCTGGCTGTCCTCGCCCACCAGGTGCAGCTTCTTCACCGCTTCCTCAATGGGCATGGAGACGATGTCCGTGCGGCTGAGCGCCACGGTGTGGCCGAACTCGCCCTTCTCGATGAGCTCGATGGCCTTGGCGCCGCAGCGCACGCCCAGCACGCGGTCGAACGGGATGGGCGAGCCGCCGCGCTGGGTGTGGCCCAGCACGCAGTAGCGCGTCTCGATATCCGTGAGGGTTTGCAGCTTGGTGGAGAGGAAGGCGGCGATGCCGCCGAGGCGGACCTCGCCCTTGGTTTCCTCGTTGAGTGTGATGAGCTGGCCGCCGATGCGCGCGCCCTCGCTCACCACCACGATGATTTCACGCTGGCCGAGCGCCTTCAGCAGCTCGATTTTCTTCACCACGTCCTCCATCGTGAACTCGATCTCCGGTATCAGGATGAGGTCCGCGCCGCCCGCCAGTCCGCCGTACAGCGCTATCCAGCCCGCATGGCGCCCCATCACCTCCACCACCATGATGCGCTGGTGGGAGTCTGCCGTGGTGCGCAGGCGGTCCAGGTTCTGGCTCACCACGCCCACCGCCGTCCAGAACCCGAAGGTGTAGTCCGTGGCGCCGAGGTCGTTGTCGATGGTCTTGGGCACGCCGACGATGGGCAGGCCGATGTGGCGGAGCTCCAGGCCGATGGTCTGCGAGCCGTCGCCGCCCACCACGATGAGGGCGGAGAGGCCGAGGCGCTCCACGGTGGCCTTGCTCTGGTCGAGCACCTCCTTGGCAATCTCCACGCGGCCGTCCACGCCGCTCTTGACGGTGAAGTGGCCCTTGTTGGTGGTGCCGAGGATGGTGCCGCCGGTGGAGCGGATGTTGTGGCAGTTTTCCGTGGTGAGGATTTTCCAGCGCTCGTCCTCCGGGGTGGAGAGCAGGCCCTCGAACCCGTCGTAGAAGCCGTACACGGTCCAGCCTCGCGCCGTGGCCGCAGCCACGGCACCCTCAATCACGGCGTTGAGCCCGGGGGCGTCGCCGCCCGAATTCAAAATTCCAACGTTCATGGCGGTTTATTGTTTGGGGAGCAGCAGGAACTTCTTGCGGTCCTGGATATCATTGGTGGGCAGCCACTTCTCCCATTCCTCCCAGCCGTCGCGCAGGAAGCGCGCGGCCATGTTGTAGCGCTGCTGGGACGATGGCTCGCCGAGGATGACGGTGACCAGGCGCTGCGCATACACGCTCTGCTGGCCGGTGGAGGGATTGGTGCGGCGCACGGAGCTGCGGCGGCTGGTGGCCATCACGCAGGCTCCCGCGCTCTTGGAGCGCGCCACCTTGATGCCGTCCACGGAGGACGACAGCAGCTTGTTGCCGTTGTGGATCGTCACGCGGCGCGTGCCGTTCACCGTCACCGTCACGCTCGGCATGGAGCAGATGGCCAGCAGGCTCTGGTTGGTCGTCACGTACGTGGCGAGCAGCGCCATGTCGCGCGCGGAGGATTGCGACACCACCGCGCCGTTGGTACCCTTGAAGTAGGTGGTGAACATGCCTAGCGAGCGCGCCAGCTTGTTCATCTGGCTGATGAACGTGCTCTCCGGCGCGTTCGGGCTCAGCGCCGCGCCGCAGGCGTGCGCCAGCGTGGCGGCCGCCGCGCTGTCGTCCGTCAGCACCGTGGCGTACAGCGCGTCGCGGATGGAGATGGTGTCGCCCACCTGCAGGCCCAGCAGGTTGGTGTGCGGCCAGCGCACGGCCTCCCGCGGCACGGTGATTTGCCGGTTGCGGTCGATGTTCTGGGTCTCTATCCAGTCCATGGCGACAGCGGCGTTGGCCATGTTGGCGAGCATGCCGATGGGACGCTTGGCGTTGGTGTTGGACGAGAAGAGGATGCGCCCGGAGTTGGTTTCCAGCGCGATGTAGCTGGGGGTGCCCGGGTTGCCGGCATCGTCCGTTGTGCAGGATGTGAGCAGTGCGCAGAGCGCCACGCCCGCGCCGGCCATGATGATATTGGTGATGTTCTTCATGATGGTATGGAAATAAGGGTTACTTTGTTGCATGCATGCGGCGCACGTCCTCCGGCTCGCGGTCGCCGAAGATGATGCCCAGCTCGCGCGCGGTCTGCACCAGGTGGTTTTCCGGGTTCACCAGGCGCGGCTCTGATGCCTCGTCTATGCTGGTGGTGCCCACCTTGCCGCCCTTCAGCACCACGGAGGTGCCGAACTCCTTGCGCTCGATGAGCTTCACGGCCTCCACGCCGAAGCGCAGGCCCAGCACGCGGTCGAACGCGCACGGCGAGCCGCCGCGCTGGGTGTGCCCCAGCACGCAGTAGCGCGTCTCGATTCCGGTTTCCTGCTCCAGCAGGTGGCACAGGCGGTTGCCGATGCCGCCCAGGCGCTCCTCCCCGTTGTCCTTGTTGAACACGGTCACCAGCTCGCCGTTGAGCAGGCAGCCCTCCGCCACCACCACGATGATTTCACGCTGTCCGGCGTTGTGCCGCTGCATGATGCCGTCCACCACGTGCTTCACGTCGAAATTGATTTCCGGGATGAGCACCACGTCCGCAGATGCGGCGATGCCGCTGTGCAGCGCAATCCACCCGGAGCGGTCCCCCATCACCTCAATCACCATGATGCGCTTGTGCGCGTTCGCCGTCGTGCGGATGCGGTCGATGGACGAGGCCACCACCTCCACCGCGCTCTGGAACCCGAAGGTGTAGTCGGAGGCGCCGCAGAGGTCGTTGTTGATGGTCTTGGGGATGGAGATGACGGGGAGGCCCTCCTCGGCCAGGAGCTTGGCGGTTTTGGCGGAGCCGCCGCCGCCGATGACGGCGAGGGCCTCCAGGCCGAGGGCGGTGATGGTCTTCTTGGCCTTGGCCATGATTTGGGGGTCCAGGGAGTGGCGTCCCACCTTGTTGACCTGCACGTTGAAGTTGCCGGTGTTGGTGGTGCCCAGGATGGTGCCTCCCAGCGAGCGGATCTTGTGCGTCTTGAGGAGGTTCAAGACCTCATAGCGGCGCCCGCCCACCACGGGCAGCAGGCCCTCGAAGCCGTCGTGGAAGCCGATGACGCGCCAGCCGCGGCTGTAGGCGGCGGCCACGTAGCCTTCAATGACGGAGTTGATGCCGGGGCAATCGCCGCCTGAGTTCAGGATTCCGATAATCATGGCGTTTGGATGGTGTGGTTGTTACTTCTTGATGCCGGGCTCCGGGATGGCGCCCAGGAACATGGCGCAGGTCCACAGGGCGCGGGGGTGGTGGAAGAAGGATTTCCACACGGAGCCCTTGAGGGTGTTGGCGGGGGAGCCGTCGCGGTTGCAGTAGCCGTACCACTCGCCGTTCTCCTTGTCCTGCAGGTGCTCGAAGGACCAGTCGTGGATGCGCTGGTGCCACTCCGCGTACTTCTCGTCCCCGGTCATCACGTAGGCCAGGCAGGTGCCGATGAGCGCCTCGTCGTGCGGCCACCAGAACTTCATGTTGTGCCAGTACTCCTGCACGGAGCCGCCGTACACGTCCACGTAGTACAGCAGGCCGCCGTACTCCTTGTCCCACCCGCGTGCGAGCGACCAGTCGATCATCTTGCAGCCGATGTCCACCAGCTCCTGGTCGCCGCCGCGCATGCGGGCCTCGTTCAGGATGAACCAGCCGCCCTCGATGGCGTGGCCGGGGTTGAGCGTGCGCTCGTCGAAGTGGTCGATGATGGAGCCGTCCGGCGCCACGTTCTCCAGCACGGCCTGGATGTCCTCGTGCAGGAAGAGCGACTTGAGGTCCTGGATGCAGCGGTTGATCCAGCCGGTGTAGAAGCCGTCGTCGTCGCCCAGGTAGCGGCGCAGCTCCTGGCAGGTCACCAGCATGATCATGCGCGCGCCCAGGTTCTCCGTGGGGCGCTTGCCGGTGGTCTTGGGCGCCATCTTGCCGGGCGTGAAGAACACGTCCGCAAAGATGTCGAACCAGTGGCGGGCGCGCTCGCGGTCGCTCTCCTGCCCGGTGGCGCCGTAGTGCGCGGCCCAGGCAATGGCGGTGAAGCACTCGCTGTAGGCGTAGCGGCGCTTGCGCAGCGGCACGCCCGCTTCCGTCATCAGGAAGTACATGTGCCCGTCCTTGGGGTCCACGCAGAACTCCTCCACGAACTTGAGGGCGCTTTCCGCGTACTTGAGCCACTCCGGGCGCTTTTCCACGCTGTTGTAGAGGGTGAGCAGCATCCAGGCCATGCGGCCCTGCGCCCACACGTTCTTGTCCGTGTCGGCCATGCTGCCGTCCGCCTCGAAGCAGTGGTAGAGCCCGGGGTGCGTCTCGTCGTACGCACGCGGGAACCAGAACGGCACAATCTCATTGAGAAGCGTGTTCCTGTAGAACTCGCCGAGTGCTTTCTTGTCCATAAGGGATGGAGCGTGTGTTTACTTGTTGATGGCCCAGTCGAAGAAGCCGATGGCGGTGAGCTCGTCCTTGAGCTGCTTGAGGGTGGCGGAATCCGGGTTGCCCATGGGAAGGCGCGCCGGGCCCATGTCAACGCCCCACCAGCCCATGATGGCCTTGCAGCAGCCCATGTAGCCCTTGGAGGCAATGATGTTGATCATGGTGACGGAGAGCTGCTGCAGGCGCTGCGCCTCCTTCATGTCGCCCTCGTTGAAGGCCTTGATGATGTCCTGGTACAGCTTGGGAGCGTAGTTGTAGGAGGAGCCCACGCCGCCCTTGGCACCGGTGGCCAGGGCCGCCAGGAACCACTCGTCCACGCCCCACGGCACGTCCCACTTGCCGCCGTCGCAGTTCAGCGCGTCCATGTAGAGCGCCATGTCCGGGTTGGTGAACTTCACGCCGCAGAAGTTCGGAATCTTGGCGGCGCAGGCGTGGATCATCTTCACGGGGTTGAAGCCCACGTGCGTGAGGGCGGGGATGTCGTAGAAGTAGTACGGCAGCTCCGGCGCGCCGGAGGCCTCGAACGCCAGGCAGTCCACCAGGGAATCCACGCTGCCCGGCTTGAAGTAGCAGGGGGAGTTGCTGGCCGTGGCCGCAGCCCCGCACTTCACGGCGTACTCGGCGAGCTCGCGGCCGTCGTAGATGCTGTTGCCGCCGGTGTGCACCACGAACTGCATGCCGTGCTTCTTCGCGGCCTCGCCCCAGGCGGCCATGTTCTCCTTGCGCTCCGTGAGCTGCATGTGGGCGGATTCGCCCGTGGAGCCCGTGATGAACGCAAGCTTGATGCCTTGCGATGCCAGGAAGGCCACCTGGCCCTCAACGGCGTTCGGGTTGCAATGTCCGTCCGCGCTCATCGGGGTGTGAGAGGCGGCCACCAGTCCGTGCAATTTCAATGATGTTTCCATATGGATTGAATAAATTGGGTTGACGCACGCCAATATACCACTTGTCGCACTTTCGCACAAGCCCCTTTTCTCGCGCGTGCGCACGTTTGCCAATTGCTTAGGGTTGGTTAAGGGTTTTCGCCCCCACCGGCGGGTCGCGCGCCCGTTTTTTTTCGGGCGGAAAACGCCGCCGTTCCGCGGATTTTGGAAAATCGCCGCCCAACCGCAAAATAAAGTGTGGTTTCGCGCTTGACGGCACCAGGTCTTGTGGTAGCATGGCGGCATGAGATGCGTACAATGCGGCTACATGGATGACAAGGTCATCGATTCTCGCACGTCCAAGGACGGGCTGTGCATCCGGCGGCGGCGGGAGTGCCTGCGCTGTGGCTACCGCTACACCACGTACGAGCAGATTGAACGCATGGACCTCCGCGTGGTGAAGCGCGACGGCATGCACGAGGCGCTGAGCCGCGACAAGATCCTGCACGGCATGATGAAGGCGTGCGAGAAGCGCCCCGTCAGCATGGACCAGCTGGATCTGGCGGTGGATGAAATCGTGGCCGCGCTGCATGCCGACCACCAGCGCGAGGTGCCCTCCGCCGTCATCGGCATGAAAGTCATTGAAAAGCTGCAGAACATCGATTCCGTGGCGTACATCCGCTTTGTTTCCGTGTGCCGCCAGTTCCAGACCGTGGATGAATTCATCGAGCTGCTGCGCAAATCCGAGCGCAAGACCGCGCAGGACGCCCTTCAACGCAAACTCCCCCTCAAATGATGATTGCCTTCAAGAACAACCGACCCTTCCTGCAAACCGGCCACTGCGTGATATCCGACTACGACGTGGACTGGATGGAGCAGGTGCTGCTGGAAGCCGCGCAGGATGCCGGAACCACGCTGCCCTGCAGCCGTGAGGTGGCGCAAGCCGTCATGCTCTACCTGGAAAACGAGTGCCCGCTGCACGCCGTGCCGCTGGACTACCTCTTCAACCGCATCCGCAAGATGCTGGAGGAGGTCGGCCTGCCGCTCATTGCAAGCCACCTGCGCAGCCAGACCCCGCCCGTGGAGATTTCCCTGGACTCCCTCGCCGGGGAGGCCCCGCTGCCGCTCTTCTTCTACACGCGGCTGGACTCCCAGTTGAAGGACCTGCGCCGCATGGGCCTCACCACCTATCACTTCTCCGGCAAGAAGCGCTGCAGCCTGGTGCTCGGCTGCCGCCGCCGCGCTTGCCCCACACAGCGCCGCGCCCTCGCGGAGCTCGACGCCTTCCTCAGCCGTGCCAGCTAACGATACCAGAATCGTCGGCTGCATCACCGATTGGCAGCTCTGGCAACAGGCCGTGGAAGGCTCGCTGCCGCTGCCCTGCGATGTGGTGGAGCTGCGCGTGGACGCCCTGCCGCCGGAGGTGACCTGCGACGACGTGCTGGCGCGTCCCTGTCCCAAGCCGCTGCTGGTGACGGTGCGCGATGCCGCGGAGGGCGGCGTGCGAGAGATGCCGTACGTCCTGCGCAGCGCGTGGGCGCTCAAGCTCCTGCCCATGGCCGCCATGCTGGATTGGGAGCTGGCCAACCTGGAAAAGGCGCCTGCCATGGCCCAGCTGGTGCATGCCGCCGACGTGCAGCTCGTGGCCTCCTTCCATGATTTCAACGCCACCCCCGCGCTGGAAGACCTGCTCGCCAAGGAGCGCCGCGCCCGCGAACTCGGCGCCGATATCGCCAAATTCGCCTTCCGCCTCAATTCCGAACAGGACATGCAGGTGGGCTTGGACCTCCTGTCCCGCGCCTCCGGCCCCGTCGCCGTCATGGGCATGGGCCCCCAAGCCGCGCAAAGCCGTCTCCTCTACGCCCGCCACGGCTCCCGCCTGGTCTACGGCTACCTCGGCAACACCCCCGCCGCCCCCGGCCAAACCTCCGCCGAATTCCTCCACGCCCATCTCCGCGGAGCGCAATAAACCGCAGGTCTCGCGCGTGGGCGGTACGCGCGTACAATTATGGTTGACGCAGGGAAGGGGGCATGGTAGAATTCCCACCACGGCGCGGTGTGCGCCGAGCAGAACCAACGCAAGACGTGAGAACAAGGCAAAAGATAATGGACCTCACCGAATACCTGCCGGGCTGGCTGAAGCTGCCGCGGTGGCTCATCGAGTGGGGGGAACGCCGCCTGGGGTTCAGCAATTTCAACTACGCCCACGACCACATTGAGGAGGACTGGGAGAACGGCAGCACGGAAGACTTCTTCACCCTCGCCTGCAAATACCTCAACCTGAACTTCGATTTGGAGGGCGTGGAGAACATTCCCGCGGAGGGGGCGTGCGTGGTGACCTCCAACCACCCGCACGGGCTGAGCGACGGCCTGATGTTCGGTGCGGCGGTGATGCGGCGCCGCAAGGACATCCGCATTGTGGTGAACGATTTCCTGTACTGCGTGCGCGGCATGCGCCCGTACTCCATCACGGTGAACGTGTATGGCGGCAACGATGCCAAGCGCGCCAACATAGCGGGCATGAAGGAGATGCTGGCGTGGCTGCGGGAGGGCCATTGCCTGCTGCTGTTCCCCAGCGGCTCCGTGTCCTCGCTCTCCCTGCGGCACCGCGAAATCCAGGAGGACCCCTGGCAGCCCAACATGGCGAGCATCATCGCCAAGACCCGCGCCGCCGTGGTGCCCATGCACATCTCCGGCCACACGGGCTGGTTCTTCCAGCTGGTGACCGTGCTGGCCAAGGGCATCCGCTCCGTTTTCCTGCCGCGCGAAATCAAGCGCGACGGCCGCATGCGCCACCATATCCGCCTGGGCCGCGCCGTGCCGCCCACGCTGCTCGGCCATTTCAAGGACCCGCAGAGCCTCATCGACCACCTGCGCCTGCGCTCCTCCCTGCTGCGCTACGAGACCGCCCCCGCGCCCGCGGCGCAGGAGGCGCCCGCCCCTGCGGCATCCACTTGCCCGGTGGACGCGCCGGAGCCGCCGGAGCTGCTGCAGGAGGAAATCGACGCGCTGCCGGAATCCTGCCGCTGCGTGGATGGCGAGAACGGCGGCATGCAGGTGTACGCCGCGGAGGCGGAGCAAATCCCCCGCCTGCTGCATGAGCTCGGCCTGCAGCGAGAGAACACCTTCCGCGCCGTCGGCGAGGGCACCGGCACCGCCTGCGACCTCGACCAGTTCGACCCCCACTACATCCACCTCGTCATGTGGGACCCCGCCGCCAAGTGCGTGGCCGGCGCCTACCGCATCGGCCGCACGGATTTCATCATCCGCAACAAGGGGCTGGACGGCCTGTACAACGCGCAGTTCTTCCGTTTCGGCAAGCCCATGATGAAGGTCATCTCCCGCGGCCTGGAGATGGGGCGCGCGTTCATCACCGCGCCGTACCAGCGCCAGCCCGGCTCGCTGGACACCCTCTGGATGGGCATCGCCCGCTACCTCCTCAAGCACCCGGAGTACCGCTACCTCTACGGCACCGTCAGCATCTCCCAAGACTACACGGACTACTCGCGCCGCCTTATCCTGGGCTGGCTGCGCGCCCACTGCATGGAGGAATCCCTGGCGCGCCACGTGACCGCCAACTTCCCGCCGGACAAGCTGGCCCTGCGCGCGGAGGACATGGCCCTGCTGCCCAGCGGGCTGGCGGACGTGCGCATGCTCAACATGATGGTGATCGAGGCGGAGCCGGACCGCAAGGGCATCCCCGTGCTGCTGCGCCAGTACCTGCGGCTCAACGGCAAGATGCTTTCCTTCGGCATCGACGAGAGCTTCGGAGGCGTGCTGGACGGCCTGGTGCTGCTGGATTTGGAAACCACCACCGCCCGCTTCCTCAAGCGCTACATGGAGTCGGCCTCCTGAGTGCGCCCCTTTCCCACCACGTAGGCTTTGAACGGATGATGCACGGAACGGACAGCAGGGCGGCGGTGCTGGGAACGCTCGCCACGCTTTTCCTCCACGGCGCGCTGTGGGCGCAGGACACCGCGCCCGCGCCCCTGCCGCAGGTGCCGGAGGCGGATGCCAAGCCGCAGGAGCTGCAGCTGCCCGCCGCTCCCCCGCTCACGGATTTCCCCAAGCGCACCGCCGCCAAGGATGAACCCACTCCCATGCCGCAGCTCGCGGAAGAGCAGGGCACCATGCCGCTGCCCAACGACGAGCGCCCCGCCGCTCCCACCCTGGCCGAGATTGCGGGCATCAACGCTCTCACCGGGCTTTCCGCCGCGCCGTCCATCCCCTCCAACCTGGCTATTGAGAGCCGCGGCGCCGACATCCGCTACGACGCCGCCCGCAACACCGTCTCCTACAAGGGCGGCTCCGCGCCCATCCACATCGTCACCGACACCGGGGCGGACATTTACGCGGGCGGCGCGGCCGCCAACCTGCAGGACAAGGTGGCGGAGCTCAACGGCCCGCTCACCCTCTGCCAGGGTGAGATGATGATGCGCGGCACCGGCGGATCCTACCGCTGGGAAAGCGGCACCGCGGAGCTTACCGGCGTGCGCGCCAAGGTCAACGGCATCCTCGTCCGCGGTTCCCGCGTGGAGTACGGCAAGGACGCCCGCGGGCGCGACCTCGTCACCATCCACGACGCCTACGTCTCCACCGAGGACGTGGAGGAACCCTCCACCTGGGTGGGCACCGGCACGCTCCGCATCGTGCCGGGGGACTACGCCTCGCTCTCCCGCCTGAGCGTGGCCACGCGCAGCCACGACGTGGCGGTGCCCGTGCTGGGCTGGTTCTCGTTCTCGCACTCGCTCAACCCCAAGGAGGGCTACATGCCCGCTTTGGGCACGCGCTCCTACTGGGGCTTCTACACGTTCAACTCATACGGCGTGCTGCTGGGCAACCGCCGCGTGGAGGGCATCATGCCCACGGCGGACTACCTGGCCACCCTGCATGCGGATGTCCGCACGCGCCGCGGCTTCGCCGCCGGGCTGGATTTGCAGGACATCGCCATGGCGCACCGCAACGAGGACTTCTCCGGCATCAAGTTCTACTACGCCCCGGACCGTGGCCACATGATCAATCCCACGGACATGCCCCGCAGCCGCATCCGCAAGCAGAGATACTACGGAGCCATGCAGGCAGGCTGGGACGGCAAGCCGGAATTCGACCCCGCAGCCCGCTGGTCCGCCGTCACCAACGTCAACGCCGTCAGCGACCGCTACATGCTGCGCGACTTCTTCACCGGGCAGTGCCAGATCAACGACAAGCCGGACAACACCGTGCGCGCGGCCCGCACCTCGCGGCTCACGCAGTCCATGCTCTATGCCCGTTTCGCCCCCAACAACTACTACGCCACGGACGAACGCGTGGAGGGCTCCTTCTACCGCGTGCGCACGCCCCTCTTCGGCTCGCGCATCAACTATGAGACCCGCAACGGCGCCGGCATCATGCGCCAGTACGTCTCACCCATCCAGCGCCTGGAGTACGAGGACGCCCTCTCCCGCTACCGCGAGGGCCCGGAGAAGGAATACTACACCCGCCTGCTCAACACGGGCGAGTACGCCCGCGTCAACACCACCCACGAGTTCACCACGGACTTCAAGGCCCTGCGCTTCCTCAACGTCACCCCCAAGGCGGGATTCGGCTACTCCGGCTACTACGGCGTGGACGGCATCGGCTCGGACAACCGCTTCATGGGATACCTCGGCTGCGACTTCGACATCCGCCTGCAGCGCCACTTCTCCGGCTTCCATTGGGACAGCATGGGCTACAAGGGACTCACGCACGTGCTGCGCCCGTACACCTCGTTCTCGCACATGGCCATCTCCTCGTCCAATGCGCTCGTGCCGCGCATCGACTGCTGGTCCACCACCATGGGCGCCAGCACCTCCGCACCCATGCCCATGGACCTGTGCAGCTTCACCGGCATCGACGGCTGGGGCAAGAGCTCCGTCTGGCGCTTCGGCATGCAGAACACCTTCTCCTCCGTCCAGGACGGCGACCGCAGGAACATCCTGGACTGGCACGCCTTCGTGGACTACAACGCGGACAACCCCAACTCCGTGCGCGACTTCTCCAACCTTTACTCGCTGGTGCGCTTCACCCCCGGGGACACGCTGAGCCTCCGCCTGGAGACCCTCACGCCCACCATCCGCAACGGCGAGGACTTCCACCAGTACAACGCCGCCATCTCCCACATGCCCTGCGCCTGGTTCGAGTACACCTTCGGCGCGCGATACATCGACCACCACCCCATCCAGCAGGACTCAAACCAGCTTTACGCGCAGGCCAACCTGCGCATCAACGAGTGCTACACCCTCGCCGGCCGCGCCTACATGGACATCACGGAAGGCCGCAGCCCGCTCCAGCAGATATCCCTCTTCCGCAACTCCGGCGCCTGGTACATGGGCGTCAACGTCTACATGCGCGACAACGGCGGCAAACGCGAATTCGGCGTCGGCCTCGCCTTCACGCTGGAGGAGACCGGCACCTCCTTCCCCGTGCACCTCTACTAACCCCACACCACCCATGGCTACCAGCATCCGCCGCATCGGCATCATCCAGAACGCACCCCTCCCCGGGGACTTTTCCAACAACCTCCGCGCCCTCGTCCAAGGCTACCGCGACTGCATCGACCACGGCGCGGAACTCGTCGTCGCACCCGCGGATGCCCTTTGCGGGCTGGACCCGCAGGATTTGGCGGAGCGCCCGTCCTTCGAGGAACAGACGCTGCGCGCGCTGGACGCCCTTTCCGCGGAGCTGGGCCACGCCCCGCTCATCCTCGGCGGCTACCGCAGGTTCATTGCGGACGACGAGCTGTGGGACGGCATGCTCGGTGAGGACAGCGACGATGAGGTCGAGGCCCAGGAACGCCGCCGCGCCGCGCTGGTGCCCTACCTGCTGGAGCAGGACACCGTCACCGAGCTGGAGGACAGCGTGGTGACGGAAATCGACGGCGTGCGCGTGTTCGTGCGCCTCGGCGAGCGGGAGCTTCTGCCGGAAGGCGAGGACTTCGATTTGATGGTCCACCTGGCGCTCCAGCCGTGGCACGCCACCGCCGCCGCGGATTTGTTCGACAACATGCGCTGGGAGGCCACCACCAACGGCACCCCCGTGGTCCTCTGCGCACCCGTCGGCACCGCCGGGGGCGATATCTACGGCGGCGGCTCGTTCATCGTTTCCCAAGAGGGCAAGCCCCTGCTGCGCCTGCCGTTCTTCGAAACCGCCGCCAAGGTGGCGGATTTGGAGAAGGGCCGCCCCTGCGCCGCCCTGCCGGAACCGAGCGACCTCCTGCGCCGCGCGCTGGAACGCGGCATCGCGGACAGCGTCCGCAACCACGGGTTCACCGGTGCGTGCGTGCCGCTGGACCACCCGAACGGAACCCTGCTTGCCGCCCTCTGCACCGCCGCGCTCGGCGCCTCGCACGTCTGCGGCTTCACCTTTGCCAAAGACGAACACGCCGCCAAGGCCCTGGGCATCACCGTCCGCCAGCTGGATGCTCCCGCTGACGACAAGATGCCGGATGCCACGCGCGCCCGCCTGCGCGCCGCCATCGCCACCGCCGTCGCGGAGGAATTGGGCTACATGCTCATCTGCCCGCTCGCGCGGCAGGACATCATGATGGGCAACTTCACCCTCTACGCGGAAACATGCGGCGGGCTGACTCCCCTCGGCAACCTCTACGAGATGGACCTCCACATGCTCAAGGCCCTCCTGCAGGAGGAACACGCCGGCCTCTTCGGCGCGCTCACCGAGCCCCACCACCCGGAGACCGACCGCATCATCCACGAGCTGGCCGACCGCAACATCCCCGCCTCCGAGCTCATCCACAACACCCCGCTCTTCGAGGAAAACGAGGTGCGCCGCGTCCAGCGCCGCATCATCGCCTCCGCCCTCAAGCGAACCCAGCTCCCCACCATCCTCCACGTGGATTCCCCCGCGGAGCAAATCCACGTCCCCACCACCCACCGCTTGAACGACTGACCAGGCGTGTCTTCTGCGGGCCGTTTTCATCCTTTCTGCTTGAAACCGAGCGGGGAATGTGGTAGTGTTGCCACAACATGAAGACGTCTTTGTTACTCATGATGACGGCGCTGACAGCAGGCACACTCGCGGCGGGAACGCTTAAGGAGGACGCGGATTCCCTGAAGGTTCCCGAGGTCTTGCAGCACGGCGTGAAGAAGCTGGCCATGCCCAAAGTGCAGGGTGCCGAGGTGTCCATCCTCGGTGCGGACTACGAGCAGGTCATCGACCGCAAGGGCAACGTGGCCGAGGTGCTGGAGGACACGCCCGTGCGCGTGAGCTTCCAGCTCACCCGCGGGGATGAGAAGGCCGTGAGCAAGGACTACGTGGTGGTCGTTCGCGGCAAGGACGGCGCCCCCGCCCAGGCCAACCCCAAGCCCAAGGTCATCCCGGATATCATGCAGTGGCGCGGCGCCACGGGCACGCGCACCGTCAGCCCGAGCCTCCACATCGGCAAGGGCGTGAAGGGGCTGGATGCACAGGCTCTCCTCCATGATTTTGCCGCGGTGACGGGCGGGGAATGGAAGCTTGACCCGCAGGACCGCGCCAGCGGCGTCCGCCTGCGCCTGCACAAGATGCCGGAGCTGGGCGACGAGGGATACCGCATGAGCATCGGCGAGAAGGGCGTGAACATTGACGCCAACACGGCCAAGGGCCTGTACTGGGGCACGCGCACGCTGCTGCAGATGCTGCGCCAGGGCCCGCAGCTGCCCTGCGGCACGGCGGTGGACATTCCCCGCTACAAGCTGCGCGGCTTCATCCTGGATGTGGGTCGCCTGCCCGTGCCCTACCAGTACCTCAAGGATGTGGTGGACACCATGGCCTGGTACAAGCTCAATGATTTCCACATTCACCTCAACGACAACTTCATCTTCCTGGAGGACTACGCCAAGGCCCAGAAGGACGGCTTCAAGGAGGCCTACACCGGCTTCCGCATGGAGTCCGACATCAAGGGCCCGGACGGCGTGCCGCTCACCTCGCCGGATGTCTCCTACACCAAGAAGCAGTTCCGCGAGCTCATCGACTACGCCAAGGCGCGCGGCGTGAACATCGTGCCGGAGTTCGACGCCCCCGCGCACGCCCTTTCCTTCACCCGCGTGCGCCCGGACCTGCGCCTCATGAACAACAACCCCCGCAGCGCGGAGGAGCTGGATGCCGCCAAGCCGGAATCCGCCCAGTTCATCGGCGAGGTGTGGGACGAGTACCTGCTGAAGAACGAGAAGCTGGGCCGCCCGGTGTTCGACGGCTGCGTGGTGCACATCGGCGCGGACGAGTTCAAGGGCGACAGCGAGGACTACCGCAAGTTCACGGATGCCGTGCTCAAGCACATTCAGGAGCGCGGCTACACCCCGCGCCTCTGGGGCAGCCTCTCCATCAAGAAGGGCAAGACCCCCGTGCGCGCCAAGGGCGTGCAGATCAACCTCTGGAACCGCCAGTGGTACCAGCCGGAGGAGGCCATCGCCGCAGGGTTCGACATCATCAACTCCATGGATGTCCACCTCTACATCGTCCCCTTTGCGAACTACTACCGCATGGACCGCAACCACCCGTGGATGTACGACCACTTTGTGCCGCACAACCTCAGCGGCGTGAATGTGCCCGCCGGCCACCCGCAGCTGCTCGGTGCCGCCTTCGCCGTGTGGAACGACATGATTGACCTCAAGTACCGCGGCTACGGCAGCGTGGATATCTGGAACACCATCTACGATTCCGCCAACGTGATGAGCCAGAAGTTCTGGGGCAAGGAGGACGCACCCCGCTCCTACCAGGACCATGTGGCGCTCGTTAAGCAGATTGGCGGCGCACCCGGCTGCAACCCGCTCCACGCCACGGACAAGCCCGTGACCTGCGAGGACGCGGATGCCGCCGCCTGCCTTAAGAAGCTCGGCACCCCCGCCGTCGGCCCCAACTACCATGTCACCATGGAGGTGCAGCTGGACCAGGCCGCGCCCGGTCAGGAGCAGGTGCTGCTGGAAGGCCCCACCGGCAAGCTCTTCGCCGCCATGAAGGATGGAACGGTCGGCTTCCGCCGCGACGACTCCGTGGAGTTCTCCTTCGGCTACACCCTGCCTGCGGGGCAGAAGGTGCAGCTGGAACTCGTCGGCAAGCCGGAATCCACCCAGCTCCTCGTCAACGGCCAGCCTGCCGGAAAGCCCGTGGTTACGCGCACTCATGACGAGAAGGCGGAGTCCATCTCCACCTTCATCCTGCCCACCGAGAAGCTCGGTAGCTTCCAGGGCAGCATCTCCAAGCTCAAGGTGGAGCGCTCCGCCCCGCAGAAGTGATGACGGACGACGCCAACAGCTCTCTCCCACCCGTCCCCGGAGACGGGCGGGGGGCCTTGCCCCTGCGGGGTGAGGCTCCGCTGTACATCGGCGTGCTGCTCCTGTGTCTCGGTTTGGGGCTGCTCTGTCTGCCCCACACGTATCTGCACGACACCGTCCATGCCGCCACCCCCGTGGGCGCGGTGATGATGGCGGCGTTTTTCTTCGGCGTTCCGCTGGTGACGTCGCTGGCTTATCTCTATTTCCTGCCGGGGCGCTCCACCGCGTTGCTGTTGTGCATCGGCGTGCTGGTTGTCGCCAGCTACGCCCTGGGCTTTCTCATCTACCCGTGCGAAGCGAACGGACTGCTGGATTTGGGCGGGGATGCCTACGCCGGGATGCTTTTCCTCCCATTCATCCACCAGCTGTTCTTCGCCGTTCCCGCGCTGGTGCTCACCCTGGTTCTCACCTGCAGGCTTTCCCCCGCACGCATGCCCGCAGTCAACGCCTTCGCCGCCCGCGCCATCCGCGCCACCGGCATTCTTTTCATCGTCTCCCTGGCCGTCTCCGCCCTGTGCACGTGGGTGTGCGCGGCGTAGTCCCAAATTGTCAATCGTCAATTGTAGATTGTCAATTCATGCGGCATCCCGGGCAATTCCTGACCCAATGTCCTGGTTCGGCCTCCACCAGTTCCGGCACGCGGTCGGTGAGGCAGAGTTCGGGGTGGCCGATGGTGTTGCGGGGCTTGAAGGCGCAGCCGCGGATGGGTTCCCGCAAGGTGGGCGGCAGGCCGGGGATGGTCTGCAGGGGCTCGCCCTTGGCCTTGGCGGCGGGGATGGATGCCATCAGGGCGCGCGTGTAGGCGTGCAGCGGGTGCGCCAGCAGTTCCTCCGCGGGTGCGGATTCCACAATGCTTCCCGCATACATCACCTGGATGCGGTGCGCGTACTGCTTCACCACGCCCAAATCATGGGTGATGAGGATGACCGCCGTGCCCAGCTCGCGCTGCCGCTCCGCCAGTAGGTCCAGCACCTGCTTCTGCACGGTGACGTCCAGCGCGGTGGTCGGTTCGTCCGCTATCAGGATTTCCGGGCGCGTGATGAGCGCCATGGCAATCATCACGCGCTGGCGCATGCCGCCGGAGAACTCGTGCGGGTAGCAGCGCGCGCGCTTGTCCGGCTCCGGGATACCCGTGCGGGCAAGCTCCTCCACCGCCGCGCGCCGAGCCTCCTTCCACGTCATCCCGTGGTGCAGCACCAGCGGTTCCGCCACCTGGTCGCCCACGGTCATGCAGGGGTTGAGGCTGGTCATGGGGTCTTGGAAGATCATGGAGATGCGCCGGCCGCGCAGCTTGGCCATCTCCTTTTCCGTGATGTGCAGCAAATCCATGCCCGCAAACATGGCGCGCGACTCCGCCCCGATGACGGCGGGAGGGCAGGGCAGCAGACCCATGAGCGCGGAGCAGGTCACCGACTTCCCGCTGCCGGATTCACCCACGATGCCCAGCGTCTCCCCAGCGTTCAGGTGGAACGACACGTCGTTCACCGCGTAGTTGATGCCGGCGCGGGTGTGGAACTCCACGGAAAGGTTGCTGACGTTGAGAATGGGTTCAGGCATGGTTCACTTGCGGCGGCGAAGGTTGGTGGGCAGGATTTTCAGCTTCTCGCGATACTTGGCGATGGTTCGGCGCGCCACCGTGATGCCGCGCTCCGCCAACGCGGCCTCCAGCGCGGCGTCCGACAGCGGGTGCGCGGGGTCTTCCTCCTGCACCAGGCGCAGAATCTGCTGCTGCACGGCATCCGCGGAGACGGCGGCGTCCTCCCCGGAGGGCAGGGCGGCGGCGAAGAAGCTGCGCAGCGCGTACACGCCGTGGCTGCAGCGGAGGTATTTGCCGCTCACCGCGCGCGACACGGTGGAGACGGCCAGGCTTGTGTCCGCAGCCACGTCCTCCATGCGCATGGGACGCAGCTCCGCGCGGCCCTTGCGGAAAAAGTCCTGCTGGCGCGCCACCACGGCCTGTGCCACGGCTAGGATGGTGGCCTGGCGCTCCGCCACGGCGCGGATGACCTCGCGCCCCTCCTTGAAGCAGCGGGAAAGGTACTGGCGCACCTCCGGCTTGTCCGCCTGTTCCGCCATCATCTCGCGGTATTCCGCGGAAAGCTCCAGCTGCGGGATGTTCTCGCCCGTGAGCCGCGCAACATAGCGGCCGCTTTCGTCCGCGGACACCACAATGTCCGGCTCGATGATGTTGCGTTCGGTCTGCGCGAACCCGCTGCCGGGGTCGGGGTTCAGGCGCGAGATGCGGTAGGCCGCCGCCTGCACGTCGTCCTCCGTCACGCCGAGAGAACGTGCCGCATCCGCATAGCGGTGCCGCACCAGCGCGTCCCATTGCTCCTGTAGCACGCGGACGGGCAGGGCGTCGTCCTTCTCGCCCGCGCGGCGGAGCTGGATAAGCAGGCTCTCCCGCAAATCCACCGCCCCCACGCCCGCGGGGTCCAGTTCCTGCACCGCCTGCAGCGCTTCCCGCAACACGGTGTCGGGAATGCCCTCGCGTGCCGCAATCTCCGCCGGAGGCTCGTCGAACATGCCGTGCGTGTCCAGATACTGCACCAGCGTGAGTGCCGCAGCCTCCACGGGTTCGGGCAGGCCGCTCTGCCGCAGCTCCTCCTCCAGGTGGGAAACCAGCGTCTCCTCCGCCTCCAGGGCGTCCATGAACTCGCTGTGCCGCCGTGTGGCGTCGTGGTCCACCGCGCCTGCGGATTCATCCTCCGGGGCTTCTTTGGGGGCAACCTCCTCCAGCGCGGGATTGGCGGTCATCGCCTGCGTCACCATCTGGCGCAGCTCCATGTTGGTGGCCTGTAGCGCGCGCATGAAGAACTGCATGGAGGCCGTTGCCACCATGTCCTGTCCCATTCCCTGCCGCATCTCTCCCATGCGCACCTACCTTACCAAAATCCCGGTCTTCTTTCAAGCTCGGAGTCCCCCGCTTCCGCGCCGCCTGCGGCGCGGTAAGGCGGATTGGACAAACCGCGAAGCGTGTTTGCCCCGAAGGGGTGAGGTGCCGTGAGGCGGCACCGAATCAACGCCCGCCTACTAATCACACCTGTTCACGCCAATCTTCCCCCCCCTGCAACCGCGCCGAATGGCGCGGCTAACTTACAAAATTGTAAATCGTCAATTGTCAATTGTAAATCCCTCGGCTTGGGTTGCCGCCAAATGTATTACATACATCCTTTATGAAAACGCTGCAACGCCAATGCCATGCGGCGCGGATACCGTGTCAAAGTCGATTCTTGTAGTATACGGTGCTTGCATGGCATGACATTTTCACAAGCCGTTGAGCCGGAGATGGTGTCGGGCGTCATTTCAAGGCCGTGGGGGAACGCTGCGGGCGAAAAATGAGGATGGAAAAGGTTAAACGCCTCTGTTTCCCACTGCCCCACCACTCCACTACCCTTATCCATGGCAGCCCAGAGTCCCCGACCGGAGAACCGAGCGGTAGAAGCCGCGCGTACGGGTGTCCTGCAGCGCACGCTGACAGGTGTGGGCGGGGTGCGCCTGATAGAGATGGAGGGTGTGGAGTATCCGGAGCGTGTGCTGCGGGTGCGGCCCGGGTATGAGAGGCGGAGCGGGGAGGCGTACCGGGAGGTCCCGGCGTGGGGCATCAGCACGCGGCATGCGGCGCGGTTGCTGGGGTGCAGCGATTCTGCGGCGCGGGAATACCTGCACCGGCACCATGTGAGGTTCCGCGTGGTGGCGGTGCCGGGGCGTCCGTACTGCAACTACTGGGAGAGGACGGCGGTGCAGGCGCTGGTGAAGGAGCGCGGGGAGATTGTGAAAGGGCAGCCGGAGCGGCTGATGGGGCTGGACGAGGCGCTGGCGGTGCTGGGGGTGAAACGCAGCACGCTGCAGCGGTATGTCCAGAGCGGGATGCTGCGGCAGGTGAAGCTGCGCCAGCTCACGGGACGCGGGTTGAAGGAGCGCGTGTACTTCCTGCCGGGGCAGGTGCGCGCGCTGGCGGGGCATCTGCGCGCCTTGCGCGCGCGGGAGGCGGAGCTGCGCGCGCGGCGCGACCGCCTTAAACATACTTGCGGTCCTTGAACAGGTGCGCGCGCAGCGGGTCCGTGGCCGCCAGGTGGGAATAGCCGATGGCCAGCGCGTCCGCGGCATCCGGCGCGGGCGTTTCGCTCAGCCCGAGCAGGGCGCGCATCATGAAGGCCACCTGCTGTTTGGCGGCGCCGCCGCGGCCCACGGTGGCAAGCTTCACGCAGGACGGCGGGTACTCCATGATGCGCAGGCCGTTCTTGGCGGCGGCCAGCACGGTGGCGGCGCGGGCGGAGCCCATGGAGATGGCCGTGCGGTGGGATTGCACGTAGATGATGCCCTCGATGGCCAGCTCGTCCGGCCGCCATTGGTCGATGAGCTTGCAGACGTGCTCGTGGATGGCGAGCAGGCAGGCGCTCTGCGGCAGTTTCTGCGGCAGGGAGAGCGTGCCGTAGTCCAGCGCGCGCGGGGCGCGGAAATCCCCCTCCAGCACGGCGTAGCCCGTGTTGCGGATGGCGGGGTCTATGCTCACGACGCGCACGGGAGGGGCAGGGGGGTGAATGGAAAAATCAGCGGCGGCGCTTCATGGCCGGACGCGGCTTGCGCAGCGGTCGCACGGGCGAGTCGTCCAGCAGCGCCGTGTACACGTACGGGAAGCCCTCCAGCTTGCGGCGCTCCACCTTCTGGTTGATGAAGCACTCCACGCTCTTGGCGAAGTCCAGCTCGTCCGCGGTCAGCAGGGTGAAGGCATCGCCGGTGTTCTCGGCGCGGCCGGTGCGGCCGATGCGGTGCACGTAGTCCTCCGGGTTCTCCGGCACGCGGTAGTTGATGACGTGTGTGACGCCGTTGATATCGATGCCGCGGGCGGCCACGTCGGTTGCCACGAGGATGCGGTATTTGTCCTCCTTGAAGCCCTTGAGGCTGGCCATGCGCTCCTTCTGGGGGATGTCGGAGTGCATGACGGTGACCTCGCTCTCCCAGCCGTTGCGGCGGAGCATGGCGCCGACGGTGTCGGCCTCCTTGCGGGTGCGGGTGAAGATCATGAGGTTCTCAAAGTTGGTGGCCTTGATGAGGGCGAGCAGCAGCTCGTCGCGCTGGTCCATGCCCACGGGGTAGAACGCGTGGGAGATGGTGGCGGCCACCTCGCGCCGCGCGATGGCGATCTCCTGCGGGTCCGTGAGGCACCACTTGGCAAATCCCTGCAGAATCTGCGGCATGGTGGCGGAGAAGAACAGCGTCTGCCGACCCTCCCACGGGCACAGGTTCACTATCTTGCGAACGATGGGCAGGAAGCCCATGTCGGTCATGCGGTCAACCTCGTCCAGCACCAGGGTTTTCACTTCCTTGAACTTCATGTTGCCGCGGTAGAAGTGGTCCACCAGGCGGCCGGGGGTGGCCACCACCACATCGCACCCCTTCTTCAATTCGTCGGTCTGCTGGCCGTATCCCACGCCGCCGTAGAGCAGGCCCACGGTGATGTCCGTGTGCGCGGCGTAGGTGCGGAAGGCCTCCGCCAGCTGGTCCGCCAGCTCGCGCGTGGGCTCCAGCACCAGCACCTGCGGCTGCCCGGTGTGGGTCATCTTGGTGAGAAGCGGCAGCGCGAACGCCGCGGATTTGCCCGTGCCGGTCTGGGACGCGCCGATGACGTCCTTGCCTTGCAGCACGTAGGGGATGGCCTGCTCCTGAATGGGAGTGGGGTTTTCATAGCCGCAGTCCTTCACGGCTTCCAGGATGGGGGCGGAGAGCCCCAGTTCTTCGAATGTCATGGTCTTGTTCTAGGTAAGTGGTTGTTCAGGTGAGGTAGGGGTTGTTGAGCAGCTCCTCCTGCAGGGTGGTGGCGGGGCCGTGCCCGCTCATGATTTGCGTTTCCGGCGGCAGCGGCATGATTTTCTCGCGGATGCCCGCCAGCAGCCGCGCCTGGCTCCCCTCCGGGAAATCCGTGCGCCCTATCGAACCCGCGAAGACGATGTCGCCCACGAACAGCACGCCGTGCTCCTCCAGGTAATACGCCGCGCCGTCCGACGAGTGTCCCGGTATGGCCAGGGCGTGCCAGCGCTCGCCTCCCCAGTCGCCGCTTGCGCCGCCGCGCCCGAAGGCGTCGTCCACGCGGTACGGCTCCACGGGCGGGATTCCCCAGCCGCGGGCGGTTTCCTGCAGGGTGAGCAGGCTGCTGTACGGGAACACCGCGTGGATGCGGCAGCCCGTGGCCTCCTGCAGCCGAGCCGCATCCTGCACGTGGTCGAAGTGCTGGTGCGTGAGCAGCAGGTGCGTGATTTCACGCCCATGCGGCACGCGCGTCCGCGCCCAGTCGGCGAAGCCGAGCGGCGCGTCCACCGCCACGCAGCCCTCCGCCGTTTCCAGCAGATAGCCGTTGCAGGCAACGGGCCCGCCCGTGTACACATGGATTTTCACGCGCGACATGATACCACGCATCCCCGTTCCTGGCGAGCCTTATTTGCCACTTTCCGCGGCAGCGGCGAGCCAATGCATATGTGTTCCAAAGCGTTGGCGTGTATCCACCCCGCGCGGGGCGGGGTTATGTGGTGAGATATATCGGGCGTGGTTATCCCCACGCCTTACGGCGTGGGCTGGAAAAGGTTGTCGCCGCCAAGGCGGCTCAAAATTTGGCGCGCTCCGCACGCGGGAACACACATTTTATCTGGCTTCGCGCCGCTCCTGTCTCGGCGTAGCTTCAGCGAAGACGGAAGGCGCGCTATATTGAGCCGCCTTGGCGGCGACAACTTTTTCCAGCCTCGGGCGTAAGCCCGGGGGGTGTCCCCCTTCGCACTTACAACTAACGCAACCCCGCCTTGCGCGGGGTGGATTAGCGCCAACGCCCGCTTACTAACCGCGCTCGTTGCCGCCAATCATTGCATACTAACCCGCCCTTCCAAAAAACTTTGGAGCACTCCCGTGTGTAATCCCATTATGCCGTGGACAGCGTATTGACAGCCCCGTGTGCGTTGTGGTAGCATACCGCGCCTTCCCGCGCGGCGGGGGGCATCCACCATATCAAGCACCATGGAGAATCAGGAGACAAAGGGAATCGACTTCCGTTGCTACCTGCGGCACTATCCGGACGCGCAGGGTTATTTCGGGCGTTTCGGCGGGGCGTACGTGCCGGCCGAGCTGGAGCCAGCGTTCAAGGAAATCACGCAGGCGTACCACAGCATCTGCCACTCCGCGCAGTTCATCAACGAGCTGCGCCGCATCCGCCGCGAGTTCCAGGGGCGTCCCACCCCGGTCTACCATTGCGAGCGCCTTTCCCGCCTCAACGGCGGCGCCCAAATCTACCTCAAGCGCGAGGACCTCAACCACACCGGCGCCCACAAGCTCAACCACTGCATGGGTGAGGGCCTGCTCGCCAAGTACATGGGCAAGAAGAAGATGATTGCCGAGACCGGCGCCGGCCAGCACGGCGTCGCCCTCGCCACCGCCGCAGCCTATTTCGGCCTGGAGTGCGAGATCCACATGGGCGAGGTCGATATCGCCAAGCAGGCCCCCAACGTCACACGCATGCGCATGCTCGGCGCCAAGGTGGTCTGCGTCACCAAGGGCCAGAAAACCCTCAAGGAGGCCGTGGACTCCGCGTTCGAGGCCTACCTGCGCGACTACAAGACGGCCATCTACTGCATCGGCTCCGTGCTGGGGCCGCACCCGTTCCCGCTCATGGTGCGCGATTTCCAGAAGGTGGTGGGCGACGAGGCGCGCGAGCAGTTCATTGAGATGACGGGCATCCTGCCGGATGTGGTGTGCGCCGCCGTGGGCGGCGGCTCCAACTCCATGGGCATGTTCCCCGCCTTCCTGAACGACCCCGTGGAGCTGGTGGGCGTGGAGCCCCTGGGCCGCGGCGACGGCGTGGGCGAAAACGCCGCCACCATGGCTTTCGGCACAGAGGGCGTCATGCACGGCTTCAACAGCATCATGCTCAAGGACACCAACGGCGAGCCCGCCCCCGCCTACTCCGTGGCCAGCGGCCTGGACTACCCCGGCGTGGGCCCGGAACACGCCTTCCTGCGCGATGTGGGCCGCGTGAGCTACGCCACCGTGAGCGACGACGAGGCCGTGGACGCCTTTTTCAAGCTCACGCGCTGCGAGGGCATCATCCCCGCGCTGGAGAGCGCCCACGCCGTGGCCTACGCCATGCGCCGCGCCAAGGAGATGGGCACCGGCGCCATTCTGGCCAACTGCTCCGGCCGAGGTGACAAGGATGTCGATTTCGTGGCGGAACACTACGGTTTCGGCGAGGACCGCTGAGCGCCGCTCCTACAGTTTTCCTAATGCTGTAGGAGACGTGGCGTTGTTACTCCCTGATATGGCGGCAATTGGGATTTCGTGCAGTTTGCACGTCCGTTTCGGCCACCACCCGATAGGTGCGTGGAATCCAGATTTTTTGCGGATTTCGCAAAAAAAGGCTTGCCTACAGCATTAGGAATACTGTAGACTGACGGTGCAGTTGGAAACAGCTGTAGGCGATCAATAGCGCCTTTTTCATGTGTGTGTTTGTGCTTTCAAGCTCGATAAGCGAGACCTTGTGAGCGATTGGAACCGTCCGGGGACGCCCCGGGCGGTTCTTTGCATGGCGGGGCGTATGAGCGCCAACGTCCGCATACTAACCGCGCTTGTTGGCACCAATCATTGCATACCAACCGCCCATCCCCCACCAATCATTTCGCCACCGCCACGCGCGTGACCGTCAGCACGTTTTCCTGCACGCGGAAGGCCACCTCTAGCGGGGAGAGGATGAGGTGGTACTCGCGGTCGGGGTCGTCCTGGTAGGCGGGGCGGGGGTCCTGCGCCAATACCTCCTGGAGTGCCTGCACCCATTCGGGCGTGGCTTGCGGGGGGAGGGCAGGGGGCAGCTGCACCTGCAGCGGCTCCCACGGCGTGGACGTGAACCCCTGCGCGGCGTCCGGTATGGAATCCGCATAGGGAATGTACGGCTTGATGTCGTAGATGGGCGTGCCGTCCACCAGGTCCGCGCCGCTTACGCGCAGCACGGGGCCGGGCTCCACGGAAAGCAGCCTGACGGCGGAGAGGCCCAGCCCGTTGGGGCGGAAGGAGGAGCGTGTGGCGAAGACGCCGAGGCGCGTGTTGCCGCCGAGGCGCGGCGGGCGCACGGTGGGATGCCATTCGCTGCCGTTGCGGTCGAACTCCCAGATGAGCCAGAGGTGGGAGAAGGCGTCGATGCCGCGCACGCATTCCGGGTTGCGGTAGGCGGGCTCGAACACAATCTCCGCCACCACGTGCGGGGCGAGCCCCGGCTGGCGCGGCACGCCGAACTTTTCCGCAAAGGGCGAGCGGATGTGCGCGATGGGCTCCATCACAGGCCGAAGAAGTCGTGCATGACCTGCTCGTACACGCCGCGCTTGAACGCGGGCAGGGAATCCAGGGAGAAATCTTGCGGCAGCACCCACTTGTAGGCGTGGAACTCCTGGCCGTCCAGCCAGGGCTCCGCCTGGTCGCTGTGCATGCGGCAGAGGAAGTAGTGCTGCTCCTGTCCGTCGTAGGGGATGCCGCGCTTGCGGAGCACGCGCTCGCGCTCCTTGGGCGGGTAGTCGTAGCGGTAGGGGCCGTGGGCCTCCACAATCTCGTACTCGTTGGGGCGGAAGCCCGTTTCCTCCATGCCCTCGCGGCAGGCGGCGGCGCGCGGCGTTTCGCCCTTCTTGATGCCGCCCTGCGGGAACTGCCAGGAGCCCTCCGGCTTCACGCGCTCGCAGACGAGCACCGTGCCGTCGGAGCGTTGGTAGATGATGGCTGCGTTGGGTCGGTATAATCCTCCGTTCATTTCTTGTTCGTAAGTTGGTGTGTTCACTCCTGCCAGACGGTGGGCGAGGCGTCGCTGGGCATGCAGAGCCCGCCGCGCGGGGAGAGCCCCACCGGGCCGGTCAGCGGGCCGTCCGGCGCGCAGCTGCGCTTGAACTGCTGGGTGAAGAAGCGCTTGATGAAAGTGCCGATGGTGTGCTCGATCACGTCCTCCGCGAACACGCCTTGGAACGCGTGGTGCGCCAGCGCGCGCAGCTTCTCCGTACCCGCGCCGTTGTGCAGGAAGTGGTAGAGCAGGAAATCGTGGATGTCGTACGGCCCCAGGATGTCCTCCGTCTTCTGCTCCATGGTGCCGTCGTCCGCGGGCGGCAGCAGCTCCGGGCTCACGGGCGTGTCCAGGATATCCTGCAGCACCGCCGCCAGCTTGGCGTCCGCGTGCGCGGCCTCGTGGGCGATGAGCGAGCGGATGAGTGTCTTGGGCACGGATGCGTTCACGGCGTACATGCTCATGTGGTCGCCGTTGTAGGTGCACCAGCCGAGCGCCAGCTCGGAGAGGTCGCCTGTGCCGACGAGCAGGCCGCCCTTGAGGTTGGCGAGGTTCATGAGGATGGCGGTGCGCTCGCGTGCCTGCACATTCTCATAGGTGTTGGTGCGCTGGGCGGGGTCGAAGCCGATGTCTTTGAAGTGCTGCATGCAGGCGGGCTTGATGTCCACCTCCTTGAATTCGGCACCGGTGAGCTTGATGAGCTGGACGGCGTTGTTGTAGGTGCGGCCGGTGGTGCCGAATCCCGGCATGGTGAGCGCGAGGATGCTGCTAGCGGGCATGCCGAGGCGCTTGCAGGCGCGCACGCACACCAGCATGGCGAGCGTGCTGTCCAGCCCGCCGGATACCCCCAGCACCAGCGCCTTGGCGTGGATTTGCTCCATGCGGCGCGCCAGCCCCGCGGCCTGGATGTTCAGCACATCCTCGCAGTACTCCGCTTCCTCTTCCTTGTGCGGCAGGAACGGGTGCGTGGGTAGGTGCGCGTGCCGCAGGTCGCATGCGTCGCTGAACTCCAGCGCGTCCACCACCTCGCAGCCGCTATCCGCAAGCCGGGTCGCGGAATCGTTGAACGAGCTTTCCGCGCGGCGCAGCACGCCGATGCGCTCCATGTCGATATCCGCATACACGATGCCGCCCTCGCGCGAGAAGCGCTCGCTCTCGGCCACCACCTCGCCGCAGTCGGCAATGATGGCGTGGCCGCCGTACACGGCATCCTGCGAGCTCTCGCCCACCCCGGCGTTGGCCATCACGTAGGCCGCCACGCACTGCTCGCTCTGGCGCGCCACCATGCGGCGGCGCAGCGCGGCCTTGCCGGCCTGCTCAATGCTGGCGGCGGGGTTGAGAATGACGCGCGCGCCCAGCAGGGCGAGCCTGTTGCTCGGCGGCGTCACGCTCCAAAGGTCCTCGCAAATCTCGATGCCGAAGGCAAGCCCGCCTTCCGCGTCTGCGAAAATCAAATCGGTGCCCAGCGGCACGCCGCCCATGTCGTGCATCGTCCCGTCCGCGGGTTGGAACCATCTGCGCTCGCCGTGCCCGCGGTAGTTGGGCAGCACGCTCTTGGGCACGAATCCGTGCACCTCGCCGTGCTGCACCACCGCCGCCACGTTGTACAGCGCCTCGCCCACCGCCAGCGGCAGACCCACGATGAACGCGCAATCCAGCTCCTCCGTCTGCTCCGCGAACGCCTGCAGGCCCTCGGCGGCGGCCTGAATCAATTGCGGCTGGAAGAACAAATCCCCGCAGGTGGCACCGGTGATGCACAGCTCCGGGAACAGCGCCACATCCGCCTGCTCCGCGGCGGCCTCGTGCGCGCGCGCCACCAGCTCTTTCACGTTGAACGGCACATCGGCCACCTTCACTTGAGGGGTCACCGCTGCTAGGCGGTAGTATCCATGCGTTTTCATAACGGCGCCACTATTCTGCCAAATGCCGCCGTTTTGTCAATCACATATCATCGTTTTCGCCAATGCGCCGCGCCTCTCCCCGTTTTCCGCACCTGTTTTTCACTTTCCTTAAAAAAATGCTGGAATTTTATACGCCGGACCACTATAATCGTTCCGTAGAAACTTCCTAAGTAGTAAACCGACATGATAACCAAGCAGCTTACAGTTCTCAACAAGCTCGGCATCCATGCGCGTCCCGCCGCCCAGTTCGTCCGCGTGGCTTCCCGCTTCCAGGCGGGCGTCACCGTGGAGAAGGACGGCGAAACCGTGGACGGCAAGAGCATCATGGGCTTGATGATGCTGGCCATCGGCTGGGGTGCCGTTATCAACGTGACTGTGGAGGGTGCGGATGAGAATGAGGCGATGAAGGCTCTGGAAGATCTCATCAACAGCAAGTTCGGCGAGGAGTAGGGAATTGCCCGCTTCACCGCGTTTGCCATGCGCCCCGCATCCACGTTCCATGACGCCCGACGTTGAAATCCGCCTGAAGGGATTGCCCGTGTCACCCGGCATTTCCATGGGGATGCTGCGCGTGGAGGCCCGCGGCTGCCCCGCCCCGCAACTCCGTTCCATCACGCCGGAGGAAATCCCCCACGAGTGGGACCGCTTCGAGGCCGCACTCCAGCGCACGGAAGAGGAGCTCAACAGCCTGCGCGACCGCATCCAAAAGATTTCCGGCGACATGGAGGCCGCCATCTTCGACGCACAGGTGCTCTTCCTGCGCGACTCCATGGTGATGAAGTCCCTCCACAAGGAATTCGACCGCCGCATGCAGAACATGGAGGCCGTCTACTACGCCGTGGTGCAGAACTTCATGGAGGCCATGCGCCATGTGGACGACCCCTACCTGCGCTCCCGCGTGACGGACATGGAGGACGTGCTGCAGCGCGTGCTGCGCAACATGGCGCCCGCCCGCACCGCCACGCTCGCCGCGGACACGCAATCCCACCTGCTGGCCGCGTACGACCTCACGCCGAGCGACACCGCGGACCTGGACACGTCATGCGTGCTGGGGCTTGTCACGGAGGTGGGTTCCGCGGTCTCGCACACGGCCATCCTGGCGCGCTCGCTGGGCCTGCCGGCGCTGGTGGACATTCCGCAGCTCATGCTCAAGGTCACCACCGGGCAGCAGGTGGTGCTGGACGGCTACACCGGTGTGCTCATCCTCAACCCCACGGAGGAGACCACCAGGTACTACAGGCAGCTGCAGGCGGAAAAGGCCAAGGCCTACCAGGCCCTGGTGGAGATGCGCGACCTGCCGTCCGAGACGCGCGACGGCCACCGCATCCGCCTGGCCGCCAACGTGCAATTCCGGCACGAGTTCGACGCCATCGCCCGCAGCGGCGCGGAGGGCGTGGGCCTCTACCGCACGGAGTTCTTCCTGCTGGACGGCTCGTCCAACCTGCCGGACGAGGACGCGCAGTACCGCCACTACCGCGAGCTGGTGGAGCGCTGCGCCCCGCACGAGGTCGTGTTCCGCACGCTCGATTCCGGCGGCGACAAACTGCCCTTCGAACAGGCCGACCCCAAGGAGGACAATCCCTTCCTCGGCTGGCGCGGCATCCGCGTCTCCCTCTCCCGCCCTGACATCTTCAAGCAGCAGCTGCGCGCCATCATGCGCGCCTCCGCGCACGGCCGCGCCGCCGTCATGTTCCCCATGGTCTCCGGCGTCACAGAGGTCAAGGAAATCCGCGCCATCATCGACGAGTGCCGGGACGAGCTGCGCGCGCGCGGCGAGGCGTTCGACGAGCACATGCGCATCGGCGTGATGATCGAGGTGCCCAGCGCCGCCATGATGGCCAACGTCCTCACCCAGTACGTGGATTTCTTCTCCATCGGCACCAACGACCTCACCCAGTACACCATCGCCGTGGACCGCGTGAACTTCCGCGTGGCGCACATGTTCCGCCCCACCCACCCCGGCGTGGTGCGCCTCATCCGCCACACCATCGAGGCAGGCATCCCCACCGCCATTTGCGGCGAGATGGGCGGCGACATCACGCTCGTTCCCCTGCTGGTGGGGCTCGGCGCCAGCGAGATTTCCGTGGGCACCCACCTGCTGCCGCTCATCCGCTTCGCCATCCGCCATCTGGATTACGGGGAGTGCCGCCAAATGGCGGAGCAGGCCCTCCAGGCCTCCGACAGCAAGACCATCCGCGCCCTTTCCAAGGCCGTGGCCATCAAATCCTACCCCAATCTCTTCGACTAGGCTCCGGGTGCGGATTTCGGCGAATTCCCGCCGTTTTCGACTCGCTTTTTTTCAAAAAAGGCTTGCATCGGGCGGAAAAATACGTTAGTCTCGGCTTTGCAGTAGGGTTTCGTTTTCATGGCCCTATTGTGCGTTGAGAAACGCTTGTTATGTGTGTGTTTGAACTTTCAAGCCCTAGAGTGTGACTTGAAAGAATTAGTTGGGGCCGCCCGGTCGAGTGACCGGGCGGTTCTTTCTTTGGTACGAAGCTCGCGGCGCGATATGTGCTTGCCCTGCGCCGCGGCGTGCGGTAGAATGTTGCGTGTATGAAAAGCACACTCCGGAGATGGCTTGTGGCAGCGGCGGCGGTGGTTCTGACGGCCCCCGTGGCACTTGCGCAGAGCGCGGACCTCACGCGCGACCGCGGCGATGTGGTGCGCGTGACGCGCCAGCCGGACGGCACTCGCTCGGTCTACCAGCGCCAGGTGGGCTGGCACGGCATGCGCTGCTCCACGTATTCCCCCAGCGGCAAGCTGGTGGCCGTGAACGTCTACACGGAGGGCAAGTACGGGCATCTGGTGTCCTGCATCATCTACGACCACACCAAGAAGAACATCCTCTACAAGGTGCAGTATGGCTACGATGCCCGCGCGCGCCTGGTGGAGGAACGCATGTACGCCGAGCCCAGCAAGAAGCTCGTGCAGCGCGTCATCTACCGCTACGATTCCAACGGCAACCGCTCCAAGCCCCTCATCATCTCCCTCAACACCGGCGGCACCGGCCCGGTGAACGAAATCACCCCCACCATGCGGGATGATGTCAACAAGATCAATCGCGAGGCCCGAGGCCAGGCCGCTCCCGCCACGCAGCAACCAACTAGATAACCACCCTATGGAAACATACTCCTGGCAGGACCGCGACGAGGCGGGCAACAAGGTCGTTTACGAGGCCCGCTACTTCGGCGGCTGGTGGCAGCTGGTCTGCGCCCCCAAGGTGGGACGCTCCCAGCGCGACGAGGTGGAATTCACCCCCGCCGAATTCACGGAGGACATCTGGCGCGCCCTCCGCGCTCACCTCTGGGCCAAGTACCAGAGACGCCGCGTCTCCTGGGACCTGGTCAGCCACATCGACGACATCCTGGCCGGCAAGGCCACCAACGAGCGCCGCGACCAGCGCGGCGGCAAGAAATGACCGACGGGGAAATCATCAACTGCCGCGAGCCGGAGCGCCAGCTGGAGCGCGCCGTCGCCATCATGCGCCGCCTCCGCATGCCCGGCGGCTGCCCGTGGGATGCCGCGCAGACCCACGATTCCATCATCAGCAACATGCTGGAGGAATGCTACGAGTGTATCGACGCCATCCGCGCCAAGGATTGGCCGCACATGCGCGAGGAGCTGGGCGACGTGCTGCTGCAGGTCATCTTCCACGCGCAGATGGCGCAGGAGAACCCGCAGGAGGGTTTCGGTATCAACGAGGTGGCGCGCGAGCTGGCGGACAAGCTGGTGCGCCGCCACCCGCACGTGTTCGGCGACGCCACCGCAGCGGACGCCGATGCCGTGCTGGGCGTGTGGGACGCCGTGAAGCGTCGCGAGCACGACATCGAGGACAAGCCCTACCTGCACGATTGCGGCAAGGGGCTGCCCTCCATGCTCCGCGCCTACAAGCTCACCAAGAAGGTCGCCAAGGTCGGTTTCGACTGGCCGGACCACGCCGGCGTGGTGGACAAGATCCGCGAGGAGACGGACGAGGTGGCGGAGACACTGCCGCTGGCGGACGACGACCCGCACGTGCAGGAGGAGCTGGGTGACTTGCTCTTCACCATCGTGAACCTCTGCCGCCGCCGCAAGGTGGACCCGGAGCTGGCGCTGGATGCCGCCAACCGCAAGTTCGAGCGCCGCTTCAACGCCCTGGAGGCTTGCCTGAAGGGGCAGGGCATCTCGTTGGCGGATGCCTCCGCGCAGCAGATGGAGGACGCCTGGCAACAGGTCAAGAAACAGGAGAGGCCATGAACGCGAACTTCACGCTCCTGCTGCCCTGCGCGCTCTTGCTGGCCGCGTGTTCCGCCCCCAAGGACGCGGAGCCGCAGGACGACGCCAAGACCCGCATGGCCATGATGGAGCGCGCCAAGGCCGCGCAGCAGCTCGGCAACCCCCTCCTTCCCGGCGGCGACCCCACCGCCGTCAACTACAACGTCTCCACCTCCGAGGAGCTGGAGAAAATCGACAACGGCGCGGAGGGCGAGGTCTACTTCACCGACCCCGACAACCCCGACGCCGACATCGCAGGCATCACGGAGGCTTTCGAGAGCAAGCGCCACGGCAACGGCTGGATGGACGACATCATGGCCGCGCGCCGCTTCGCGCGCCAGGAGCAGCGCCCGCTGCTGGTGTGGTTCCATGATTCCGTGCTCAGCCCGCGCAGCGGCGAGCTCGGCGAGCACCTGCTGGATTCCCCCGCATTCAACGCCTGGTGCAAGGACCGCGTGGTGCGCATGAAGTTCGACTCCGGCATCGCCATCGACGACAAGACGCGCGAGTCCGCCAAGTACGGTATTGATTCCATCCGCCGCTACGCCAAGCAGTACGGCCTCACCAAGCGCCCCGCGCTCGCCGTCGTCTCGCCCCGCGGCGAGCTTATCATGGGCATCGACGGCTACACCGGGTTCCTGCAGGAAACGGAAAGCCAGATCAAGGAGGGCGTGCAGCGCTGCGAGCAGGAGATACAGGAGGACCGCGCCAAGCTGGAGGCCAAGGGCTACCGCGAGTGGCACGCCGCCAAGAACGATGCCAAGGTCTTCGCCAAGATTCAGCGTATCGACGACGAGCACGGCCGCGTCTACCTCAAGAAGGACGGCGGCCGTATCTCCCGCACCAAGATTGCCAACCTCTGCCAAGAGGACCAGGAATACATTGAGCAGTACCGCAGGGAGCATCCCAAGAAATCCAAGCCCAAGCCGCAGCCGTGAACAAGTCCGACGCCACCAAGGCGCAGATGATGCGCGCCGCCGTCCAGCTCTTCTCCCTGCGTGGGTATGAGGGCACCGCCGTGCGCGATATCGCATCCGCCGCCGGCGTCAACATCGGCCTCGTCCGCTACCACTTCGGACACAAGGCGGACTTGTACCGCGACACCCTCGCGTTCGTCTCCACCCAGTACAACGAGGTGTGCCTGGATGCGCTGCACCGCGCGCAGCAGGGCGGCGGCGCGGAGGAGGTCATCTGCTCCTGGCTGCTCGCACCCATCACCGATTGGCGGGACGACACCGTCGCCAGCGGCGAAGAGGTGCTGCGCTTCCTCAACATGATGGGCTACGAGGACCCCGAACTCACACGCGAGGTCTACGAATCCCACTTCTCCTACGCCCTCCGGGAATGGCAGGATGCCGTCCGCGCCTTCTTCCCCGGCATCTCCCGCGGCGACTGGCTCTGGTGCCTCACCTGCCTGCGCGGCATGTACTTCAACATCGTCGCCCACAATGATTTCACCCTCTGGGGTCTCCCCCGCATCCAGGACCGTGAGACCGCCATCCGCCGCCTCGCAGCGGATATGGTCCACCTCCTGCATTCCTACGCCCAGTAGCGACCCCAGTGCCAATTTAGGATTGGGGATTTAGGATTTCGGATTTGGGATTTGGGATT
>JAUNNT010000072.1 GCA_030531305.1 Akkermansia sp.
GTTGCCACCAATCATTGCATACCTACCACGCCCTGCAAAAAACAATTGGGACACATGTGTCGAGTAGTCGGGAATTGTCAATTCCCCGTTGACATTCCGCACCCCGTGCAATAGAATGTCGGCAGAGATTGAGCTTGTCTCGAGTCTGCTTCTATTAGGAGCAGCGCCCGCAAGGGGTTCCTTGACAAGCTCAATCTTTTCTACGTTATAGGCATACGCCTTCGCTTGCTCAATCGTCTTCACGTGCCGTCTGCACGTGATTTGCACTCGGTAAACCTTACCCTTAAAGGAGACCGCGCCATACTGCATTTCAACATCGATATTGGGGGTGGTGCCGTTCTTTATGTCGCGTTTCCCGTTTACCTTCTTTATCTGCGGGTGGGTCTCGGCAAACACCGCCTCGCGGATAATCTCGCGCAAATGCGGAATGACTGCGTAATGCCATCTCCTGCGGCCGGCTATGCGCTCCGTCTTTTCCCACAGGTTCTTGTTCGTCATCTCGCCTATAATGCCGTGAGCCGCTGCATACTTCTTGGCATCGTCTGTCGTCCGGATGTCATTGCGCAAGGAAACCTCCACCACCTTCGCCTCGGCTCCCCTCACGTTCCAATGCCCAAACCATTTCATGAACGCCCTAGAGCGCACAAACGTCCACTGCTGCGGCATCAGGTTCGTGGGCTCCCCGTTCGGCGCAATCAGCCAGGTCCCGTGCGCCTTCGCGTACTCCATGATACCCAGCCGCTCGTTGAAATTCTCCTCGCTCTCACCGTCAACGCGCCAAAGCTCGCCGCCATCATCTCCCCCCTCCAGGGACATCGTCCCCACGCCCCCTCTCTGCTCGGACTCGGAGAAATTTTATTTTTTTGGTTGAAATCCCCGCGCTCCTGTGGTACGTCATCCTTGGATATGTTCTGGGTTTGCAAAGAGATTAATGCTGCGGTGGAACTCACCGAAGCTGGTTTTATGCGATTCAACAAGGCATCGGGTGAGTTTGAAACCCCCTTGACTCCTTCTGAGATATCCATCTTCGGCAACAGCGAGCGCAGACACTGCAGCGAGGATGCAGCCTTGGCTTTCGAGCGTTCCAAATCTTCTGCTGTCGCTTCGGCATCGTAAATCGCGGCACTCAATTCATTCAAGGAATGAATTGCCTCAAAGACTTCTTTGTAGTTGTCTGCGTACGGTTCAAGCTCTCGCTTCACCTCGTACACAAGGAGTCCGCGTCGTTATCATGCCCCCGCTCCCGCGGTTCGGCTTGAGAATTTCGCTCTTGACAAGCCCCGTGCCATCAGATACAAGAACGTTGAGGGTGGATGGCTCTGCCGCATCCGGATAATCTGGGCTTCGGTCTTGCCGCTCGGAGGTACCGCGCAAGCGCTGGCTCTCGCCGAAAGAGCTCACTAGAATTGGTAACTCTAGGGAACCATCCTACCTCACATTGACTGCCGTCATCTCATCGTAGCGCCCAGCGTCCGCAGCAACTTTTTGTTGACATCCCCGCTCCCCTGTGGTACGTCATCCTTGGATATGTTCTTGGTGTCCGAAGATTTGGGTTTAGCTGTTGAATTCTCCGAGGGAGGATTCAGGAAGTTCGACAAATCCACCAATGACTTCGACAAGCCGATGACTTTTGAAGAGATAGAAAGATTTTTGTCTTCCTCTCGGAAAGTGGTCAGCGCGGCCCGTGCTGCAGACTTTGCTTCGTTCAAGGCGTCTTCTGAAGCCTCCTGATTGTAGATAGCAGAGCTCAAATTCACAAGGTCGAGCAGCAGGCGGTTCACCGAATCGCATCCCACCCCGAGCAAAAGGAGTTTCCTTTTCACTTCGTATACGAGGTGTCCGCATCGTTGTCTTCACCTTGCCGCCGGAGGTACCGCGCAAGCGCTGGCTCTCGCCGAAAGAGCTCACTAGAATTGGTAACTCTAGGGAACCATCCTCCCTCACATTGACTGCCGGCATCTCATCGTAGCGCCCTGCGTCCGCAGCAACTTTTGGTTGACATGACCGCTCTCCTGTGGTACGTCATCCTTGGATATGTTCTGCATCTGTGAAAAACTCGGTGTCGCCTTTGAAGCTAACGGAGATGGCTTGGCCAAATTCGATGCAGCTTCCGATGATTTCGTCAGAAGTTTCACTAATTCTGAGAGGGAGGTGTTAAGGAAATCGCCTTGGATTCGCTGCAGCGAAAACGAGGCCCGGGCGTATGCATTATCCAAGATTGAAGAATCGGCGGCATCATCGTAAAAAAGGTGCTCATAGCGACCAGAGCATCATAAAGCTATTGGACTGCATCCTCGTGGCAAAGGGGTTCCAACGTCCGCTTCACCTCTTACACAAGCTGTCCGCATCGTTGTCTTCACCTTGCCGCCCGGAGGTACCGCGCAAGCGCTGGCTCTCACCGAAAGAGCTCACTAGAATTGGCAACTCTAGGGAACCGTCCTCCCTCACATTGACTGCCGGCATCTCATCGTAGCGCCCTGGGCCAGATGCAACTTTTGGTTGACATCCCCGCTCTCCTGTGGTACGTCATCCTTGGATATGTTCTTCATCAGCTCAGGTCTAGATTCCGCAGCAGAGGTCACTGAAGCAGGTATTATGCTATTCAATAAGGTCTCTGGCGAGTTCACCATACCTGTGACTGAATCTGACAGGGAGAGTTTTGTTAACAGTGATTGCAATCCTTGCACTTTGGATGAAGCATTGCGCTTTGAGGAACGGAAAGCGTCCCGGTTAACCACTGCTTGATACACCATCGAACTTAGCAAACTAAGCTCGAAGAATGCATCCCTGACTTGCTTGTATTCCTTAAGGTGTGGGTGAAGATCCCGCATCACCTCGTAAATCGAGTGTCCGCATCGTTGTCTTCACCACAAACTGCATTGTTTTTGTGTTGACAGCCGTACCACCGTCAGATAGATTCGAGCCATCCGGAGAGATAACTTCATCCTCGGCTGATAGGCGTAATTGGAGCGTGAGGTCGAGATGAAGGGCCTCTCTGGCTTTTTTGTTGATGTCCACGATTCACGCCACCCGCACAGGCGCGACTAGAGGGCGGTAATGGGGAAGGCGGTGGCGCCGTGGGTGAGGTCCTGGGGCTTGGGGGCGGTGCAGAGGACCATGCCGGGGGCGAGCTTGCAGCGGCCGGGGGGAATGGCCTTGACGTGCTTGAGGTCGGTGATGTGGGGGTACTCGCTGGCCTTGACCTCCAGGGGGTAGAGGGTGTTGCCCTCCTGCAGGAGGAAATCGACCTCTGCGCCGGAGGAATCGCGGTAGTAGGTGATTTCCGGCACCCTGCCGCGGTTGCGGTAGTTGCGCACCAGTTGGCCGTAGGCGTACGTCTCCACCAGGGCACCCAGTATCAGGCTGTCCTCCAGACTGTCCACGGTGTGGATGTTGTTGAGCCAGGAGGCGAGGCCGGTGTCCATGAAGTACAGCTTGGGGGCCTTGACCAGGCGCTTGGAGGTGCTGACGTAGTACGGCTCGACAAGCGACACGATGCCGGAGGCCTCCAGGATGGAAACCCAGGCCTTGGCGGTTTTGGAGGTCACATCGGCATCCCTCGCCAGGTTGGAGAACACCAGCTGCTGCCCGGTGCGCGATGCAGCGGAGCGCATCAGCTTGACGAAGGCGCTCTTGTTGCCCACTTGGGAAAGGGCCTGCACATCCCTCTCCACATAGCTGAGCAGATAGCCGTGGAAAAAGTCCTCCGCCGTGAGGCGCGGTCGCATGACCAGCTCCGGGTAGCCGCCGCGCAGGATGCGCTTGAACAGCTCGCGGCGGTCGGCCAGCGGCGCGCCTTTCACACTGGGCGCCGCCGGGTTGAACGGCACCACGCGCCCGCCCTTGCCAGCAATCTCCCATTGCGACATGGTGTCCAGCTCCATAATGCCGAGACGCCCCGGCAGGCCCTCGGAAACGCCCTTCATCAGTTGGAAGCGCTGCGAGCCGGTCATCCAGTACATGCCGGGGTGGCGGTTCTCGTCCACCACCTTCTTGATGGCGCGGAACAGCGCCGGCGCATACTGCACCTCGTCGATAAGCAGCGGCGTGCCCATGCGCTCCAGGAACCTGAGCGGCCTCGTCTGCGCCTCGTGCGCCAGCTCCACGTCGTCCAGACTCACAAAGCGCATCCCCTTGGGCATGATCTCGCGCAGCAGCGTGGACTTGCCCACTTGACGCGCCCCCGTCAGCAGGATGCACGGGAAAAGCGACGAGAGCCTCCTGATGGAGCTCGCCATGCTGCGTTTCAGGTATGGTAGGGATTTTGCCATGGTGGTGGTGCGCGCTGCGCGCGCGTCCTTTCACGCGCATCCTGCCAGTATCACGCAAACTTGTCAAGCGAAAATTTGCAATTTTGGAATATGACTCCCGAAAATGTGGAATTGCATTCCTGTTTTTCTGGAGTGTCACTCCTGAAAAACGGGAGTGCCGCTCCCGTTTTGCAAATTTCGTTTTTGTATAGCATTGGTTTTGCGTGTTCGCATTTTTTGTTAATGATTTATCGGAGCGCAGGGATATTTTGCGCGTGCTCACGCTGGAACATTCACGCAACGCGCCTCCAGACGCGCGAATTCCCCACATTGTCCATTGTACTTTGTACATCCCTATCCGAGCGTGGAATCGCCGAGGAGGGAGGTCATGCGTTTGATGGCGCGGACGTAACGGAGGCTTGCGGCGGCGGGGGAAATATGGAGAAGTGCAGCGCACTCGTTGTTGCCGAGCTCCTCGAAATGGCGCATGGAGATGATGTCGCGGTCGGAGGGAGAGAGCTGTGCGAGGACGCGGCGGACGATGGCGCGGCGCTCCTGGCGGATGAGGTGGGAGAGCGGGCTGGTGAGGGTGTCGGCAAAGTTGGCCCAGGCATCGATGTTGGCCTCCGGGGAGACCTCCTGGCGCACATCGCGGCGTGCGGCGAGGACAAGGCGGCGCCCTGCGGTGACGATGGCCTGCATGGTCATGATGCGGAGCTTGGCGTACACGGGCACATCCGTGTGCTTAGCAAAATACCCCGCGTTGCGGCAGCAGTGCAGGTAGGCCTCCTGCAGCATGTCGTCGGCGGTCATGCGGCGGCGCAGCTCGTCGGACATCTGGAGGTTGACGAGGCGGAGCAGGCGCGCGCGGTTCTCCAACCACGCGGCCGTGAGCGTCTCCATACCCTGTGCATCAGCGTCAGTCATACTGCGAATGTCATTGTACACGATGGCGGGCGAAAGGCCACCATGAAATTGCGCCATAGGAGAGGGAGCGCAGGACGCGGGGAAATTTCAACACGCGGGGCGGTCAATTCTCCGCGGGATGGAGCGATTGCCGCACCATCTGCATGCGGCGGGAGAGCGCGGGACAGGGGTTGTCCCGCTCCAGGGCGGCAAGGGCCTTCTCCGCGGCGGCGGTGTGTTCGGCAGCCTGCTGCGGATTGTTCATCAAGCGCGCGAGGGCGGCGGATTCCGCGAGGGCGGCGGCGTGGCAGCAGCGTGCCTCGCGGTGCTGCGGCATGCGGGCGGTCAGGGCGGCGTACAGCGCGCAGCTGCGCTGCAGGGCCTCCCGCGCCTGCGGATGGGTGGCGGCATCCTGCAAGTAGGCTCGCCCCAGCCCCCACCAGGCGGAGGCCAGCACCTCCTGCAGGGAGACGTCGTCCGCGCGCTCGGCCAGCAGAGGGTCCAGGCGCGCGATGATGCTGCGGCAGAGGGAGACGGCCTCCTGCGGGTTGCCCTGGAACACGCAGAGGTGGGCGCGCTCCAGGAGGGCGTTGCACTCCGTGCAGACATAGCCGATGTGGTGGCTGTTGAGCTTCTCCATCTCCGCGCAGAGGGAGATGAGGTTGGCATAGTGGGCGAGTGCGGTCTTCTCGTGCTCGTGTGCCTCGGGGGTGTTGAAGACGGCCTCCGCGCGGCGTTCCGCCACCTCGGCCCATCCGCGGTAGACGCGCACGATGCCCTCCAGCGGGGAAAGGCGGTAGGGGTTGAGGCGTGCCTGCTCCTTGAATATGTCGTACGCCTCCTGCCAGGCGTCGGAATCGCGCCCGTGGCACAGCTCCAGCTCGCCGAGGGCGCAGAGGGCGTTGCCGAGCCCCTGCTGCGCCGTCATCTCCTGCGGATGCAGCTTGGCCTGGGCGCGGTGGAAGTCCACGGCGGCGCGCGCGTGGCGTGCGGCATCGTCCAGCCGACCGTCCATCTGCGCCAGCCACGCATCGTTGAGCATCACCTCGCCGCGCAGCAGGATGTCGCGCAGCTCGTCCGAATCGGAAAATCCGCCCACCAACCCGCGCAGCTCGTCGTTGAGCTCTTTCACGCGCGGTACGTCGCCGCGGCGCTGCGCCACCTGCAGCAGGCCGCGCACGGAGCGCGCCAAATCCGGCACGTAGCGGTGTTCCCGCGGGTGTTCCCGCAGCAGCTTGCGGAAGATGTACTCGGCGTGCGCGTAGGCATCCTGCGCGCCGGTGTTCTCCAGGCGTTCCAGATAGATGAGCCCCAGGCTGCGCCAGGCCAGGCCGATGGCGCTCTCCAGCTTCTCGTCGTCCGCGCCCGCCTGCTGCATGGTCTGCAGGTAGTCTTGGATGCGCTCGCCGAGGCTCTGCTGCAGCTGGGTGGAGTTCGGCATGTCGATGGACAGGCGGTTGTACTCGCGCTGCAGGCCGTCCGCGAACACCAGGCTGTTCTGATACAGCTCCACGGCGTCCCGCCGCTCCTTGACGGCCCAGGCGGTGACCGCGCCGAGGGCGAGCAGGACGATGCCGCCGGCGATACCCCAGCGGCGCACGCGCTCCTTGTAGCGGCGGGAGAGCGGCATCTGCCCCAGACAGACGGCCAGCTTCCACTCCTGCGCGCTCTGCCAGCGGTCGAGCGGGTTCAGCTCCAGCGCCTTGTCGATGGCGTTCAGGAACGCGGGCGTGTAGTGATCCACCAGGTCCGCGTGCCCGGTGAGCGGCAGATAGGGGTCGGTTTCTGCGCGCAGACGCTGCTCCGCGCGCGGCGGGAGCATGCGCATGACGAAGTAGTAGCATACCACGCCGAGGGAGTAGATGTCCGTCCACGGGCCGATGGTTTCGGCGAGTTCCTCGTCGGTGGCGGCGGTGACCTGCTCCGGCGCGGCGAAGGCGGGGGTATAGATATTGGGGAAGGCCTTGCCGCCGCCGATTTGGCGTGCGGAGCCGAAATCCAGCAGCACGGGCTCGCCCTTTTCCGAGATGATGATGTTCTCCGGCTTGATGTCGCGGTGCACCACATCGTTCTGGCCCAGGTACTCCAGCGTGTCCAGCATGGAGAGCAGGTGGCGGCGGATGGCGCGCGCCTCGCGCCTGCGCTCGGCATCATCGAGCGTGATTTGGCGGGGCGGACGCGGGGAGATGCCGCGCACGTACTCCATGATGTAGTATATGGTGCCGTTGGCCTGCACGCTGCCCAGCATGGGGACGATGCCGGGGTGGCGCAGCCCGGTGAGCACGGTCATCTCCCGCAGGAACTCCAGCTTGCCCGCCTCCAGGCGCGCCGCCGCCTCGTCCGACACGGCACGCACGGCGAGGCCGTCCTCCGCGCGCACGGCGAGCCCGCATGGCATGTGCTCCTTCATCACCACCTTGTCCCCGGTGGCGGTGAGGTAGGCCAGGTAGGTGATGCCGAACCCGCCCTCGCCGAGGGTGCGCAGGATGGTGTAGTCGCCCAGCTGCGTTTCCGGCGGCAGGGGCTTGCGGGGCGGCACCATGCGGGTGCCCTGCGGCCTCTTTCCGGCGGGCAGGCGCAGCACGCTGCGGTGCGGGGCCTCCGCCCCGCCCTCGGCAGGCAGGGGCGGCGGTTGCGGGGGCATGGCGGGCGGTGCGCTCATGCGGGCGCGGGTCAGCGGTTGAGCAGCTTCTCCAGCAGCTGCTGGGAGTTGTCCGCCAGCTTGGCGGGATCGTCCAGCATGCCGGCGCGCAGCAGGGCGGTGTTGATGAGCTGGTCCGCCAGCAGGGTGGCCAGCGCCTCGTCGCTCTTGCGGAGCTCCGCGAGCTTCATCACCACGGGGTTGCGCGGGTTGAAGGCAATCTCCGGGTGGGATTCCGGCACGGCCTGGCCCATGGCCTTGAGGTAGGCGCGCACCTCCGGGGAGACATCCCCGCTGCCCTGCAGGGCGATGGCGGGCGCGCTGGTGACGCGGTCGCTGGTGGACACCTTGCTGAAGCGGTCCTTGAAGGTGTCGCCCACCCACGTGGCGAGTCCCTGGGCCTCGTCATCCTCTAGGCAGGGGGCGTCGGGCTGGGCGTTGGGGACGTCCGGCAGCTCCAGATCCGCTCGGTCGATGGACTTGATGGCCTTGTCGTCGTACTTCATCAGCGAGTCCATCACGAACTGGTCGCCGCCGTCGGTGAGGAACACCACCTCGAACCCGCGCGCCTTGAGGGCATCCAGGTACGGGGAATGCTCCAGCTGGGCGCGGGATGCGCCGTAGAGCACGTAGATGTCCTTCTGGTTCTCCTTCATGCGGCCCACGTAGTCCGCCAGGGAGGTGAGCTTGCCGTCCTCGGTGAAGGTGGACTCGAAGCGCAGGAGCTTGCCGAGGGCGTCCTTGTGCTCCCAGCTGGTGACGATACCCTCTTTGATGTAGCGGGAGAAGGTGCGCCAGAATTTCTGGTACTCGTCCTCGTCCTTCTTAGCGATACCCTCCAGGTGCTTGATGAAGCGGTTGGTGATGATACCGGAAACCTTGCGGAGGAGGGAATTGTCCTGCAGCATCTCGCGGGAGATGTTGAGCGGCAGGTCCTCGCTGTCCACCACGCCCACCAGGAAGCGCAGCCACTCCGGCAGCAGCTTCTCCGGCTTGCTGTCGATGAGCACCTTGCGGCAGTAGAGCGACACCTCCGGCTCGCAGCGCCCGAAGCCCATGGCCTCCGGGTTTTCCTCCGGCACGTACAGCAGCGCGTTGAGCACGATGGGAGCGTCCGCGCTGAAATGCATATAGGTGAGCGGCTTCTCCTCCGTGTGGGAGATATACTTGTAGAAGCCCTCGTACTCCTCCGGCTTCACATCCTTCTTGCTCTTCATCCAGATGGCCTGCACGGTGTTGAGCAGCTCCCCGTTCAGATCGATGGGGAAGCCCACGAAGTTGCTGTACCTGCCGATGACGTAGCGCAGGCGCTCCGGCTTGGCAAAGTCCTGCGCGTCCTCCTTGAGGTGGATGAGGATGCTGGTGCCGCGCGGGGTGTCCTCCGCGGCGTCCGCCAGCTCGTAGCCCTCCTGGCCGTCGCTGGTCCACTTCACGGGCGCGGCGTCAGGTTCCCAGGAGCGCGTGGTCACCTCCACCTTGTCTGCGGCCATGAACACGCTGTAGAAGCCCACGCCGAACTGGCCGATGAGGTCCTGCGCGCCGCCCTTGCTCTCCTTCATGGCCTCCAGGAACTTCTTGGTGCCGGAGTGTGCGATGGTGCCCAGGTACTCCACCACCTCGTCCCTGGTCATGCCGATGCCGGCATCCGCTATAGTAAGAGTGTGGGCCTCCTCGTCCGTGGTGATGGCGATGCGCAATTCGCGCTCCGGCTGGTACACGGCATGCTCGGTGAGCTGCTTGAGACGCAGCTTCTCCAGCGCGTCGGACGCGTTGGAGACCAGCTCGCGCACAAAGACCTCGCGGTCGCTGTAGAACGCGTGGATCACGATGTCCAGCAGCTGCCGCACCTCCGTCTGAAACTGATGTGTCTTCTTCTTCATGGGTTGCCCCATTCTATGCCAGCGCCGCAGGTGGGTCAAGGCGCGCCCGTGGCAGCACGCGCGGCATGACGCACCTGCGTTTTCTCCCGCGCTGCGGCGTAAAAATCTTGACAGCGGCGGGCGTTTGGAGGATATATGGAGGCATGCGGATTGTCATGATGGCAACGGGCGACATTGCCCTGCCCTGTTTCCGCGCCTTGGCAGAGACAGGGGAGCTGGTCGCGCTCATCACCCAACCGGACAGGCCGGTGGGGCGCCACATGGTGTTGACACCGCCGCGCATCAAGGTTCTGGCGGAGGAAAGGGGGATACCCGTTTTCCAGCCGGAACACATGCGGGATGCCGATGCCGTGGCGCAGCTGCGCGCCTATGAGCCGGACATCGTGGTGGTGATGGCCTATGGGCAGATTCTCTCCCAAGAGGTCATCGACACGCCGAGGGTGGCGTGCATCAACGCCCACGCATCCCTGCTGCCGCGCCACCGCGGCGCCTCCTGCATTCAGGCCGCCATCGAGGCCGGCGACGACGAGACGGGCATCACCATCATGCATGTGGTCAAGAAGCTGGACGCGGGCGACATCATCTGCCAGCTCTCCATCCCGCTCAACGGCACGGAGACCGCGGAATCCCTGCACGACACGCTGGCGGAGCTGGCGCCGGATGCGCTGATGGACGCCATCTCCTGCCTGGAGGACGGGGCGGACGACCGCCAGGAGCAGGACGAGAGCCTGATGACCTACGCGCCCAAGCTGCACCGCGCGGACGGCGAAATCGACTGGAACCAGCCGGCCACGCAGGTGGCGCGCAAGATACGCGCGTACCACTCCTGGCCCGGCACGTACACCGTGTACCCCTCTGTGAAGAGCGGGGAGGACAAGGTGCTGAAAATCTACCCGCCCATCGATTTGTTCTCCAAGGCCAAGAAGCCTGCGGACTCCCGCCCCGGCATGGTGCTGGAAGCGGGGCCGGACGGCATGCTGGTGTCCTGCGGCGGCCCGCACGGCGGCGCCCTGCTCGTCACCACCATGCAGCCGCCGGGCGCACGCAAGATGAACGCGGAAAGCTTTTTCGCCGGGCACAAGATCATGCCCGGCACCATCCTCGGCCTGCCGAGCGGTCGGAACTGACTGCAGTCCGCCCCATTTTGCGGGGGCGGGGCATAGGAAAGGCAAAATAGTGTCATAGTCCAAGAAAACCTGTTTACAGGTGCCGTTTGTGTAGTAAGATACTCTCGCGTTTGTCAAAAACTTGACAAAATGCGTAAGGGGTGGATTATACCCTGCCATTTCCATACATAGCCATGTCGAACAACAAAAAGACCAGCACGAAGAAGCCCACGGCGAAGAAATCCGCCGCCAAACCTGTCAAGAAGCCCGTGGCCAAGAAACCTGTGGC
>JAUNNT010000073.1 GCA_030531305.1 Akkermansia sp.
GCTTCTTCGTTGTGGGTTTCTTAGCCATAACTGTATGTTGTTTTTTTTAGCAGGTCACTGGTTGCACGATGTGACGCGCGCATGACCTTCTTGTGAAATATCACAGCGCTTCAACCTTGACAAGAAAAAATTTCATTTTTCTTAATTTTTTTTCGCGGGCAAAATTCCGGTGGAAAAATTCGGCAGAGAATTCGCGGCGTGAATTCTCTTTGAGCAAGGCGTGCGCTGTGGTAGAATGCAGGTGCATGAAGCGTGACAAAATGACAGGCGTGCTGATGCCGCTCTTCTCCCTTCGCCGCGTGAACGACGGCGGTATCGGAGACCTGGCGGCGCTGGAAGAATGGATCGACTGGGCGGCGGAAAACGGCGTGGGGTTTTTGCAGCTGCTGCCCGTGAACGCACTCGGCGAGGACGATGCGCCGTCGCCGTATTCCGCCATCAGCTCCGTTGCGCTGGAGCCACTCTACCTCACGCTGGAGCGCATTCCCGGCATGCCGGAAAACATTCCGCCGTACCCGCGCAACCTCCCGCCGCTGCAGCAGCCCGGCGGTGAGAACCTGGTGGACTACGCACGTGTCCGCACCTACAAGCGCCACCTCTTCATGCAGGCGTGGGAGCGCTTTTCTCAGGATGCGGAGTATGCGGACGCGCGTGAAGAATTCCAGGCGTGGTGCGGCACGCAGGACTGGCTGGACGACTACGCGTGCTTCCGCGTGGCGAGCATCGCGTTCGCGTCTCCCGCCTGGTGGAACTGGCCGGAGCAGAACCCGGACGCCATCCGCCGCATGGCGAACGAGACGGACGAGGCTCGCAACCAGAAACGCTATCAGGAGTGGCTGCAGTGGCTCTGCGCGCGTGAATGGAAAATCGTGCGCGAGCACGCAGACGAATGCGGCGTGCTGCTGATGGGCGATGTGCCCATCGGCATCTCCGTGTGCAGTGCGGATGTGTTTTTCCAGCGCCACCTGTTCGACATGGAATGGAGCGGCGGTGCGCCCGCGGAGGGCAACTTCGCGGAGGATCCCTTCACGGGCAAGTGGGGGCAGAACTGGGGCATCCCGCTCTACCGCTGGGATGTGATGGAGCGCGACGGTTTCGCCTGGTGGAACCGCCGCCTCCGAAAGCTCGCGGAGATTTTCCGCATGAACCGCATCGACCACATCCTCGGCTTCTACCGCATCTACGCCTTCCCGTGGATGCCCGACCGCAACCAGGAATTCCTCAACCTCACAGAGGACGAGGCCGCCGCGCGCTGCGGCGGGCGCCGCCCCGGTTTCCGCATGCGCGGCGACTGGACAGCCGAGGACCGCAAGCAAAACCTCATGCAGGGAGACCACCTGCTGCGGCAACTCATCAAGGCCGTGCCGGGGCAAATCATCATCGGCGAGGATTTGGGATGCGTGCCCGACTACGTGCGCCCGGACCTCTCCTTCCTGCGCATCGCCGGCTTCAAGATTCCGCACTGGGAAATCGACCCGCAGCAGCACATCGTCAAGGGCCACACCTACAACCCCTGCTCCTTCGCCACCTACGCCACGCACGACTTCCCGCCGCTCTGCAACGACTGGGCGGACTGGTACGCCAACGTGAAAGCCGCGCGCGACGCCGTGAAGGACACCTCCCTCCCGCCGGAGGAGCTGCGCCGCCGCATCCTCACCGGGCGCGACTGCGCGCGCGTGCTCTGCTGGCTCGGCGACTACGCGGGCCTCACCCCGGAGCAGAGCATGGTGCCGTGGAGCCCGGAGATAAAAGACGCGCTCATCCGCGCGCTGCTCGCGTGCCGATCGCGTTTCGCGTGCATGATGTGGACGGAGCTGTTCGACATCCCGGTGCGTCTCAACACACCCGGCACGGAAGGCGGCACCAACTGGCGCCCGCGCATGCCCTTCACCGCCGCGCAAGCCTCCACCCTGCCCCACGGCAAGTGGCTCCACACACTCTCCACCGCCGCCGGGCGCGCATAGCGCCGGCGCGATGAATTCCATCGCTCGTTTCACCATGCGCGGAACGGGGGCGGATTTTGTCGCGCCTTTAGGTTCATGGTGTGCGGAGATGATTTTTGGAGCCGCGGCGTAATGGAGGCGGAGTGTGCGATAAGGGGGGCACCTATGAATACACTACCCTCTCTACGCACCCGCGCCGGTGCGCGTTTGCATGATGCGCGCCGGAATCTGAAACGTCTCGTGGAACTGAAACGCGCGCAGGGCGATGAATGAGGCCGAGTATGAGGCGGTATTGAAGGGGACGGGGTTCACGCTGATGGAATGTGCGTGCCTGGTGAAGAGTTTGAGCGAGCAGAGGCGCGCGCTCAAGCTGTCGCCGCGCCTGAAATTGGTGCGGGATGCGAACCTGTACGGGGAGGGGCTGAGAAACTGGCGGCAGACGCGGAAATCCTGCAGTTTTCAGGATGCGGTGAGGCTGCACATGGAACGCAGGAAGGGGCGGCGTGCGCGGACGCAGAGCGAGTGCCGCGGCATGCTGCTGCGCTTGATGCGGGAGGTGCCGGACTTGGCGAAGGCGAAGATGCGCGGCATCAGCACGGAAATGTGCCGCGGCATGATTGAGCAGGTGTTCGACACCGCAGCCATGCGCGCGAAGGCGCGCCGCATCCTGCACGCCCTCTTTAGAACGGCCATCCGCAACGGATGGTGCGACGCCAACCCCGTGGACAACGTGCAGTTCGACCCGGCGGTGGAATCCACCATCGCCATCCTCACACTGCGCCAGGTGGAGCGTCTGCTGCGCGCGCTGGCACAGCCGGAGCATGCGTGCTGCGCCGCGGCGGTGGGGCTTATGATGTGGGCGGGAATCCGCCCGGAGGAAGTGGCGCGCCTCACGTGGGCGGACCTGGATTTGCAGGAGCGCGTGGCGTACCTGAGCCCGCGGCACTCCAAGACGGGCGGGCCGCGGCAGGTGACGCTTCACCCGCCGCTGCTGCGACTCCTGCGCGCTTTGGCGAAGGATGCGCAACCCACCCAGCGCATCACGCCGCCCAACTGGACGCGGCGCTGGAAACGCCTGCGGCGTGCGGCGGGGTTCGCGCGCTGGCAGGCAGACACCTTGCGCCACACCTTTGCCAGCTACCACATCAAGCACTTCAAGGACCCCACGCAGTTGCAATGGGAGATGGGGCACCGCAGCCTGGAGCACCTGCGCTCGCGGTACCTCAACCTCAAGGGACTCACCGCGGCGGACGCCAAGAAATTCTGGGCGCGCGAGATGGGTTCCCTGCCGCTTGAATAGAATCATTCCAAAAAAGTGCGGCAGCGGTGAGTTTTGAACTTGACGCCCGCGCGCGGAAGTAGTAGACTGGAAGGTGAGATTAGGGCAGGCCCCGCACATGCGCGGCTCAGCTGCATCCCCGCTGCCGGACGGCATGCGAACGCGGTGCGGCTTATGCCCCAAGATTCAACTAAACGAGATAACCGAAATGAAATTAAAGGATATTCCGCATTACGAGCAGTGGAACGGCTTTGAGGGCCGTATCTGGAAGGAGGAAGTCAACGTGCGCGACTTCATCCAGAAGAACTACAAGAACTACGACGGCGACGAGTCGTTCCTGGCCGGCCCCACCGCCGCCACGGACAAGCTGTGGGGCGCGCTGCAAAAGCTGCAGAAGGAAGAGCGCGCCAAGGGCGGCGTGCTGGACTGCGAAACGGAAGTGGTCAGCACCCTCACCTCCTACGGCCCCGGCTACATCGACGAGTCGATGAAGGACCTGGAGAAGGTTGTGGGCCTGCAGACGGACAAGCCGCTCAAGCGCGCGTTCATGCCCTTCGGCGGCATCAAGATGGCCGTGCAGGCCGCGGAGAACTACGGCTACACCGTGAACCCGGAGCTCAAGCGCATCTTCACGGAGTACACCACCACGCACAATGATGCCGTGTTCGCCGCCTACACCCCGGAAATGCGCCTCGCCCGCAAGACCCACATCGTCACCGGCCTGCCGGACACCTACGGCCGCGGCCGTATCGTGGGCGACTACCGCCGCGTGGCCCTGTACGGCATCGACTACCTGATTGCCGCCAAGCAGGAGGACCTGCTCAACTGCGGCTGCGGCAACATGTACGACGACGTCATCCGCCAGCGCCAAGAAATCTCCATGCAGATCAAGGCGCTCAACGAGATGAAGCAGATGGCGCAGGCGTACGGGTACGACATCTCGCAGCCCGCCAAGAACGCGCACGAGGCCTGCCAGTGGCTCTACTTCGGCTACCTGGCAGCCGTGAAGACCCAGAACGGCGCCGCCATGAGCGTGGGCCGCATCTCCACCTTCCTGGACATCTACTTCACACGCGACCTCGAGAACGGCACCCTCACGGAAGAACAGGCGCAGGAAATCATCGACCACATGGTCATGAAGTTCCGCATGGTGAAGTTCGCGCGCATCCCGTCCTACAACGAGCTCTTCTCCGGCGACCCCACCTGGGCCACGCTGGAAGTGGGCGGCACCGGGCTGGACGGCCGCAGCATGGTCACCAAGACGGACTTCCGCTTCCTGCACACCCTGGAGAACATGGGACCCTCCCCGGAGCCGAACCTGACCGTGCTCTACTCCCCGCGCCTCAACGAGAGCTTCAAGCGCTACGCCGCCAAGGTCTCCGTGGCCACCAGCTCCATCCAGTACGAGAACGACGACGTGATGAAGCCCGTGTGGGGCGACGACTACTCCATCTGCTGCTGCGTGTCCGCCACGCAGACCGGCAAGGAGATCCAGTTCTTCGGCGCGCGCGCCAACCTGGGCAAGGCCCTGCTCTACGCCTTCAACGGCGGGTTCGACGAGAAGCACCGCATCCAGTGCGGGCCCAAGACCGAGCCCATCACCAGCGAATACGCGGACTTTGACGAGGTGATGCAGAAGTACGACTTCTGGCTGGACTGGATTGCCGACATCTACGTGAATGTGCTCAACCTCATTCACTACATGCACGACAAGTACTACTACGAGGCCGCGGAGATGGCGCTCATCGACACCGACGTGCGCCGCACCTTCGCCACCGGCATCGCCGGCTTCTCCCACGTCATCGATTCCCTGAGCGCCATCAAGTACGCCAAGGTGAAGATCCTGCGCGACGCGGAGGGTATCACCACCGGGTTCGAGGTGGAGGGCGACTTCCCGAAGTACGGCAACGACGACGACCGCGCGGACGAAATCGGCGTGTGGCTGCTCAAGACCTTCGTGGAGAAGGTGCGCCGCCGCCACACCTACCGCAACAGCACCGCCACCACCTCCATCCTCACCATCACCTCCAACGTGGTGTACGGTGAGGCCACCGGCGCCATGCCGAACGGACGCCCCGCGTGGACGCCGTTCTCCCCCGGCGCATCCCCCTCCTACGGCGCGGAACAGAACGGCCTGCTGGCCTCCCTCAACAGCGTGGCCAAGATCCCTTACCACTGGTCGCTCGACGGCATCTCCAACACCCAGACCATCAACCCCGATGCCCTGGGCCACACGGACGACGAGCGCGTGACCAACCTGGTGCAGGTGATGGACGGCTACTTCAGCCAGGGTGCGCACCACCTGAACGTGAACGTGTTCGGCGTGGAGAAGCTGCTGGACGCCCAGGCCCACCCGGAGAAGGAGGAGTACGCCAACTTCACCATCCGCGTTTCCGGATACGCCGTGAAGTTCATCGACCTCACCAAGAAGCAGCAGGACGACGTCATCGCGCGCACCTGCCACAAGACGCTCTAACCCCAACCCGCGGGCGCAGGCGTGGATTTCCGCACCTGCGCCCGCATTGTCTCTATACCACATGCCGGATACCAAGGGCCGCATCAGCAAGCTGGAAACCTTCGGACTGGTGGACGGGCCGGGCGTGCGCTTCGTCGCCTTCACCCAAGGCTGCCGCATGCGCTGCAAGTTCTGCCACAACCCGGAAACCTGGAAGCCGGACGGCGAGGCGGAGGAGTGGTCCGCGCAGGACCTCTTCAACCGAGCCTACCGCTACCGCAACTACTGGGGCAAGAACGGCGGCATCACCGTCAGCGGCGGGGAACCGCTCGTGCAGGTGGACTTCGTGGCGGAGCTCTTCCGCCTGGCCAAGGAGAAGGGCGTGCACACCACGCTGGACACCGCCGGCAACCCCTTCACCACGGAGGAACCATTCTATTCCTCCTTCTGCAGGCTGATGGAACACACAGACCTGGTGATGCTGGACCTCAAGCACATGGACGCGGAGGCCCACCGCGAGCTCACCGGGCGGGACAACGCCAACATCCTGGAGATGGCGCGCTGGCTCTCCGACCACGGCAAGCCCATGTGGATTCGCCGCGTGCTCGTTCCCGGCATATCCGACGACCCCGCCGAGCTGAAGCGCTGCCGGGAATTCATCGATTCCCTCAAGACCGTGGAGCGCGTGGAAATCCTGCCCTACCACACCCTGGCCACCGCCAAGTGGGAGCAGCTCGGCATCCCCTACCCGCTGGACGGCGTGCCCACACCCACCGCGGAACAGGTCAAGGCAGCAGAGGATGTTCTCTGCCGAGATTAGGATTTGTTCGCACCCGCGCGTGCACGCGATTTGGCATTGACATTCGGGCGGAAACGCGTACATTGTCAGGTAGCGACAAGCCAGTTCCGCCATGAAAACATCCTTTTTCTGTGCAACAGCTTTGATGGGAATCACCCTCTGCGCGTGCGTGCGCGTCACGCCCGGCGTGCCGGACATGCCGTACAACGCCGCCCAGTACGCGCACCGCGATGTGCAGCCCACCCCGGCACCCGTGGCCGCGCCCGCCGCGGCACCGGCCACGCCCGCGACCGCGACCGCGCCCACCGCACCGGCGGTGCAGAAACCCGCCACGCCGGCTCCCGCACCCGCCGCGGACACCACGAAGCCGCTCGACCTGACCCAGCCGATTGCGCCGGCGGAACCGAAGCCCGCACCCGCGCCTGTGGTGACGACTCCCGCACCCACCCCCGCCCCGGCTCCCGTGACGGTGCCGGAGCCCAAGCCCGCGCCCGCTTCCAGCGGCATCACCACGCCGGATAGCGGCGTGACCCCGCCCCCCGCCATCACGCCGGAGGTGCCCAAGAAGATCACCAACAAGGACGGCCACATCCCCACCGCCATGCGCGTGGAGGGCGACCCCACCCGCGTGTACAACCCGCTGGACCCCAGCAAGACCATCCGCGTGATTGACAAGAACGGCAATCCCTACCCCAGCGGCAAGGAGCTCAAGGTGCGCGGCACGGACTACCATTTCTACGTGCCGTAACACACTTGGGATTTACTAGGTACTAAGTACTAGGTACTATTTGGGATTAGCGAATGGCTGTCACAACTGTTACACTCTTGGGCTGCGGATTGCTGGGCGGCTCCATCGCCCTGGCGGCGCGCAGCGCGTTGCCTGAAACAACCGTGCGCATCTGGGCGCGCCGCGAGGCCACGCTGCAGTACGCCCGCGACCACGTCTTCACCACCCACACCTACACGGATTTGCAGGAGGCCGTGCGCGGCGCGGACCTGGTCATCCTCGCCACGCCCATCGCCGCCTTCCAGGAGCTCGCGGAGCGCATGCTCCCCGCACTCGGCAAGGACACCATCGTCACGGACATCGGCTCCGTGAAGGCGTACGTGCACCGCACCACGGGCGCGTGGCTCACGGAGCGCGGCCACTGCTTCATCGGCTCCCACCCCATGGCGGGAACGGAGTTCACGGGCATTGAGAACGCGCAGGAGGACCTGCTGGTGGGCGCCACCGTGGCCGTCACCAACCCGCACGGCGCGGATGCCGCCCAGGTGGCCCGCCTGGAATCCTTCTGGCAGGGCATCGGCTGCAGCACCTACCGCCTGGAGCCCGTGCACCACGACCAGGCCGTGGCGCGCATCTCCCATGTGCCGCACATTTTGGCGGGGCTCTGCGCCCGCACCGCCGTGGCGGGCGAGGTGCCGCGCGCCAACCTGCAGAGGTTGGCCGCCAGCGGCTTCCGCGACACCACGCGCGTGTGCTCCGGCCCCGCCGCCATGTGGGCGGACATCCTGTGGGAGAACGACTCCGCCATCCGCGCCACGCTGCAGGATTGCGTGGCGGATTTGCACCACCTCATCTACCTTCTGGAAATCCAGGACAAGGCCGCCGTGCAGAAGTGGCTGGAAGACGCCACCGCCGCCCGCACCTCCATCCGCAAGAAGAGGTTGTGAGGAGGCACGGCGCGCATGCCGTCACAGGGTGCGCTTGTACGAGCCGTCGATTCCGTACACCTCCACGCGGCCGTTCGCCCGGGTGAGCGCCACGGTGTCGCCGCTGAGCTGCACCGCGGTGACATCCCCGGAACCGAGGGTGCGCATGTAGGAGCCGCTGCGGCTGTAGAGCTCCACCCGGCCGTTCTGGCGCAGGAGGGCAACCTCGCGGCCGTTGGTGGATGCCTGCACAACATCGCCGGAGCCCTGGGTGCGCACGTAGGAGCCGCTGACGGTGTACACCTCCGCGCGTCCGTTGTTGAGCTTCACCAGTACCGCCTCCTCGTCCCCGGCGAATGCGAACGAGGAAAGGCAGGCCAACACGAGTATGGTACGGAATATTCTCATTGTGGTTTATTCTTTACCGCAAAGGCGCGCCGGGGCAAGCATTTTCTTTCGCACAGCGCCAATTCGCCGCATGTTTTTCTTCGGCTGGGCCTGCGTTTTTTACTTTCCATGCCGCGCGCGGCGTGGTATATTGAACGGACACAGCCCTGCAGGGGCCGTGCGCGTGTTTTAGATACGATATGCCTATCGACCGCAAGTTGCTGGAAGAATTGGAGAACCGCCGCAGCAGGGTGCTGCAGTCCGGCGGGGAGGAGAAAATTGCCAAGCGCCACGCCAACGGCGACTGGACCGCCCGCGAGCGCATGGACTGCCTCTTCGATGCCGGCTCCTTCACGGAAATAGGCATGCACACCCGCCACCACTGCACCAACTTCGGCATGCAGGAAAAGGAGATACCCGGCGACGGCATCGTTTCCGGCTACGGCCTAGTGGATGGGCGCCCGGTGGCGGCGGTGAGCGCGGATTTCCTGGCGCAGGGCGGCTCGCTGGGCTACATGCACGCGCAGAAGATTTGCGACGCCCAGAAATACGCGCTCAAGGCGGGCATGCCGGTCATCCAGATGAACGATTCCGGCGGCGCGCGCCTGCAGGAGGGCGTGGAGGCCCTCACCGGGTTCGCGGACGTGTTCTACAACAACGTGGCCGCCAGCGGCGTGGTGCCGCAGATTTCCCTCATCCTGGGTCCGTGCGCGGGCGGCGCGGCGTACTCCCCCGCCCTCACGGACTTCATCATCATCCGCCGCGGCGGCGCCGCAGGCATGTACATCACCGGGCCCAAGGTCATCGAGCAGGTCACCTACGAGAAGTGCACCATGGATGAAATCGGCGCGGCGGACGTGCACGCCGGCGTTTCCGGCAACGCCCACTTCGTGGCCAACAGCGACGAGGAGGCCATCGGCATCGCCAAGCGCCTGCTCACCTACCTGCCCTCCAACAACGCCCAGAACCCGCCCCACACGCTGGACACCCCGCTGGACATCGCCGCGGACGAGGGCATGAACGACATCATCCCGGAGAGCAACTCGCAGCCGCTGGACATGCAGCGCGTGATTGCGCGCCTGGTGGATGCGGGCAGCTTCCTGGAGGTGCACGCCGGGTTTGCGGGCAACGTGATTGTGGGCTTTGCGCGCGTGTGCGGCGTGGTGGTGGGCATCATTGCCAACCAGCCGGCCGTGAAGGCCGGGTGTCTGGACATCGACGCCTCGGACAAGGCGGCGCGCTTCATCCGCTGCTGCGACTGCTTCAACATCCCGCTGCTCAACCTGGTGGACGTGCCGGGGTTCCTGCCCGGCAAGCAGCAGGAGCGCGGCGGCATCATCCGCCACGGCGCCAAGATGATATTCGCGTATTCCTCCGCCACGGTGCCGAAGGTGACGCTCATCCTGCGCAAGGCGTACGGCGGCGCGTACATCGCGATGTGCTGCAAGGGTCTGGGCGCGGATGCGGTGTTCGCGTGGCCCACGGCGGAGATAGCCGTGATGGGCTCGCAGGGCGCGGTGCCCGTGCTATACGGGCGCGAGCTCAAGGCCATTGAGGACCCCGCCGCGCGGGAAGCCCGCCGCCAGGAGCTGCAGGCCGAGTACGAACAGGCTTTCTACAACCCGTACGCCGCCGCCGCTTCCGACCAGATCACGGAAATCATCAACCCGCAGGAGAGCCGCGCCAAGATAGCGCTCACCCTGCGCACCCTGCTCAGCAAGCGGGAGACACGCCCCGCCAAGAAGCACGGCAACATGCCACTCTAACTTCAACTATACAACATCGAAACAATGCAAATGATAGCCGCACTCACAATGGATGCCGTCGTATACCAGGTGACGGGCATGTGCGTGGTGTTCTGCTGCCTCGGATTCCTGAGCCTCATCCTCACGGCGTCCGGCGCGGTGGCGCAGCGCATGGAAGCCCGGCGCAAGGCTCAGGCTGACGCCGCCAAGGCCGCGCTCGCTCCCGCACCCGCCCCCGTGCCCGCACTGGCTGCCGCCGGCGAGCCCACGCCCGCACAGGTCGCAGCCCTCGCCGCAGGAATCTACGACACCGCCGCCAGCGCCATCACCCCGGAGATTGTCGCCGTCATCGCCGCCACCGTGCGCTACACGCTGGGGCACGACGCCCGCATCCTGGACATCAAGCCCGTGGACCCCGCATACGGCCAGGGCGGCCGCAGCAGCGTCATGAACTCGCACTTCCCCGTGCGCCGATAACCCCTCTTTACCAACCATTCACCAAACAATAGAAAGAACAAACAATATGAAGCAACTCCGCATCACCGTAGCCGGTCAGACCTTTGACGTAACCGTAGAAACCACCGGAGGCAACTCCGCGGCGCCCGCCCCGGCCCCCGTGGCCGCTCCCGCGCCTGTGGCCGCAGCACCC
>JAUNNT010000074.1 GCA_030531305.1 Akkermansia sp.
ATTTTTTCAGAAAAATGCAAAATGATTGTTGACTAATTCTAATCTTAATCCTAATCCTAATTTGCCCTGAACAGCGCCTCGTGTGTCGTGAAATGCGCTTGCTTCCGCATCCCTCATTTGTTATCTTGTGGGGCAGTGAAAGAAGAACTGGATGCCAACCCGGATATCGTGTACCGCCAGCAGATGGCCAAGGTCACGCGGAACCGCGGGCGCGCGGCGAACACGCCGCGCCGCCAGGTGTCGCGCCGCGCCGTGGTGCTCTGGTATCTGGCCGCGCTCGCGGCGGTGGCCCTTTGGGCGCTGCGCCTCTACGGCGTTATCGACGCCCCGTTTTGATCTGCTCGCACAGCTGCAGGTAGAGCGACCGCTCGGCATCCCCCTTGCAGAAGAACATGCTCATGGCCCCGCCGTGCTGGTAGAGGTAGCCGTAGTCGTCCCGCGTGCGGCCGTCCATGCGGATGTTCACGTCCGCGCCCTGGCAGGCGTTCCAGCGCCCGCCGATTTGCGGGATGACGTCGCGCGCGTCCTGCGAGTTCACGATATAGCAGTTTCCCCACCAGGTGACGCATTGCGGGCGGACGGGCTTGGTAAGCCGGTCCACGGGGTCCAGCGTGACGAGGTAGACGGGGCCGCCGGGCTTGCCATCCAGCTTGGCGGCGGCCTGCAGGGCGGTGGATGCGCCCAGGGAGTGGCCCACGAGCACCAGGGGCGCTGCGGGGTTGATGGTGCGGAAGGCCTGCAGGCGCTCCGCCAGTTTCCCCGCGGCCTGGTCGAAGTTCTCGGCGTCGCCCATGTGCCAGTAGTGGTAGGCCTTCACCTGCTCGCCGTCGATGGGCAGCCACGGGGTGTGGTTAGCCACGTTGTGCACGATGCCGGTCCACTCGTCCGCCATGCCGCCGATGAAGACCATTCCCGCCACGGCTTTCACCAGAGGGATGGGTGCCTGCGGGTACATGACCCTGCGCGCGTAGTCCACCACCGCGTCCACCACGTCCTGGGCCTCGATGGCCACGGCGGCGGGAGTGCAGAGCAGGGGGCAGAGCAGCAGGGAAAGGAGCGTGTGTCGTCTCATTGCGGTTGTTCGGTGGAAGCGTTTTGCAGCAGGCAGCAGAATCCCCCCGCGCCGAACCCGTGTTGCGGCAGCAGGCGGTAGGCGGGGAAGGGGGCCAGCGTGGATTGGAACGCGGACAGCGCCGGAATTTCCACAGCCCGCCAGCCCGCGTGGCGTTTCAGGATGTAGGCGACCACGCGCTCGTCCTCCTCGGGGTCGTACGTGCAGGTGGTGTAGAGGATGTGGCCGCGCGGGGCCACGCAGCGCACGGCGGCCAGCATGATGCCGCGCTGGCGCTTGGCGTTGCCGCCCACCATGCCCGCGCCCAGGCAGCCGGGGTTCTTGATGCCCTTGGCCAGCAGTGACTGCCCGCTGCACGGCGCATCCACCAGGATTAAATCAAACGTTTTCCCGCCCGCGGCCCACTGGTCAGGCCGCAGCCCCGTAACCTCCGCGGATTCCCAGCCGCATTGCCGCAGGTTCTGGCGCAGCACGCCGCGCCGCGCCGCGTTCACCTCGTTGGCCGTGTGCTCATGGCCATACCCGAACCGAGCGCCCAGCAACAGCGTCTTGCCGCCCGGCGCCGCACACAGGTCCAAACTACGCGCAGGCGGCGGCACCACGCCCAGCGCCGCGCCCTCCCAGCAGGAGGACGCATCCAAGATATAATAGCACCCCGCCGCGTAGTCCGCATGCAGCGCGGGGCGCACCCCCTCCGCCGGCAGGTACACCCGCGGCGGCAGCCACGCGGGCACATCCTCCGCGCATGAGAACGGCGGCGCGTACCCCTCCGGCGCGTTCGGCGCCAGCACCACCGCCGTGCGGCCGGACTCCCCGCGCCGCATGGCATCCACCAGCGCCTCCGCATCCGCGCCGGACAATCCCAGCCGCGTGCAGAGCCGCTTCTCCCCGCTGCTCATCCCCGTTTCCATCTCCCCGCCATCCTACCACATCGCCCCCGCCCCCGCAAGCGCGCACTTTCTTGGACGATACGCAAAATTTCGGTTGCATCCGCGGGGCGGGTGTGCTATCATGCGTGCACCATGAAAATCACTGGTACAACTCATAAGAAGGCCGCAGAATGGGTGGAGCAAGTCCGCCAGCTCTGCAAGCCCGACTCCGTCTACTGGTGCGACGGATCGGACGAGGAAAACACCCAGCTGTGCGACATGCTGGTTGAGAAGGGCACCTACATCCGCCTGAACCCCGAGAAGCGCCCGAACTGCTTCCTGGCCCGCTCCACTCCCTCCGATGTGGCTCGCGTGGAGGAACGCACGTTCATCTGCTCCGAGAAGCAGGAGGATGCCGGCTTCACCAACAACTGGAAGGCCCCCGCAGAGATGCGCGCCATCCTCAACAAGTTCCTGGACGGCTGCATGAAGGGACGCACCATGTACGTCATCCCCTTCTGCATGGGCCCGCTCGATTCCCCGCTCGCCAAGATCGGCATCGAGATCACGGACTCCGCCTACGTGGTCACCAACATGCGCATCATGACCATCATGGGCGCGGACGTGCTCAAGCGCCTGGAGGACGAAACCCAGGGCGGCGGCAACCCCAAGCGTGACGGCTACGGCGACTTCGTGCCCTGCCTCCACTCCGTCGGCGCTCCCCTGGAGCCCGGCCAGCAGGACGTCACCTGGCCCTGCAACAACGAGGAGAAGTACATCTGCCACTTCCCGGAGACCGGCGAGATCATCTCCTACGGTTCCGGTTACGGCGGCAACGCCCTGCTCGGCAAGAAGTGCCTGGCCCTGCGCATCGCCACCACCAAGGCGCGCAAGAACGGCTGGATGGCCGAGCACATGCTCATCCTCGGCGTCACCGATCCCCAGGGCCGCAAGTCCTACATCACCGGCGCCTTCCCCTCCGCCTGCGGCAAGACCAACCTGGCCATGCTCGTGCCCCCGGCACCGCTCCGCGCCAAGGGATGGAAGACCAGCATCATCGGCGACGACATCGCCTGGATCTGGCCCCATGAGGACGGCACCTTCCACGCCATCAACCCGGAGAACGGCTACTTCGGCGTGGCTCCCGGCACCTCCTACAAGACCAACCCCATCGCCATGGACACCATCAAGGAGAACGTCATCTTCACCAACGTGGGCCTGACGGACGACGGCGACGTGTGGTGGGAAGGCATGGACGGTGAGCCCCCGGCACACGCCATCGACTGGCAGGGCAACGACTGGACCCCGGAGAAGGGCAAGGAGGGCATCAAGTGCGCCCACCCCAACAGCCGCTTCACCGCTCCCGCCGCACAGTGCCCCACCCTGGACCCGGACTACTACAACCCGGAGGGTGTGTCCATCAGCGCGTTCCTCTTCGGCGGCCGCCGCGCCACCACCATGCCGCTCGTCTACCAGTCCCGCGACTGGAAGCACGGCGTGTATGTGGGCGCCACCATGGGCTCCGAGATGACCGCCGCCGCCTTCGGCAAGATTGGCCAGGTCCGCCGCGACCCGATGGCCATGAAGCCCTTCATCGGCTACAACGTGGGCGACTACTGGCAGCATTGGCTGGACATGGGTGAGAAGACTTGCGCCTGCAAGCTGCCCAAGATTTTCAACGTGAACTGGTTCCGCAAGGATGCCGAAGGCCACTTCATCTGGCCGGGCTACGGCGACAACATGCGCGTCATCGACTGGGTGCTGCGCCGCTGCCGTGGCGAGGTGGAAGGTGTGGAGACCAAGCTCGGCGTCTCCCCCGCCTACAGCGAGCTGGACACCGAGGGCCTCGAGGGCTACACCGAGGAGCAGTTCAACGTGAACATGAACCTCAGCGATTCCGAATGGCAGGCTGAGCTCGAGTCCCAGACCGAGCTCTTCCAGAACGTGGGCGACAAGCTGCCCGCCGAGCTGGAAAGCCAGCGCCAGACCCTCATCGCCAAGTTCAAGTAAAGAAACTTGCCACTGCAATTCAGCCGCCGTTCCCCGCAAGGGAACGGCGGCTCTTTTTTAGCGCATGTACAACCGCACGCCTGCATTCCATGTGTATACACGCATGGTGAAATTCAGCATTTTGAATTTAGCATTTAGAATTTGTTTGTCCGCACACGTTGTTAGTGCCCACACGGGGAAATTGGAATGCGATTGTACAAGCGCGGTGTGTATACACACTAGGTACGCAAACTAACAAATTCCAAATTCTAAATACTAAATTCAAAATTCCAAATCCCGAAATTCCTCAGTGCAGCTCCTTCAAGCGCTGCAGGAACGGCGCGGGAATGGCGGCGCGCTGCTCCGGGGTGTCGATGTTGGCGTGGTAGAGCACCTTGCCCTCGCTGTCGAATATCTCCACCCACACCAGGTTGTTGGCCCCGCGGATAATCACGCTGCCCGCATCGTCGTCAATCCGCAAAATGGCTTCCCCCGCGCGGCCTTTCGTTTCGCCTCGCCCGTTCTGCGCGCCCGTCTGGCACGCCAGGTCGCGGATGGCCTGCAGGCTGTCCGTCAGCTTGGCGGTGTCCGTGCCGTCCGGCAATTGGGCCAATTGGCCGCACACCTCCCCGCGCAGCTCGCGCAGCTTGGCGCGCACCTCCTGGGTGACGACGAGGGGGCGCGGCACGCGGTCGCTGCCCACGGCTTCATCCAGGCTGCGCATGGCGGCTGCGGGGTTGGGAGCGCCCATGAGGCGCACGGAGACGGCTTGCAGGTGGCCGTTGCGCATGAATTCCACGCGCACGGTGTTCATGGGCACGTACCGGGAGAGCAGGGCGGCCAGCTGGGTGCGGTTGAGCACCCTTTTGCCGTCCAGCATCACAATCACATCCCCGGCCTGCAGGCCGGCGCGTTCCGCAGCCCCGCCGGGCAGCAGGGATTGCACGCGCACGCCCTCCTCCAGCACGGCGGGGTGCGCAGCATCCGGCTCCACATCCTGCCCCACCACGCCCAGGGCGCAGCGGTTGGGCGCCGCCTGCGCCAGCCCTCCCATCAGCAGGAGCGTGGCAAGCAGGCTGGCAAGGCGTGTTTTCATGCGCGTGTCATTCACAAAACTTCCGCGGGAACGGTGACGGTGACGGTTGCTGGCACGAGCGCGGTGTAGGTGGTGTCGCCGTCGTCCAGCACAAAGGAATCCTCATAAATCACCTCATAGCTGCGGGTGGGCAGGGCGGGGTTGTCCCAGTTGATACGTTCGGTGCCGTGGGTGTTGATGAGGCAGCGGCAGACCTGGGCCTGCTGCTCGGAATCCGCCACGGCGGTGCCCAGCATGAAGAAGCCGCCAACCATGCAGCCCAGGATCAGCACCGCGGCGGCACGGCCCACCCAGCGGCCGAACACCACGCGGCGCAGCCTGTGCCGCGCCGCCGCCATGTACATGCCCACGCCCAGGCGCCCCAGCATGCCCAGCGGCACGGGCGCCGGCCGCAGCCGGCGCAGCCGCGCCTCCGTGCGCTGCAGTTCCGCGCCATCCGCGGATGCCGCCTGCATGGCCGCCAGCAGGCGCCCTTCCAGCGCCTGCGGCAGCCCGGCGGCCTGCATGTTTTGCCATTCTGTGTGTGCCGTGCCCATGTGTTCTCACTTTATTAGGCGCACGAATGGCATGTTTTTATTTTTAGATGGGAGGGTTGGTGCGTGAGCAGAGAAAAGTATTCAATTCGCCTTGGCGGCATGCGGTTGGGCTTGCGCTGCGTTAAGTGCGCGTAAAGTGGAGGAAAAGGCTTGCTACTGTATTCCAAATATTGTATGCTGAGCAGGCATGTGGGGAGCGCCGGGCGATTTCCCATATGTGTGAACTCATGTTGTCGCCCGGGTTCCGCCGTATGCTCTGACCAGATTTCCCCATGTTGCACATCCTTACAGAACGCCGCGCCCGCGTGCAGCACCCGTTTTGGTATGAGTCCACCCTGGGCATGGAGAACGCATTTGCCGCCCAGCCCGGGGCGGAGCTCCAGCCCCTCCACCCATGGATAGCCCGCCTCAACTACCTTATTGCCTTGAAGTCCTGCAGGATGCTGCCGGATGTCTCGCTCCGTGTTGTTCCCGGTGAGCTTTATCTATTCGTGGCCATGTCCATATGCGACCTGGCGCACGCCCGCGCCACCCTGCGGCGCGTGGCGGCCAAGGGTGGGCGCGTGTGCCTCTACTGTTTCGATACATGGGAACCCGATTACCGGCATTGGGAGGGCGTGTTCTCCCACATCCCGCTGCATGCCGTGTTCTTCGCCTACCGGCAGTCCTACGATTACTTCTCCCGTTTGTTCGATTTCTGCCATTTCCTTCCGCAATCATGGGACGACAGCGTGTTCCACGACCAGGGCGTGCCCAAGACCCGCCTCTTCCTGCAGATGGGGCGGCGCGTGGAATCCATCCACGGCATGATCCTGCGCTACATGGAGGAGCGCGGCATCCCCGATTCCCCGCAGAACTACACCTACCGCCGCTCGCCGGACGAGGTTACCTTCCCCACCATCCAGTCCACCGCCCGTGCCGTGGCGGAGAGCCGCTTCATGGTGTGCGCCCCGCGTTCCGTGGATGACCCCGGCTTCACCGGCAACGTGCAGGATGTGACCGCGCGCTTCTATGAGGCCATGGCCAGCAAGACGCTGATCATCGGCTACAAGCCCCGGCCGGTGTTTGACGAGCTCTTTCCGGAGGACGCCATGGTTGAGCTCAACCCTGACGGCTCCGATTTTGCGGGGAAGATAGACTACTTCCTCAACCACCCGGATGAATACAACCGCATGGTGGAGCGCAACTACGAGCTCGTGATGCGGGAGCACACCTGGGCGGCGAGGTTCCGCCAATTCTGTGCGGCGCTGCCCCAGGGGACATGAGCCCCCATGATTTTTTCCGTGGGCATGGAGCGCCTGCGGTGTTCCCAATGCGGCGGCGGGGTTAGCGCATGCAGCCGGAAAGGGAGATGCGCGGGAACGGCATGTCCTTCATGTAGGGGTTGTCCGCGGCGGGGGCGCATGCGCACTGGCAGAGGCGCAGCGCCTTGCGCATCCAGGAAGGGGACGGGGCGTTCCGGATGAGGCGCGGCAGGTACACGCCGCCGAGGAAGCGCAGGGCGGCCTTGGCCGCCGGGCTGCGTGTCAGCGCGGTGGCGCCGTTGCACATGGCGGCCAGGTTTCCCAGCTCACGCGAAATATCGCGGTCATGCTTGCGCTGCCAGTCTTGCAGGCGGAAGCAGTGGTCGCAGACGAGGGAGAGGAACACATCCCTGTACTGCTTGTCCTGCCTGCACAGCGCCTGGATCTGTTCCCAATTGCGCCACAGCAGCTCCAGCCCTTCATGGCGGTACTGGTCATGGCAGTCGTTGGAGAATCCGCCGGCCTGGAAATCCGCCACCACGGCATCCACAATCAACGGGCTGCCGTGCAGGTTGTACGTGCGGAAAAGGAAATCTGCATCGGCGGCGCAGCGGTAGTACGCGCTGTCATACCCGCCGTTCTCGCGGTACAGGCTTGCCGCGGCAAAGTATGTCTGGTGGCAGCACGGCATGGTGAGGTAGCGCATCTCATAGCGCGGAAGGAAAATCTTTTCCTGCGGCAGGCCGCATATCCGCGCGCCGGCTCCCGTGGCCACGCAGCGCCCCTCCGCTATCGGCAGCACGCACGCCGCCAGGTCCGCATCCGCGCGGTAGGTGTCCCCGGCGTTCAGGAAGGCCAGCACCCGCCCGCGCGCCAGGTTGATGCCCTTGTTCATGGCATCGTAGATTCCGCGGTCCGGCTCGGATACATAGTGCTCAATGTTCCCCGCGGCCAGTTGCCCCGCCAGCCACTCCGGCGTGCCGTCCGTGGAGGCCCCGTCCACCACCAGGTGCTCAATGCTGATGCTGCCCCTGGCCTTCTGGCGCAGCACGCTCTCCACGGTGGGCTTTAGCTCGGCCAGCGCGTTCCAGCACACGGTCACCACCGTGAGCTGGTATTCCGGCTCGGGCCTGCTTGGAACAACTGTTGTGAAAGGACAGGTTTGCATGTTGGTTCAGGAGTGTTTCCCGCCTCTCAGGAGGCTGCTCAGTTTCCCCCAAATGGATATGCTGCGCGAGTATTTGAAGTGGGGGTAAAGCCTCTTCACCACAGGGATGCCGAACACGTGGAACGTTTCCACCTGGAGCTCGCGGCGCACGAAACAGTCCTCCCACCACGGGGCGCTGTCCAGAAAGCGCAGCATGTAGTTGCCGCGCAGCTTTTCCATAAATCCCCAACGGAGCAGGAAACCGTGGTTCTGCCTGCGCACGCGCCGCAATTGCCGGATGCTGAAAGCGCCATACCACCGGTTGAGCTGGCCGCACAGGAACATCAGGACGGTTTTCTCCCACTCCAGCCCGCAGCGGCGCTCCCGGTAGAACTCAAGCACTTTCTCCATGCCGCTGAGGTAAAGCTGGTACGACAGCTCCGGGTTGAAGACCGTGTACATGTATGATGCCGCATTCTGATAGTAGCAGTACCCCGTGTGCTTCAGCAGATACATGTTGCGCGCCACTCCCATGGCGCAGCGGTAGAACACCTCGTCCTCCTGCCGCATGCCCAGGGGAAAGGCGATTGCATTCGCCAGCAGGAAATCCCTCCTGTACGCCTTTCCCCAGCAGGTGCCCACCATGTTGCCGGTGTTTTCCGGCAGGGAGGGATACTCACCCTCCCTATTCAGGCGGAAACCCTCTTCCAATCCCTCTATGTGCTTAATGCCGTCCTCGAACTTCACCTCCGCCTCAAAGCCGATGATATCCACTTCTTCACGCCTTGTATGCGGGAGCAGGGCCTCTATGATGTCCTCGCACAGCCAGTCGTCCGCATCCATGAATGTCACCCATTGCCCGCGCGCCTCCCGGATTCCCCGGTTGCGAGCCACGGACACCCCGCTGTTCTCCTGCCGCAGCACGCGGATGCGGGAATCCCGGCGCGCATACTCCTCCAGAACGGCGGCGGAGCCGTCCGTGGAGCCGTCGTCTATGCACACGGCCTCCCAATCACCGCACGTTTGCGCCAGCAGGCTGTCCAGCCCGCGCCGCATGTATTTCTCCGCATTGTAAACGGGGATGATGGCGGAGATGAGGGGATTGGTATCCGCTGTATCCATGCGCGCATCATACCAGAGCTTGCTCGGCCATGCAAGGGTTTTCGCTGATGAGGGCAGGCGTGGGAACGCGGGTGGACGCGCGTGAAGCGCGGCGGGGAAAGCGGTGCACCTTCACTGGCGCCCGGCGCGTCAGCGGAAGATCCGGCTGTTTCTGCGCTCCAGGTGGCTGGCCAGGCTTCGGAGCGCTTGCAGACGGGCGGCATGGCGTGCGCGCGCGCGGCCGATGGTTGCGTACATCCACGCGCGGTGCCACAGGCGTTTCAGGCGCAGCAGACGGGGCAGCTTGCACAGGCTGTAATCGCGCAGGCGGGCTTGGATTTCCCTTTCCAGCTGCGGCTGCCTGTCCTTTTCTCCCCAGCCGCCATACAGCTTTTCATACACCAGCGTGCCCAGCGCCACGCGCCAGGCGGGGCGCGGGGCGTTCAATGCGTTTTCTAGCCAGGCGCGCGCCTTTTCCCGCTCCCTCTGCAGGGTGTTGTTCACCTGCGCCCAGTCTATAGGCGCAACGGCGGCGTTCCATTCCTCCTCGGTGTAGTCCGGCGAGAGCATGCAGCGCTGCAAGCCCACCAGCCCCAGCAGGGAATCAAAGCGGGCCCGTCCCCTTGTCGGCGGTGCCACGCACAGGAACGGACGGTTGAACATGAGCGCGTAGCACACCCCGTGGAAGGAATCCGTGATAAAGAAATCGCAATCGCGGATATTGCGCACCCACTGCTCCGGCGAAACATCCCGCGCAATCTGCCCGGTGCCGAAACGCCTCTGCATCTCCTCGAAGTCCTTTTGGGCATCCACCATGTTGACCGCCCGCGCCCCGCGTCCCGCGGATATGGCCGCAATATGGTGCCGTATGGCATCATCCGGCTCCAGCACGTACGACAGCACGTACGGAGATTCCCGCCGCTCTGCGCATTCGCTCAGGGTATCGTAGTCCTCCATGCGGCACAGGAACACCGGGTCCAGCACCCACTCCCCTTCTATGCCGTAATGCTCCCGCAGAATATCCACCCCGCTCTTTTCCCGAACGGATACCGCATCGAACGCCTGCAGGCAGCAGCGTGCCCGCTCCACGGATTCCTCCGGGCGTTCTTCCGTCTCTATGCCGAAGGATGAGGCATAGGCAACCTTGCGCTTGTCCCCCCGTACGAAATCCAGAAAATACGCGAGCCCGCAACATGCCGTGTACCGCCACCTCCACACCTGGTCGGAGCCTATGATGAACGCGTCCAGGCTGTCGTTGAGCGCATCGTAGTCTCCGTCGTCATTGAGCGGTTTTGTGCATGCAATCCCGTGCCTTTGCATAAAGCGGCGGGAGATATTGTCCCCTTTTGCAAAGTCGGGGCACCGCAGCAATGCCGCATAGTCCAGCAGCACAGGCCGCCGCCCCATTTCCTCCAGCACGCGGTACAGCGCATACGTGGTCAATATCGCCCCGTAGTTGCAGCTGAACCACAGAGTGGCCACACCCGTGTCCGGTTTCCCTGTATTCCCTTGCGCGCAATCCGTCATGCCCGCAGTCTAGCAGAACGGTGCGGGATGTCAAGGCTCGGCCCTTCCTGCATGCACATGTGCTCCCTGTGAATTGCAAGGTTAAATGCGACAGATGACGCAGAGTCTTGAGGTTGTCATGT
>JAUNNT010000075.1 GCA_030531305.1 Akkermansia sp.
AAGCCGTTCTGCTCGCCGATACTTCCCGCCAGAATGCCGCCCAGCGCGATGCCGCCCACCCACGCGGGAACCACCGCGCCGTCCAGCAGGAACATCGGCAGCACCAGGGAGGCCTGCGCCGGCGTCTCCAGCATCTCCGGGTGGTGCGCGCCCATGTACATGCCGATGAAGCACGCCATGAGGCCCACCGGGATGGTGAAGAGGGCGCCGAGGTACGCGCCTCGGGAGGCGGTGGCGGCGTTGGACGCGGAGTAGAGACCCTGGATGTACATCTGGGCGGTGACGGTGCCCACCACGGTGGCGGCGATGTAGCTGAAGCCGTACATGCCGCCCTTGCAGAACACGCCCTTCTCCGCGAACATGGCGGACATGCCGTTCCACACGGAGCCGCCGTCATGGTAGTTGTACAGGGCGATGAACGTGGCGGCGAGCAGGGCGGTGAAGAGCACGGCCACCTTCAACACGCCGCTGAAGCTGGAACCCTTCTGCCCGCCGAAGGTGATGTACGCCACCATCAGCAGCACCAGGATGGCCGCGCCCAGCACGGGCGGCACGCCCAGCAGGGAGCATATCATGTGCGAACCGGGCAGCACGCTGCCGGAGCAGGCGAAGAAGATGCCGCAGCAGGTGATGACGCTCGCCACGGGCGCCGCCACCTTGCCGAAGTTCAGGCCGAGGAACTGCGGCACGGTCTCCAGCTCGCTCTCGCGCAGCTTGCGCGCGTAGAACAATCCCATCAGGATCATGCCGATGCCCATGCCGAGCGTGAAGTACCACGCCACCATGCCGTCGTACGCGGCGGTGGTGGCGGTGCCCACGGTGGCGGCGCCGCCCAGCGCGGATCCCGCGAAGGCGCCCGCTATCATCACGGGGCCGGACTTGCGGCCCGCCAGGCTGAAGCCCGCGGCGCCCGTCTGCTTGCCGGCATACAAAATGCCTGCCACGATCACCACCAGGATGGTCAGCAGCAGGCATATCCAATGAGTTGTCGTAATCTCTGCCATAAATATGAAAAAGTCTTAATCTTCCGGGGCGGCTCCCTTGGCGAACAGCTCGTACGCAATGGAATCCTCAATCTCCACTTCCGCGAACTCGCCCACCGGCAGCGCCGGGTCCACATGGATGGCCGCATCCACATCCGGCGCATCCCACGGCCCGCGCGCCAGCCCCGGCGCGTCCACCAGCACCCGCAGGCGCTTTCCTAGCAAGTGCTGTCCAATGTCGTCCGCTATCCCCGCCATGAGCATGGAGAGCTCGTTGGCGCGGCGCTTCTTGGTGGCGTGGTGCACCTGGGCGGGCATCTTGGCGGCGGGCGTTCCCTCCTCGCGGGAGTAGGGGAACATGCCCGCGCGCTCGAAGCGGAACTCGCGGATGAAATCGCGCAGCTCGGCGTGGTCCTCCTCGGTCTCGCAGGGCAGCCCGCTGATGAACGTGGTGCGGATGCCGATTCCCGGAACGGCTTTGCGGAGGTCCCGCAGCAGGCGGCGGATGTACGCGCCGTCCGTCTTGCGCCGCATGGACTCCAGCAGGTGGTCGGAGATGTGCTGCAGCGGGATGTCCACGTACTTCACCACCTTCCTGCATTCCGCGAAGGCGTCGATGAGCTCGCGGTTCCAGTGCGCGGGGTGCGTGTAGAGCACGCGCACCCAGAAGTCCCCCGGCAGCGCGTCGATGGCGCGCAGCAGCCCCGCCAGGGAATCCCCGTTGCGGGCGTCCACGCCGTAGTAGGTGGTGTCTTGGGCAATGAGGTTGATTTCCTTCACGCCGCGCTTGAGCCAGTGGCGTATTTCCTTGAGGATGTTCTGCACGGAGCGGCTGCGGTGGCCGCCGCGGATGCGCGGGATGGCGCAGTACGCGCACGCGTGGTTGCAGCCCTCCGCTATCTTCACGTACGCATAGTGCGGGGGGGATATCAGCGCGCGCGGCTGGCCGAAGTCCGGCACCAGCTTGGACACCTTGGTGGTGTACACCTTCTCCTGCGTGCCGGCTTGGCATGCGGCTGCTATCTCCGCAATCTCGCCGATGCGGTCCACGCCGATGAAGCAGTCCGCCTCCGGGATGAGCTTGGGCAGCTGCGCCGCGTACCGCTGGGACAGGCAGCCCGCCACCAGGATTTTCTGCCCGGCGGGGGAATCGCCCGCCTCCCGCGCCCGCACGGCGTCGAAGATGGTGTCGATGGCCTCCTGCTTGGCGGGGTCGATGAACGCGCAGGTGTTGATGACCAGGATATCCGCCTTGCCCCGTGGCACCTCGCGGTATCCGGCTTCCTGCAGGATGCCGGACATGATTTCGGAGTCCACTTGGTTCTTGGCGCAACCAAGGGAAACCAGTGCAAATCGTTTCCCCACGGCATCATCCTAACACGTCCCTGCACGCCCGTGAAGCCTATTCGCAGACTTTCCAAAAATCCGCAAAAAAACTTTTTCCGTTTCCGTGAAAACCTAGCCTCATGCCGCCCTGCGTTCTTGACACGCCGCCCCGTTTGTGGTATATAGTGCCTTTCTTCCTCGCAAAGGCCCCATCCGGCGTTCTGCCGGATGGGGCCTGAAAATTCCCTGCGCGCAACGCGCCTCTATTTACAAATCGTCAATCGTAAATTGTCAATTGTAAATTATTCCTCGTCGTCCTTGGCGTCGAATTCGTCGGACTCGGTGTCGAAGTTCTCGTCCTCGTACTTCTTGAACTTCTTGACGCGCTGGGCGGCGGGCAGGGGGGCCAGGACCATGGTGACGGTGTTGCCAGCCAGCTTGGCGGGCTGGTCCACCTGGCCCATGGTCTTCATGTCCTCCACCACCTTGGCCATCATCTCCAGGCCGAGCTCCTTGTGGGCGTTCTCGCGGGCGCGGAAGCGCAGCTGGAAACGCACCTTGTGGCCGTGGTCCAGGAACTGCTCCGTGCGGCCCATCTTCACGTTGTAGTCGTTCACATCCGTGCCGACGCGGAGCTTGACCTCCTTGAGGCGTGTGGCCTTGGCCTTGTTGCCCTTCTGGAGCTTGGCCTGCATGTACTTGTACTTGCCGTAGTCGATGAGGCGGCAGACGGGCGGGTCGGCGTTGGGAGCGACCTCGACGAGGTCGAGGCCGATGCTCTTGGCCTTGGCGAGCGCATCATCTGTACGCATGACGCCGAGCTGTTCACCCTTTGCGGTGACAACCCGGACCCTTGGTGCGCGGATGCGGTCGTTGACGCGCACCTGCGGGGTTCTGTTGTTCCGGTCGCGGTTGTTGCGGTTGTTATTGTTGTTGGCCGGCTTGTTGGGTCGTGGTGGTAGTGGCACGTGGAGTGTTGTTGTTGTTTCTTTGTTTTACCGCCGGGTGCGTGGGGCAGGGTGCCTGGGCGCCCGGCGGCAAAGGGGTTTTTCGGATTAGCCTTGCGGGGCTGATGGTGTGTCTTTCTTGACGGGTTGAAGCAGGGGGCGGATGCGGCGGTTGCGGATCTCGTCCAGGACGGCGGCCACGAAGGCGTCCACATCCATGGGTCCGAGGTCGTCCAAATCGCGGTGGCGCACGGCCACCTTCTCCTCCTCGGCCTCGCGCTGGCCGACCACGAGCATGTAGGGCACGCGGTCCAGGCGGGCGTTGCGGATCTTGGCGCCGATTTTATCCGGTGCGTCATCGAGGGTGACGCGCACGCCTTCTGCGGCGAGGCGCTGGCGGAGGGTGGCGGAGTAGGCGGCCACCTTTTCGGAGATGGGCAGGATGCGCACCTGCTCCGGTGCGAGCCAGGTGGGGAACTTGCCGGCGAAGTGCTCGATGAGCAGGCCGGTGAAGCGCTCCATGGAGCCGAACGGCGCGCGGTGAATCATCACCGGGTGGTGGTTCTGGTTGTCCGCGCCGGTGTACACCAGCTTGAAGCGGTACGGCAGGTTGTAGTCCACCTGCACGGTGCCCAGCTGCCAGTCGCGGCCGATGACGTCGCGCACGATGAAGTCGATCTTCGGGCCGTAGAAGGCGGCCTCGTTCTCCGCGGCGGTGTACTCGAAGCCCTCTTCCGAGAGCGCGTCGCGCAGGGCCTGTTCGGAGTTCTTCCACTTGTCGATGGAGCCCACGTACTTGGGGTCGGTGTACTCCTTGTCGCGCAGGGAGAGGCGCACGCGGAAATCCTTCATCTCCAGGGTGCCGAGGATGTGCTTGACGATGCCGATGCACTGCTGCACCTCCGCCTTCACCTGGTCCGGGCGGCAGAAGATGTGGGCGTCGTCTTGCGTGAATCCGCGCACGCGGGTCATGCCGCCCAGCTCGCCGCTCTGCTCCCAGCGGTACACGGTGCCGAACTCCGCCAGGCGGATGGGCAGGTCGCGGTAGGAGTGCGGGTCGTTCGCGTAGATGCGGATGTGGTGCGGGCAGTTCATGGGCTTGAGCATGAACCCGCTGATGACGCGGGTGTCAAGCGAGTTGAACAGGTCCGCGCACGTGGCGTTCTCGTCGCGCAGCTTCTTAAAGTCGTCCGGGTCCGGGATGGGCGGGAACTGGCTTTCCTTGTAGTGCTCCCAGTGGCCGCTGGTCATGTACAGGTCCAGCTTGCCGATGTGCGGGGTGTACACCTGGGAGTAGCCGATGCGGTCCAGCTCCTCCGTGATGAAGGTTTGCAGCTCGCGGCGGATGATGGCGCCCTTGGGCTTCCACAGCACCAGGCCCTGCCCCACCATCTCGTCGATGGCGAACAGCCCCATCTCGCGCCCCAGGCGACGGTGGTCGCGCTTGCGCGCTTCCTCCAGGCGCGCCAGATGCTCGTCCAGCTGGGTGCGGTTGGGGAAGCAGGTGCCGTAGATGCGCTGCAGGCGCGGGCCGTTGGCGTCTCCCTGGTAGTAGGCGGAGGCCACGCTCATGACCTTGAAGGCCTTGCAGTTGCCGGTGCGTCCCACGTGGGGGCCGGCGCAGAGGTCGGTGAAGTCGCCGTTGCGGTAGATGGAGATTTCCTCGCCCTCCGGGATGCGGTTGAGGAGGTCCACCTTGAATTTGGAGGGGACGTTGCGCGGGCCCACGGAGCCCAGCTCTCCGCTGAGCGCCATCTTCATGGCCTCGTCGCGTGTGACGGTAGTTCGCTCGAAAGTCTGGTTCTCCTTGACCACTTTCTTCATCTCGGCCTCGATGAGCTCGAATTCGGCTGTGGAGATGTTGTGGTCAAGCTCGATGTCATAGTAGAAGCCGTTTTCCACGGCGGGGCCGGCGGCAAGCTGTGCCTGCGGCCAGATGCGGCAAATGGCGGTGGCCAGAACGTGTGCGCACGAGTGGCGCAGACGCTCCAGGTCGCTCGCCTGGTTGCGCTCTTCCAGTGTCTTTCGTTCTTTCTGTTCCGACATATCAGAGTTGTGAAACCCTACTATCCCCCATATTCCCGCGTTTTTCAAGCCAAAACAGCGGAAAATCGCAAAAAGATTCGCGGGAATCAGCGGGGCGGGGCATTATTCCGTGCGGCCGTAGTCGTCGTTGAAGCGCTCGATGTCCTCCTCGCTGAGTATCTCGCCCAGCTGGATTTCGATGAGGCAGAGCGGCTCCGCGGTCTCGTTGCCCAGGCGGTGGATGGTGCCGCAGGGGATGCTGGTGGATTCCCCCACGCCCAGCTGGATGGTGTCGTCCCCGCAGCGCACGGTGGCGGTGCCGTTGATGACGATCCAGCGCTCCGAGCGGAACTGGTGGCGCTGCAGGGAGATGCGGGAATGCGGGTTGAGGAAGAGCTTCTTCACCACGACGTTGGGCTGGATGTCCAGCACGCGCCATTGGCCCCAGGGACGCTCCCCGGCCTCTCCCACGCGGTAGGTTTGGAATGATGACTGCATGTGTAGGAACAGTTACTTGCCCAGCGTGCCGCGGATGGAGGTGGTGGAGCGGGTGGGCAGGTCACCGTGCGGTATGCGCTTGCTGGTGACGTACTTGATGCCCTTGGACTCCACAAAGGCCTTCTTCTCGTCGCTGGTGCCGTCCGCGTTCACGAAGAAGATGTCCGGCTTCACCTCGTCCAGCAGCGGGGCGAAATCCAGGATCTGCCCGGTGGCCGGGCCGATGAATACCTTCTTGACGTATTTGATGGCCTCCAGCATGTACTTGCGCTCCTGCTCGGTGTACATGGTCTTGCGGTTCTTGAGGGCCATGACGGTGGCGTCGGACCCCAGGGAGACGTAGACGTCGCCGTAGGAAGCGGCTTCCTCCAGGAACGCGATGTGGCCGCTGTGCAGCACATCGAAACAACCGGAAACAAAGACTTTCGGCATGGTGGTGCGGGATGGGTTTTATTGAATCACGCCGCGGTCCTTGAGGCGCTGCAGGTACTTGGGTTGCCACTCCACGGGCTCGTCCTTGCCGAAGGTGCGGCAGTAGGGCTCCACGGGGTACAGGTCCGGGCATTCCTCCAGGGCGCGCTCGCGGGCCTCCGCGTTCTCGTACAGGTACACCGCGTAGCCGCCGTGGCCGCCGCCGCAGTACTTGTGCGCCAGGCAGTCGCCGATTTCCGGCAGGTGCTGCATGCCCTCCTTGATTTGCAGGTGGTAGCTGAGCTGGATGCCCACGGAGAGCATCTTGATGTCCTGCATGAGCACGCCCATGCGGGCCGCGCGCCCGGCCTGCGCTATCTTCTTGAAGTTGCGCTCCAGGCAGGCGAGCCCCGGCGTGTCGTGGTGGATGCGCGTGTCGTACACCGCCATGCAGCCTTTCAGGAATTCACCCGTGTTCTTGAAGTCCAGCACCGGGTAGCGGCCGGATTTCCACACGCAGGCGCCCGTTTCCGCAATGACGGCGGGGTCCTGCCAGCCGACGCCGAGACCGAGCTCGCTGGCGACGGGGTCCCAGCCGTTGAGGACGCTCCATCCGCCGCTGCCGCCCAGGCCGGCGCCCTTGCGGTAGAGCCACTCCTTGAGGGAGACGGTGGGGGAGATGGCGCAGTTGACGATGAACTCGCCCGGGATGGCGTTCTCCGGCACGTCGAGCCAGCCGCCGGCGAAATCCACGCGCAGCGGCACGTGGGTGGGCGCCTTGATGCGGTCCACCACCTCCGTGCTGGTGGTTTGCTTGCCCTCCGGCGCGTTCTTCTCCATCACCACGAATTCAACCCCGTTCTCCTCGCAGAACTTGCGCTTGGCGTCCATGTAGTGGTCATCCGTGGTCACCGCCAGGATATCCGGCTTGGCCTGCAGGAACGCGGTGCGGAAGGAGAGCGCCTTGTCCTCGTCGGTGGAGGGAATGACCTCGTTAATCATGGTGAGGTTGCGCAGCAGCTCCAGTTTGTCGTCGTCTTCCAGCAGGGATTTCCTGCCGTACAGGCGCCACAGAAGGTCTGCGTTCGGCACGGATACAATCAGGTAGTCGCCAAGCTTCTTGGCGTCCTCGAAGAAACGGATATGTCCGGCGTGGAGCACATTGAACGCTCCGGATACGAATACTTTTTTCATGGTTGTAAGGATGGAGGGATTGGTGGATGGATGGTTATTTTTCCAGCCCGAGCCAGCGGTAGAAGGCGCGGGTGGGGTTGAGGTCGATTCTCGGCAGGTTGAACATGGCGCCTATTGCGCCGAGCGGGTGCGGCTCGCGTGCAATACCGGCGGGCGGCAGCGCGTGTTCCGCCGCCAGGTAGCGGCGCAGGGCGGGGATGGCCACCACGGTGGCCAGCTGCAGCGCCAGCGCCCCCCACGGGTTCATGCTGCGTGCGGCCCCGGCGGCCGCGGCCTTCCGCGAGCCCTTGAACACGGTGCGCACCACCGCGGCGGTGAGCAGCACGCCGCCGCACACGGCGGCCACCGTCTTGAGCGTCGCCAGGCGGGACGCCACCACGGGCGCCAGCGCATGGGCCTCGGTGTTGGCCTTGGCGGCGGAATCCAGCGCGTTCATGCGGGACACGCCCACGCGCATCAGTGCCGCTTGTCGTCGTTGAGCAAAATCTTCAGGCATTGCACGTCCTTTTGAAGTTCCTGACGGGTGGCGGGAGCAAGGGGGCCGGGCTGGCAGCGCTTGAATGCCAGCAGCAGGATGCCGCCAAGCACCAGGTTGAGCAGCAGCAGCGCGCCCAGCGCCCAAGCCCAGCCCAGTGCGGGCGCCAGCAGCACGCAGCCAAGCGCGTTCAGCAGCGCGTACGCCGCAAAGGTGAACAGCAGCCCGAGCATCAGCAGCACTATGCGCCGCATCTGCGCCGCCGTGTATTCCTGCAGCTCGATGCCGAACAGCTCCACCAGCGCGTGCGCGTGCTCCACCGTTTCACTGGCGGTCTCGCGGGCGCGGTCCAGCACGCCCTGTCCCTTCTGGACAGGCTCCTGCACCAAGCTCCTAAGCTGGGTAAACATGCGGTGAATCAGTTGCGGGAACCGAGCAGCAGGCCCAGGATGAGGCCCACGCCCAGGGCACCGAGCACGCTGCCGGTGGGGTTGGCGCGCACGTAGTCCTCGCCCGCTTTGTGGAACTCCTTGGCTTTCGCGCAGGTCTCGTCCCAGTTGGCGTTGATGTGCTCACGCGCGTCGCTGGCGTACTTGCGGGCCTTCTCCACGTAGGGGTCGGCGGCCTCGCGCACCTGGTGGTACTTCTCCTCTGCGAAGGCGCGTGCGGCTTCGATGCGGTCCTTGATCTCGTTGGCCGGATTCTCCTCCGGCGCGGTGGTTTCGTTTGCCATAATCGGTGATTCGGTTGATGTTTTGCGTGTGCGGCATGCAACCGCGCATGCTCCACGCATTATTATAGACACGCCCATTTCCGTTTTGCAAGAAAAGTTGAGCCCTTTTCCCGCATTTTATGACACGCACGCGCAGCGCGCAGGAAAACAGACCTGGGGAAGAAAAAGCCCATCCGGTGGAACGCCGGATGGGCTTGAAATCCCCCGCGCCCCTACGGGCGCGGCACTATTCTATAAATCCTAATCCTAATCTTGTTCCTAATCCTAATTGCCCCTGCCTCAGCCCTTGGAGCGGCCCTCGTACTTCTCCTTGGTCTGCTGGTCCTTGCGGGTGTTCTCCTTGATTTTCTGGAGCCCCTGCTTGGCGAGCACGGCCACGTCGGCATCGGCATCCTGGGCGTACTTGTTGAGCAGGTTCTTCACCCACTCCAGCTCATGCAGGCCGGAAAGGGTGTTGACGATTTCGAGCTTGCCGCGCTGGAGCTTTTTCAGGGCCTCGGCCTCCTCCTTGAGGGCGGGCAGCTGCGGGTTGCCGTCGCCGATGTAGAGGGTGGAGTCCTTGTCGATCTTGTTGATGATGTCGCGCAACTTGGAGGTGTCTGCGAAGGGCTGTTCGCAGAGGAGGGAGATGAGCTTTTCCGCATCGGCGTCCGAGCGTTCGCGGTTCTGTGCGAAGAAGGAGCCGATGGCGTTGTTGACGGTGTTGATGGCCTTGGGGTCGTTGGCAATCTCCGCCTTGCCCTTGAGCTCCAGGATGTAGTCCAGGATGGTGTCGTCACCCCAGAAGGCGAGGAAGAGCATGTTGTTGTGATTCATGCTCTTGGGGTCGGTGATCTTGCCCTTGTAGTAGGCGAGTGCCTTCTTGGAGCAGGCGGAGGCGAGGGTGGGCCCGAGCTGCTTGAGGCGGTCCTGCGGCACGGTGTCGAAGATTTCGTCGCCCAGCTTGGCCTTCTTCTCCTTGTCGTCCATCATCATGATGATGTTGTCCAGGCAGTTGCAGAGGGTTTTCACGAGCTTGCCCTCGGCCTTGTCGTCCTTGAGCAGGGCAACGATGCGCGGGATGTCCTCCTCGGTGACGCGGAGGCCGTAGACCTTCCAAGTGCTGGCGAGCAGCTCGTTCTTGTGGGGGAAGTCCGGCTTGGCGGCAATCTTCTCCGCGAGGGTGCGCAGGTTGGCGTTCACGCCCTCGGCATCGGACACGCCGATGCGCTGCAGCACCCAGTCGAAGAGCTTGGGCTCCACGATGGCGTCGGCCTTCTTGGCGAGGGTCTCGAAGATGTAGTCGCGGTTGCCGCGGTCCTGTGCGGCGGTGAGGCCGAGCAGGAGACCCGCGTTGTATCCGGCGCCCACGGGGTCCATGCCCAGCAGGTTGCCGCCCACCTCGTTCTTGATGTAGGGGTCCACAATCACCTTCATGAGCAGCTGCAGGTCCTTCTTGCTGCAGGAGATGTCCACGTGCTTGGCGGCGGCGTCGGCGGTGGTTTCCACGCCGTGCTTGTTGATGTCCACGCAGCGGTGCATGATGTCCTTGATGTTCTTGCGCTGTGCTTCGGCCTTGGCGTTCTTCTCGTTCTCGTTCACCACGTGGATGCCGCAGCCGATGGCCAGCACAAGCAGGAGGATCAGCCCGGTCCAGAAGCCCTTGCTGTGCCACACGGACTGCTTGGCGGCGTCCTTCTTCAGCTTGGTGAGGTAGGCGTCGCGGGCGGCGAGCTCCTCCTCGCTCATCTCCGGCATGCCCTCCTGCGGGGCGGCCGCATCCTGGCCCGGTGCGGGCGCGGCGGCGGGTGCCGGCGCCGCCTTCTTGGCGGCGGGCATGGACGATGCCAGCGGGGATTTGGCGGCCACCTTCTTGGCGGCGGGAGCGGTGGGCTTGGCGGCCACCCCGCCCAGGGCCTTGCCGGAGCCGGTCATCTTGACCCCCGCCAGCGGGCTGGAGCCCTTGGCGGGCGCGGGTGCCTTGAGGATGCCGGTCTGCTTGACGGCGGGCTTGGCGACGGTCTTGGGAAGCTCCGCCACGGGCTGTGCGGCGGCCTTGGCGGCTTCCTCCTCGGCCTTGGCGGCC
>JAUNNT010000015.1 GCA_030531305.1 Akkermansia sp.
AAGGTTTCCGCCAAGCAACTGCAGGATTTCTTCCCGGACGACAACACACTCAAGACCGCCTTCAAGTCCCTGCTCGCGCTCGCCAAGAAAAACAAGGGGTCGGTGCGAGACGAGGACATAGCCGCCTCTCTGCCGCCCGACATTGCGGAGGACGACGACATGACCCGTCTCTTCGAGCATCTGCACGAGCTGCGCATCGAGGTGACGGAAAGCGATGTAACCGAGGTTTCGGACAGCGCGTTCTCATTGGACACCCCCGCCGCCCAGGAGCGCATGAAGGAGCTCATTCGCCAAGCCCAGGAACAGGGCAACTACCTGACCTACGACGACATCAACGACGTGTTGCCGCAGGGTGCGGTGGAGGCCAGCGACTTCGATGAAATCATCCTGCGCATGCGCAGCATGGGCATCGATATCATCGATGCCGCGGACGTGGATTCCTACCGCGAGCGCCAGCGCCTGAGCGACGGCGGTGAGGAAACCGCCGCAGAGAAGCTGGACGCCAAGATGGACATCCTCGACGACCCCGTGCGCATGTACCTCAAGCAAATGGGGCTCAAGGAGCTGCTCTCCCGTGAGAAGGAGGTGGAAATCTCCCGCCGCATCGACCAGGCGGAAAACAGCCTGATGGAAACCCTGCACAAATTCGGCGTGGTCGCCGAGTTCTACTGCGACATGGCGGACCGCCTCCGCGCCAGCCAGGAGCGCTTCGACCGCGTGGTGTCCGACAAAACCATCGAGCACCGCGAGAAGTACACGGAGGAGCTCACGCCCCTCATCAACAAGGTGAAGGCCAAGCACGAGCATGTGGCCCGCCTCTACAAGCATCTGCACGACGCACGCCGCCGCAAGCGCGGAGTGGCCGCCGCCCAAGCCGCCTTCGACGAGGCCCTGACCGAGCTGACGGCCATGTACCCGAGCTTCTGCTTCAAGGGCAAGGTCTTTGAGGACTTTGTCAACAAACTCAAAGAGTACCGCGTGCGCGTGGTCAAGCTGCTCAACCAGCTTGAAAAGGCTCCCAAAGACACGCATCTGAAAGACGCCCTGGAGGAATACGAGATGCGCCTCTGGATGCCTGCAGACGAGTTCCGGGCGAACGCAAAAGTCATGCGCCAGAGCATGAAGGCTGCGCAAGAAGCCAAGAAGGAGATGATCGAGGCCAACCTGCGACTCGTGATTTCCATCGCCAAGAAGTACACCAACCGCGGGCTCGCGTTCCTGGACCTCATCCAGGAGGGCAACATGGGGCTGATGAAGGCGGTGGAGAAGTTCGAGTACCGCCGCGGCTACAAGTTCTCCACCTACGCCACCTGGTGGATTCGCCAGGCCATCACCCGCTCCATTGCGGACCAGGCCCGCACCATCCGCATCCCCGTGCACATGATTGAGACCATCAACAAGCTCATGCGTGTGCAAAAGGGGTTGGTGCAGACTCTGGGACGCGAGCCCACCCCGGAGGAAATCGCCGCCTCACCGGATTGCGACATGAACGTGGAAAAAGTGCGCAACGTGCTCAAGATGGCGCAACAGCCCATCTCCATGCAGCAACCCGTGGGAGATTCCGACGACACCTCGTTCGGCGACTTCCTGGAGGACAAGAGCGCGGAGAACCCCATGGACGGAGCATCCTTCAACTCGCTGCGCGACAAGATAAGCGATGTGCTCAACACGCTCAACTCCCGCGAGCGTTCGGTCATCGAGCAGCGCTTCGGCTTGAAGGACGGCACACCGCACACCCTGGAGGAGGTGGGACGCCAGTTCAACGTGACCCGCGAGCGCATCCGCCAGATTGAAGCCAAAGCCCTGCGCAAACTCAGGCATCCCTCCCGCATCGGAAAGATCACCGGCTACCTGCCGGAGGCATCCGAGAGCTGACCGCCCCCGGCAACACCATTTCCACGGGCCTCTCCCCCGATGGGGGACAGGCCCGTATTTTTTTGCCATTTTTGGGGAAAATCGCGCATTTTGGGGGTGACTTCGCGCGCGTGGTGTGATATAGTACACGCAAAGCATGAGAAAAGCGTTTTATCGCCTTGCGGCCCTTTCCTTGGCAGTCCCGGTGGTCCTGTCCGGCTTTCCTGCGGCCTCCGCGCAGGAGGATGCCGGCGGCATCGTCACGCGGGAGAACTCGCGCCGGCAGCTCCAGCTGCAGGACGCCATGATGCAGGTTCAGGAGGCCCGCACAGCCTACGAGAACAAGCGCTACACGGATGCGGAGGAACACTACCGCAACGCCCTGGCGGTCATCCCCAAGGTGGAGGCCACCGAGCAGCACGTGCAGTTCATCAAGGACAGCCTGTCGGATGCCCTGATAGCCAAGGCTATCGACTACCGCTCCGTGGGCCGCACGGAGGAGGCCATCTCCTTCCTGAAAGAGGCCGTGCAGCTTTCCCCCGCCAACACCCGCGCCAAGGGCGAGCTGGCCATGACCGCCGACCCGCAGCGCACCAACCCCGCCCTCACCCCGCAGCACGTGGGCAACGTGGAAGAGGTGGAGCGCCTGCTCACCCTGGCCTACGGCCACCTGGACCTCGGCAAGTACGACGAGGCGGAGCAGGCCTTCCGCCAGGTCAGCAAGATCGACGCCTACAACATCGCCGCACAGCGCGGCTTGGAGACCGTCAACAAGTACCGGGCCCGCTACAACAAGTCCTCACGAGACCAGGCGCGCGCCAAGGCCATGGAGGACGTGGACGCCACCTGGGACGACGAGCATCTGGAGCAGGGCGTGGCACCCCTGCCGATTGACACCGATGTGGCAAAGGCCGGTTCCGTCACCTCGGAGGCGAACGGCGGGCTGATTGTGGAGGATGAGGTGGAGGAGGCCCGCGTATCCCACGCGCTGGACGACATGCGGCTGCCGCACATGGTGTTCGACGAGGCGGGCATCCTGGACGTGGTGGACGCGCTGCAGGCGCAGGTGAAGCGCTACGAGCGGGAGAACCCCACCGGCGGCCGCAGCATCAACATCACCACGGATTTCGGGCCCGTGGGCTCCCCCGGCTACAACGCCATCATGGAGAAGCGCGTGACGCTCAACCTCACGGACGTATCGCTGCGCAAGATGCTGGACCTACTTTCCCGCCAGCTTGGGCTGTCGTACTACCTGACACCGCTGGGCGTGGAGCTGGCGTACTCCGGGCGAGATTTCGGCCCCATGGTGGAGCGTGTGTACTCCGTGCCGCCGCACTTCTTCGACCAAAGCGAGAACGAGGGGGAGGAGCCGAGCGACGACGACTTCACCACCGCCTCCACCCGCATGGTGGTGAAGCGCATGAACCCCGTGAAGGTGCTCAAGGACATGGGCATCTCCTTCCCGGAGGGCTCCAACGCGCGCTACGATTCCAACAACCGCCGCCTCACCGTGCGCAACACCGTGCACAACCAGGAGGAAATTGAAAACCTCATCGCCACACCCCTCAAGGACAACAACAACTCCGTCATCCTCAACGTGGTGGCCGTGGAAGTCAGCGAGACCGACCTCAAGGAGCTCGGGTTCGATTGGCTCATCAACATGAACGTCTCCCCGAACGGCAACTCCATCCTCAGCGGCGCCGGTGCCAAGACCCTCTCCCAGCTCACCGGCCTGCCCATGGCCAGCCTGGGCGGAAGCGACAACATACCCGACAACGCGACGCCCGACCCCAACATCCCCGTCATCGGCGGGCTGCGCTCCGGCAACGAGGCCATCGACTCCTCCAGCATGGACCGCCTGATTGAGCGCGGCAGCGTGGGGGATTTCGACAAGACCATGCGCGACAAACCCAAGGCGCCGGGCATCCTGACGGTGCGCGGCGTGTGGGGCGCGGGCGACGTGGCGGTCATCATGCGCGGCCTGGACCAGAAGAAGGATGCGGACATCATGGACAACCCCAAGATGATCTTCACCCCCGGCATGGAGGAGCAGGTGGTCTTCGCCAACGTGCGCGAAATGTACTACCCGGAATCCTACGAGGCCCCGCAAATCAGCTCTTCCTCCGCCAACATGGGCAATAACAACAACGGCTTGGGCGGCCTGGGCGGCGGCCGCAACGGCCAGATGCAGTCCACCATGGCCACAGGCGCACACCCTGACAGCTTCCTGCGCTTCGGCATGAGCGAGGACGCCGTGGGCGGCGTGGGCTCCATCCTCCAGGTCCACAGCGCGGAAGTCTCGGAGGACGGACAGTCCATCACCATCGCACTCACCGTCACCGTCAACGAATTCGAGGGGTTCGTCAACTGGGGCTCCCCCATCGATTCCTACATGTGGGCCCCCGGCGCCGGGTTGAACGCCAACGGCAACCCCAACCAGCAGCTCACCAGCTTCCGCCTTACGGAGAACCGCATCCTGCAGCCCATCTTCAAGCGCCGCATGGAGAACACCAAGATCACCCTGCTTCCCGGCTCCGTGGTGGTCATCGGCGGCCTGCAGGAATCCAAGATGGTGCGCTTCGAGGACAAGCTCCCCATCCTGGGAGACCTGCCGCTGGTGGGGCGTCTGTTCCGCTCCGAGGGCCAGGAGAGCACCCGCCGCGCGCTCATCTTCTTTGCCAAGGTGGACGTGGTGGATCCCACCGGTAAGAACCCCAACACCGGAGAGACTCCAGGTTCCTTCTTCGCAAGCCAAAACTAACCCTGCAAATACTTTCATGTCCAAGAAAGCCGACGACAAATACGCAGACGAGCCGACGCAGGTTCGCAGCATCATCAAACAGCTCAACAACGACAAACCCTCCAAGGTGAAATCCAAGGAGGTCGTCATCCGCGCAGACGGCACCAAGGTCATCCGCGTCACCAAGAAGCGCAGGGTGATGCTTTCCGAATCCGACAAAAAGCGCAAGGGGCGCAAGCAGTTCCTGGTGATCCTGCTGATTGTCTTCCTCCTCACGGTGGCCGGACTGGGGATCTTCTTCATCCGCATGGCGACCATGACGGGCGAATCCTATGTGGCCAAGCAGGCGGAGGAGTTGAAGCAACTGTGGGGAGCCAGCGATCTGCGCGTGGTGGGCAAAGGCGTGAGCGGCGACGGCTTCCACCTGGATTCCCTCACCCTCACCTTCCCGGAATCCTCCATGGTTCAGCGGGTGGAGATGAACGGCATCGAGGCGGGGCTTGATTCCTCCACCTTCTTCTCCGGACACCTCACGGGCGACCTCGTGCGCGTGAAGCGCATCTCCATCTACCTGCGCGAGGATGCCAAGAAACTCTCCTTCCCCATCCGCCGCGGTGAGGACCTGTGGAACTTCCGGCGTGTGGAGTGCAAGGACTTCAACCTCTGCTTCGGCGAGGGCGAGAAGTCTCCCGTGTCCGTTGAGCACAGCTACGCCTACATGTACTACCCGAACAACGCCTACCGCGACGAGTGCGTGTTCTGCCTGAGGGACGGCCTGCTCAAGCTGGCCGGGTGGAAGAAGATACACATCACCAACGGCAAGTTCAGCGTCTCCCGCGTGGCCATTGAGGATTTCGCCCTGGAAGGCACCACGGACACCACCGCCGGGAAGATGATGGAATCCGCCGTCACGCGCCTGGGAATTTACGGCAGCATCATGGACCAGGGCCAGCTGGCCGGGCCGTTCACCTTCGATTCCGACAACATGCCGCTCACAGAGTTCACCTCCGGGCGCGTCCAGTTCTTCATGTCGGCCAAGACGCGCGCCGTGCCGCGCGCCAAGGAGGAATCCAAAGCCCTTGTCACCCTGCCCATCAACCATCCGGAACCCCAGTTCCGCGGAGACTTCCCCGTCAAGGAGCTCTCCATCACGGAAATTCCCGCCATCTTCAAGCTCATTGAGCACATTGAGCCCCAAAGGCGCAAAACCTACACGCCGCCCACCATCCATGAGGCGCTCATCCAGCTGGACCATGTGGACGACGCCATCACCATCCGCATTGAGGATGGCCGGGCCGTGGAGCGCGACATTCTGGAAATCAAGTGCGACCTCAGCGTGGATGAGCTCAACACGCTCAAGGGCAGCATGTCGTTCGGCCTGCCCGCCGTGTACACCCATGCGGAATACCCGGACGGCATGGCGGATCCCATCCTGATGGAGGCGGACGGCATTGCCTGGCTGACCACGCAGGTGAGCGGGCCCGCCAACCACCCGCAAGACGACAGCGACATTCTGGAAGCCCGCGCGGCAGAGGCGCGCAAGGCCCGCCCGGCGCGCATTCCCTTCGAGCGCATCGATGTGGACAACCTGGTGGAGCAGATGCGCGCCTCCAGGAATACGCAGGACAGGCGTGAACCCGATTCCCAGAAGGATTTCGACCTGGACAAGCGGGACAAGGACAACCCCTTCGAGTCGGAAGAGGAGCGCAAGCAGAAGTCCCAGGCCCCGATCATCGATAGCGGGATGGAGGACGACATGCTCACACCGCTTTCCCCGTTCTAAGGCCGGGTGATGGACACCAGGGATACAGAGCTGCGCAGCGCATGGTGGTCCCGCCTGGCGGGGCATCTGCTCTGGTTTGTGGTGACCCCGTTCTGCATGACGCTGCGCAAGCGGCTCATCATCGCGGAGGATGAGAAGCCGCTGCATCCCGGCAGCGAGCCGGTGATAGTGGCCTTCTGGCACAACCGCAGCTTTGTTCCGGCGCATTTCTACAGGTACGTGCTCAAGGGCACCGCGCCCTTGTGCCTGCTCAGCAGCGCCAGCAAGGAGGGCGCCATGATGGACGCCCTTATTGGCCACTACGGCATGCGCACCGTTCGCGGCTCCAGCCGCCGCCGCGGCATCGCCGCCTTCAAGGAGATGATCCGCGTGGTGCGCGCAGGGTACTGCATGGCCATCACCACGGACGGCCCCAAGGGACCCATCTACAAATCCCATGCGGGCGTGGTGAAGCTGGCCTCGCTCACCGGGCTGCCCATTGTTCCCGTGTGCGTGGACATGCCGCGCTGCTGGCGCGCCATGAAGGCGTGGGACAGGTTTGCCGTGCCGGTTCCCTTCTCCCGCGTGAACGTGCGCTGGGGGAGCCGCATCATGGTGCCCGCCGGGCTGGAGGACGATGCGCTCAAGGAGTACGCCGAACGTCTGGACGCCGCCCTCTGCCACGGACGCCCGGACTTCGAGCCCCTGGATGATTTCCAACAAAAGCAATAGATATGACACCAACGTTGATTGACGGAAAGGAAGTGGCCAACCGCGTGCGCGAGGGCCTGAAAGCCGAGATTGCAGAACTCACCGCCGCCGGGCACACCCCGGGGCTGGCCGTGGTGCTGGTGGGGGAGGACCCCGCCTCCCAGGTCTATGTGGGCTCCAAGGTGAAGGCCTGCGCGGAGCTGGGGCTATACTCCCAGAAGTGGGCGCTTCCCGCCGAAACCACCCAGGAGGAGCTGGTGGAGCTCATCCACAAGCTCAACGCCGACGACCGCATCCACGGCATCCTGGTGCAGAGCCCGCCCCCGCCCCATATCGACGAGGAAGCCGTCATCCTGAACATCGACCCGCGCAAGGACGTGGACGGCTTCCACCCCGTGAACGTGGCCAAGCTGGTGCTGGAGGAGGAGGAGGGCTTTGTGCCCTGCACACCGCTGGGCTGCATGGAGCTGCTCAAGGCGTACGGCGTGGAGACCGCCGGCAAGCATGCCGTGGTGGTGGGCCGCAGCATGATTGTGGGCAAGCCCATGGCCAACCTCCTGGTCGCCAAGAAGGCCAACGCCACCGTCACCATCGCCCATTCCCGCACCAAGGATTTGCCCGGCCTCTGCCGCACCGCGGACATCATCGTGGCCGCCGTAGGCCGCCCGGAGATGATCAAGGCGGACTTCGTGAAGGAGGGCGCCGTGGTCATCGACGTGGGCATCAACCGCATCCCGGACGCCACGCGCCCGCGCGGCTACCGCATCGTGGGTGATGTGGACTTCGAGGCCGTGAAGGACCGCTGCTCCTACATCACGCCCGTGCCGGGCGGCGTGGGCCCCATGACCATCGCCATGCTGATGGCCAACACGGTGAAAGCCTGCCGCCAGCTCACGCGCTGAGCCATGCGCGTCCTTTTCCCCATTCTTGCCCTGCATGCCGCCCTCCTGCTGGCGGCATGCACGGGTGTGGATGGCCACGCCAGGGTCACCCGCACCGCGCCGCCGGAGCTCACCGCACAAAACGCGCTCAACGCCGCCGCCTATTACAACAGCCCGGAATTCAAGCTCCGGCACGAGGATCCGCGCGTGCCTGCCGACTACGCCGAATTCAAGCGCATCTCCATCTACCCCCTCACCTACAAGGTCTGGAAAAGCCCCGCGCTTATGAAGGCCGCAGGAACCCGCCGCGTCCTCATTGATTTGCACATCCAGCGCGGCTTCCTTTACGTGAACGACCAGGTGGCCATGGACTTCCCCGTCTGCTCCGGCAAGGAGGACGGCACGCCGCGCGGCTCCTACACCGTGCTGGAGAAGCAGGTGCACCACGTTTCCAACCTGTACGATGTCTCCATGCCCTACTTCATGCGCCTCACCTACGACGGCATCGGCATGCATGTGGGCTACGTGGGCCGCTCCCCCCTCTCCCACGGCTGCATCCGCATACCCCGTGCCGCCTGCATCCCCCTCTACAACAACATCCCCACCGGCACCCCCGTGGACGTGCGCTGAACGGTTGGGGAAAGAACTTGTCTTGCAAGCCGTTGTGTGGTATGAGGGGAGCATGAGAAAGGCTTCCCTTTTTTGGCTGACATGTGCCGTGGCAGTTGCCACGGCGTTTGGGCTGGACTACTCTGCGGACGAGATGTGGGTGTACCGCGAGAATGAAAAGCCCACGGCGGAGAAGCCGGTGGACGTGTTCTTCCTGTGCCCCACCGTGACCCTGGGGAGCGAGCCGAACATGGACGTGAAGAACGCGGGCTCGCGGCTCATCTTCATGCGCACGGTGGGCGGGCAGAAGGGCATCTACTCGGATGCCGCGCGTTTCTTCGCGCCCTACTACCGCCAGAAGAGCATGAGCCACTACATGGACCCCAAGGCGCAGGAGGTGGCGTACGGCGACACCAAGGACGCCTTCCTGCACTTCCTGGAGCATGAGAGCCAGGGGCGCCCGTTCATCATCGCGGGCTTCAGCCAGGGCAGCGAGCACGCGCTGCACCTCATCAAGGATGTGCTGGCGGACCCCAAGATAGCCAAGCGCATGGTGGCCGCGTACCTCATCGGCTGGTGCATCACGGAGCGCGACACCGCCGCCGCCCCGCAGCTCAAGCCCGCGCAGGGCGAAAAGGACACCGGCGTGTTCGTCTCCTGGAACACGGAGGCGCCGGACGTGACGGCGTCCGCCCTGGTGCCGCGCGGCGCGCGCTCGCTGTGCATCAACCCGCTCAACTGGAAGACGGACGCCACGCCCGCGCCCGCGGAGCTCAACAAGGGCGCCAAGATGGACAGCATGCTGGGCGGCGGCAACAGCAAGCCGCACTACTGCGGTGCCGTCATCAACCCCAAGCGCGGAACGGTCAACCCCGTCTTCCCCGCGGGCACGTCCGCGCCCTCCGGCATGAACCTCATGGGCCGCGGCGTCTACCACGCGCACGATCCCTTCTTCTTCTATGAGAACCTGCGCGAAAACGTGCAGACCCGCATCCGCGCCTACACTGCAAAACATTCCAAGAAATAACGATGAAAAAGGTACTGGGCATATTGCTGGCATGCCTCCTGACGCTGGGAACGGCGCGAGGGCTGGACTATTCCGACAACGAGATGTGGGTGTACCGCGAGAACGGGACGCCCACGCCCGACAAGCCGGTGGACGTGTTTTTCCTCAGCCCCACCGTGGGCATGGGGAACGTGGTGAACCTGGATGTGAAGGACCCCGCGTCCCGCGCCAACACCCGGCGCGCCGTGGATGCAGAGAAGGGCATCTACGCCGATGCCGCCCGCTTCTTCTCCCCCTACTACCGCATGAAATCCATGCCCCACCGCCTGGACCCCAAGGCGCAGGAGGTGACCTACTCCGACGTGAAGGCCGCGTTCCTCCACTACCTGGAGCACGACAACCAGGGCCGCCCGTTCATCATCGCGGGCTTCAGCCAGGGCAGCCAGCAGGCCATGTTCCTCATCCAGGACGTGCTGTCGGACCCCAAAATTGCCGAGCGCATGGTGGCAGCGTACCTCATCGGCCTGAGCGTCACGGAACGGGAGACCGCCGGGCATCCGCAGCTCAAGCCCGCGCAGGGGGAGAGCGACACCGGGGTGTTCGTCTCGTGGAACACGGAATCGGCGGACACGAAGGGCTCCATGCTGGTGCCCCCCGACACGCTCTCGCTGTGCATCAACCCGCTGAACTGGAAGACGGACGCCACGCCCGCGCCGCCGGAGCTGAACGAGGGCGCGCGCATGGACCTCGGACCGCGCGGCCAGCTGCAGCCGCACTACTGCGGCGCGGTCATCAACCCCAAGCGCGGAACGGTCAACCCCGTCTTCACCGCGGAGCATCCCGCCCCGCCCCACCTGCACGGCGGCTCCTACCACGGGATGGACCCCTGCTTCTTCTACGAGAACCACCGCCGCAACGTGCAGACCCGCATCCGCGCGTTCATGGAGCGGATGAAGAAAAACCGCCCGGCGTAATGCCGGACGGTTTCGGTTGGTGGTTGTAGGGCGGCCAATCAGGATTCCGCGCAGAGAATCTTGACGAAGCCCGCCTCCTGCAGGCGCGTGGCGCCGCAGGCGAACTTGGCGCGCACCTGCAGGGTTTCGTCGAGGTCGTCGCGCACGGAGATGCGCACCTTGAAGTCGTCCCAGATGCCGAAGGCGGCGCGGCTCTTGACCCAGGCGAGGCAGGAGCGGATGCCGGCGTTGGTGACGGGGAGCTGCTCCGTGCGGATGATGCGGAAACCCATGAAGGAATCCAGCTTGCCCTCGGCGAGGGCGCGCACGGTGTTGTACTCGTAGCTGGAGACCTCCGGCTGCTGGAGCAGGGCGTTGATCTGGCTGCTGGTGCAGGCCAGCACCAGCTCGTCGCCGTAGGCGCGGCGCTCCTCGTTCCAGGCCTCCGCCTTCATGAGCATGTTGAGCGCGTGGCGCAGCTTGCCCAGCGTGAGGTTGCTGTCCGCCGCGCTGCCGCTCTCCACGTAGTCCTCCTCGATGGTCTGGTCATCGGGGAAGGTCACGGTGGTGGCACCGGTCTCGCCGGTGTGCGCGGTGCCCAGGAACTCGGAAATCATCACGGAGTCCATGGTGCGCCCCGCGGCCGCGCGCAGGCCCTCGATGGTCTTGCTCACCGGCACGTCGATGTTCGCCAGCTTCTTGGCGTCGTACTCGTCGAATCCCACCGCCTTGGTGTAGATATGGGGGTACATGACGCGGCGCACGGTGGGGGCTTCCGCCACCTGGGTGCTCTGCATGCGGCTCTGCTTCTCCGTGAAGGAGAGCAGGCCGTACTGGTCCATGGCGACCATCTTGCCGGAAAGGCCGGTCTCCACGGTGACATACTTGTCGAGGCGGGAAGCCTCCTGCTGCAGGAAGGAACCCCACTTCTCGCTGTACTTGATTTGATAGTTGTTTTCGATATCAGCCATAATGGTATTGTTTTCTATTGTTGAATGGGCAGCAAATCGGCTGGGGGTGATTGCCCGCGCGGGGCGGGGTCGGTGGCCGCATGGCCGCGGCGCTGCGGTTCGAGTGAATTCTCGCGGCGGCCGGAAGCTCTTGCCGGGGAACAGCAAACCACAGGCACCCCCTCGCGGCAAGCGCCCCGCCGAAACCGCATGCCCCTCCCACCCCCGGTACTCCCAGGCGTATTCAGTGCCTTGCCCCTTTCCTAATCCTAATCTTAATCCTAATCCTAATTCCAAATCATCCACCGGTTAGCTTTTTATCTTGCCCGCGCTTGGTGATGAGAGTAGCATGAAGGCATGAAGGCAATGCTCACCGGTATGGCAATCACCGCGGCGGCTCTGGTATCCTGCCAGAACATGCCGCCCAAGGACTTTACCATCCACACGCAGCCGGAGGGCGCCGCCATCTCCATCAACGGGGAGAGGGTGGGCACCAGCCCGCTCACCACCAAGGTGGAGCAGACCAAGGATTTGGGTATCGTGGCGGAAAAGCCGGGGTACGAGGTGGCTGCGGTGAACGTGCAGTCCAAGCCCGGGCGCATCCGCTCGTTCCTGTGGACCAAGTGGTCCTCCAAGTCGCAGTACATCGAGGAGGACGAGGTGACGCTGCCGCTGCGGCGCGTGGAGTCGGTGGAGGACTACAAACTGAGCAAGATGCCGGAGTTCAAGATGCCGGAATAGGGCGCGCGCCCTACACGCCGAGCTCCTGCAGGATGACCTCGCGCACGCGCTGCTGCACCTCGTCGATGGTGCCGTCGGCCTCGATACGGTGCAGCCAGGGCATCTCCATCTCGGAATACACCTTGGCCACGGCGGAGAGGAAATCCTCCTTCTCGAAGGCATCGTGCCCGTTGCCGCGGGCGTTCATGCGCTCCAGCGCCGTCTCCACGGGGATATCGAGCCAGAAGGCGGCATCCGGTATGGTGGCGAACTCCTCGTTCATCTCGCGCAGGCGCTCCACGTCCTCGCCGCTCGCGCCCTGGTAGGCCATCATGGAAAGGTAGTAGCGGTCCAGAAGCACCCACTTGCCCGCCGCCAGCGCCGGCTCGATGAAGTTTTTCACATGCTCCCGCCGGTCCTGCAGCAGGCACTCCACCTCGTCCTCAACGCTCAGGCGCTCGCCGGATTGCGCGGCCTGGCGCACCTTCATGCCCCAAGGTCCGCGCGTGGGCTCGAAATCTGTCTCCACCTCGATGTCGCGTGCACGCAAATAGCGCGCAAGAAGCTCGATTTGAGTGGACTTCCCGGTGCCGTCGATGCCCTCGAAGACAACGAGGCATCCCCTTAGGTGAGGTGTTTCAGATTCCATGGTAGCGGTCATGGTAGCACATTCCCCGCAGGGACTCAAGCACCTTTTCAGACACATTTGCGGCTTGAAAGATGGTGGGGAACGTGGTTGAATGGGTGGGTTATGGCAACTATCTACGAGGAAATCACGGAACAGATGAAGGCCGCGATGCGCGGGAAGGACACTGTGGCGCTGGGTGCGCTGCGCGGGCTCAAGACCGCGCTCCAGAACGCGCAAATCGCCAAGGGCAACGTGCACGACGAGCTGCCGCCCACCGAGGTGATGAACGTCATCCGCAAGCAGATCAAGCAGCGTGAGGACTCCATCGCCATGTTCGAGCAGGCGGGCCGCGCGGACGCCGCGGACAAGGAGCGCGCGGAAATCGGCGTGCTCTCCGCGTTCCTGCCCAAGGAGATGACGGAGGCGGAAATCCTGCCCGTGCTGGAGGCGGTGATAGCGGAGCTGGGCGCGACCACCAAGAAGGACATGGGTCGCGTGATGAAGGAGATGCAGGCCCGCACGGAGGGGCGCGCCCCCGGCAAGCTGCTCTCCCAGCTGGTGGGTTCCAAGCTTTCCTGAACGCCGCCATGTTCTGCGCCGTCATCGTAGCCGCCGGAAGCGGCCGCCGCGCCGGGTTCGACAAATTGTCCGCCCCGCTGGACGGCGTGCCCGTGCTGCGCCGCAGCGTGGACGCCTTCGTATCCGCGGGCTGCGATGCCGTGGTGGTGGTGTGTCCGGCTGAGCGGTGGGAGGCCACCGGGCTGGCGGCGGCGCAGTTCCCGGTTCCCGTGGTGCGCGTGGACGGCGGGGCGGAGCGCCGGGATTCCGTGGCGGCGGGCTTGGATGCCCTGCCCTGCGGAACGGATTTGGTGGCCGTGCACGACGGTGCGCGCCCGCTCATCACCGCGGAGGGCATCCGCCGCTGCGCGGAGGCTGCGCGGGAGACGGGAGCCGCCGCATGCGCGCATCCCGTGGTGGACACGCTCAAGCGCGCGGACGAACACGACTGCACCCTGCCGGAGGCGGTGAGCCGCGAGCACCTGTGGGGCATGGAGACGCCGCAGATTTTCAAGCTCCCCCTGCTGCGGGCGGCCTACAAGCTGGTGAAGGCGCAAGGGCTGGCGGTCACGGACGAGGTTTCCGCCGTGGAGGCCGCGGGCGTGCAGACGCGCCTGGTGCAGGTGGGTGCCAACATGAAAATCACCCTGCCCGGTGATTTGGAGTTGGCCGAACTGATTTGGAAACACCGCGCGTGATGCCCTGCCCTCCCCACACGGAGCCCCGCCCCGCGTGGGTTGTCGGCACAGGCTTCCTGGGCGCCGGGTTGCTGCGCGCGCTGCCGCATGCCGTGGGTATCGACCGCGCCACGCCCGCCGATGTGCAGGGCGATGCCGCGGATACGTCCGTGCTGGCGCGGGCGGCAGGCATGCTGGCACCGGAATGGGTGTTCTGCTGCACCGCCACGCACGGCGGGGATGCCGCCGCCTACCGCCATGCGTATGCGGATGTGGTGTCCGCGCTGCCGCCGCATGTGCGCGTGGTGTTCTGCTCGTCAACCTCCGTGGAGCATGCGGACGGCGAGCGCCAGCAAATTTTGCGTGCGGCGGAGGATGCCGTGCTGGCGCGCGGCGGCGTGGTGGCGCGCCTTGCCGCGCTGTACGGACCCGGCCGCTGCGAGCTGCTGCGCCGCCACCTGTGCGGCGAGCCCAAGCTGGCGGGCGCGCCGGAGCGCATGCTCAACTACCTGCATGTGCAGGATGCCGTGGATGCGCTGCTGGTGCTGGCGCAGTCGGGCGAGTCCCGCCGCTACACCGTGTGCGGGGAAAGCTTTTCCAAGGCGGAGGCGTACGCCCTGCTGGAACGCCTGACGGGCGTGCCGGCCGCGGATGCGGATGCCCCGCCCTCCCACCGCGGATGCGGCGGCGAGGCTGCCGACAGCTCCGCCATCCGCGCCCTCGGCTGGAGTCCGCGGCACTCCCTTGCTGAATTTGTGACCCGGCATTGCCATGCGTGACGACCTCTACCAGCTTCTGGATGTAGACCCCTCCGCCACGCAGGAGGAGCTGAAGGCCGCGTACCGCCGGCAGGCCAAGAAATTCCACCCCGACCGCAACGGCGGCGATCCCGCCGCGGAGGAGCGTTTCAAGGACATCGTGGAAGCCTACCGCATCTTGGGAGACCCCGCCGAGCGCGAGCTCTACGACGCCGAGTGCGAACGCGACCGCAAGTACGCGGGCGCGCCGGAGCTGGCCGCCATGCGCCGCAACATACGCGTGTCCGCCCGCCATGGGCGCGAGCGCCGCGAGAACCGCGCCAACCGCCGGGAGCGTGGACGCGAACGCGAGCATGGGAAGCGCGCCTACAGGCCGCCGCGCCCCAGCCTCTTCTTCCTGGGGCGCAACCGCAAGGTGAGCATGTGGCACCTGCTGGCGTTCTACGCCGCGGCCGCCGCGCTGTTCATCCCTGCCGTGAGCAAATCCTGCCAGATAATGGGCGGCAGCGACGAACCGCGCTGGGAGCCGCCGCAGAGCGACCTCTCGCCGGAGGAAATCCGCGCCCGCGCGCTGGATGCCATCGCCCAGCTGCGCCAGCAGGCGGAGGCCGGCGATGCGGACGCCCAGTTCAAGCTCGGCCTCATCCTCTATTCCGGCATGGGCGTGGAGGCGGACCGCCCCGCCGCCCGCGAGTGGTGGCAGAAGGCCGCCGCCAACGGCCATCCCAAGGCCGCGGACTACCTGAAACGCTTCACCAACACCGCGCCGCCTCCCGCGGAGGACACCAACCCGCCCGTCATCCGCGCCGCACAGCCGGAATGACCGCCCTCGCCGGCATTGAGAAATATGGAACAGAACCCCGCCAGCGAACAGAACGCCGAGGGCAACCTCTGGGAGGACGCCTGGCACGCTTTCACGCACCCTTGGCGTTTCAGCGGATGCGCCGCGCGGCGCGAGTTCTGGGGCTATGTGCTTTTCACCGCATGCCTGGCGTACGGTATGGAGCTGGTGTGGTCCGTCTGCCAAACCGCGGGATTGGATGCGGAAATGGTGCCCACCGTGGCGGGTCGTATCCTGCAAGCGCTGGGCGCGTGGGTGCTGCTGGCCCTGCTGGCCGCGGCGGTGCGCCGCCTGCACGACACCCAACACAATGGCTGGTGGCTCTTGGCTCCCGCCGTCACCACCGCGCTGGGCATCTACACGGGTTACCTGTTTGAAGGCACCATCAAGTCGGTGGACGGGCCGAACGAGATGCTCTGCCTGCTCTCCTGCGCCGCGTGGTTCGTCACCTCCCTCTTCTGCATCTACATCCTCGTGCAGCTGGTCATGCCCTCCTGGCACGTGCCCAACGGGGATTAGCGCCAACACCCCCTCACCAATCATCCTGCGGCGCGGTTTATTCGCGGTTCTCCCTTTCCTGCAACCGGCGTTGCCGCTCCTCCTCGAACTCCTGGGCTTTCTTGATGTGGACGGCCCAGGGCAGTCCCTCTTCCAATCCCTTTTTCAGCATGGCGTCGGCAATATCCTGGCGCCCGGTCTCCATGTACACGAGCCACAGGCCGCCGGGCGCGGATTGATCGCCCGCGGCCTCTGCTTTTTCGTACCATTGCTCCGCCTGCGCCAAATCCTTCTCCACGCCCTCCCCGAGCCTGTACATCGAGGCGACCTGGTACATGCAGTACGCGTTATTGCGCAGGGCGGCTTCCCTGTACCAATGGAAGGCACTCAGCTGCATTTGCCTCCGCGCCGTCTTGTCGTCGGGGCGGCTGTAGTCGTAGAACCGCGCCAGAGTCTCCATGTGCTTTGGGTTTCCCTGCCGCGCGGCCGCCAGCAGCCACTTCTCGCTCTTGGGTCCCCTGTCCTTGATGGAGGAATAGCGGTTGGGGCGATACGGGGGATACGTATCCAGCTCGCGCCCCAGATAGCTCTGTGCGTCCGCATCCCCCTTCTGCGCCGCCACCACCCACAGCACATCAGACAAGGTGTCATCAGCGCGGCCCAGCGTGCGCGCGTACGCCAGACAATCCTCCGCCGTCCGCTCTTCCTCCGCCAGGTAAATCTCTGCGGCGCGGTATTGGCGCAGCTCGTCGCGCATGCCGCTGTTTTGGTACAGCAGGATGAGGGACAGCACGGCCAGGGAGATGATCCCGGCCCTCTTGATGGTGGTCGCTTTCATGGCACTCTCTCTATACCCTATAATACACGACCCGCCCCCAATGCACAAAGAAAATGGAAAAATGACAAAACAAACGTTCGCGCTGCGCCGCGCGGGGCAAACTTGACGCAAGGGGGGCGGGTGGGGTAGAATACCCGCGGGCGTGCGTGTCCGTGGAAAGCATGAACAACCAACTGTACATCTACGATTGCCTGACGGCCAAGCTGTGGTCGTCCGACGGCGTGTTCATGACCATCGGCGCGGGAGAGAAGAACACCTTCCGGCTGCCGATGCAGGGGGAGAACGGGGGCTCGTTCACGCAGCGCGACGGCACGTGCCGGTTCTTTCCGCACGGGCATGTTGAGAAATACTCGCTCAACGGGGTGGTGATGAACACGGACGTGGTGATACGGCCGGAGACCATGTACCTCTTTGTGCTGGATTGCGGATGCTTCGTGTGCTGGTACGGGGATGCGGTGAACAAGCCTGATTTCGACCAGTACGACCCGAACGTGTGGTTCCTGTACAACCCGGAGAACCACGAGTGGTACGGTCCGTACTCGCTGAGCGATTTGCCGCGTCTGGCGCCGGATTTCCCGGCGGAGGTGCTGGTGACGTTCCAGGGGCTGGAGAACTGCGCGTTCTACCTGAAGGACATGCTGGCGGTGGCGGTGTTCGCCTCCCGCCTGGAGAAGCGCCCGGCGGACGCGGCTGCCGACGGCGGCGCGCGCGAGCTGCTCTGCCCCAACTGCTGGGAGAAGTTCCGCGAGGGCCAGGAGCTGGCCATCGCCGTGCACCCGGACCTGTGCGGCGACAACATCCTGGGTGCGGACGCCATGCTGCGCTTCAAGCCCACGGAACGCAACTGGCAGGGGCTGCCCATCGACGCCAAGGGCTCCGCGTGCTCGCAGTACGCATGCCCGCACTGCCACCGCAAGCTGCCGCCGTTCTTCACCGCCACGCAGCAGCACATGATTTCCCTGGTGGGCGTGCCCGCCGCCGGAAAGTCCTACTTCCTGGCGGCGCTGGTGCGCGAGCTGGAGCTGGAGTTCCCGCGTGACTTCGGCATGCCGTTCCGCGATGCGGACCCCGTGATCAACGAGCCGCTCAACGACATGCGCATGCGCCTCTTCTCCGCCAAGACCCCGCAGGAGGCCTACATCGGCAAGACCCAGCTGCAGGGCCGCCTCTACCACAAGGTGTGGCGCCACGGCGTGTGGGCCAACATGCCACGCCCGTTCATCTACAACCTCAACAAGGGAGACGAGACCCACTCCATCGTGCTGTACGACAACGCGGGCGAGGACTTCCAGCCCGGACAGGGCGGAGAGCTGAACCCCGGCAGCCACCACATGGACGTGTCGGACGCCATCCTGTTCCTGTTCGACCCGACGGCCAACCCCGGGTTCCGCAAGCTGCTGGCGGACAACAAGGACCCGCAGCTGCAGCGCAACCTGTACCCGCCGGGGCGGCAGGCGCTGCTGCTGGCGGAATCGGAGATGCGCATGCGCACGCAGCTGAACGTGGCGCCCGGCAACAAGCTGGACGTGCCGCTGGCCATCATCATCGGCAAGTGCGACACGTGGATGCACCTGCTGGGGCCGGAGCCGCTGCTGCCCGCCACGCGCAACGGCATGTTCATGCCGGAGCTCATCCAGGCCAACTCCGCGCGCCTGCGCCAGTTCCTCTTCGCCATCGCCCCGCACATCTGCACCAACGCGGAGGCCATCTCCTCCAACGTGCGCTACTTCGCGGCATCCTCCTTCGGCGAGTCGCCCATCGAGTTTGCGGACGAGGCCAGCGGCTCCATGCTCATCGGCCCGGCGTCCGGCCAGGTGCACCCGTTCCGCGTGACGGACGCCGCGCTGTGGGCGCTGAGCTGCGCCGCGCCTTCCCTGCTTCCCTGCGCGCAAGCCACCTGACACCATTTTTCGCCCGCCGCCATGCCGCTACAGCTCATCCACACCAGCGCAGAGCACCTGCTGGACCGCAACGGCTCCGGCTACGGCACCGTGGCGCGCAGCGAGGAGATGCCGCGCATCCTGCGCGACAAGCTGACCGCGCTGAGCGGCTACCGCGAGGTGGCGTGCAAGGAGCTGCGCGGCGCGCAGTACGCCTACCGCGTGCTGCCTGCCCGCGGCACGGCCTACCACGTGCTCACGCGCGTGCAGACTTGCGGGGCGGACTACTCCGGCCGCGCGTGCCACATCGCGCACCACCTGGTCCTCACCGCCGCGGAGGCGGAGGCCATGAGGCGGCATCCCGCGCGTCCCACGCCCGCCGGCATCATGCTGGCCATGGAGCGGCGCGGCCTGTGGCGCACCTGCTGGTGCGGCGAACCCGGCTTCTTGACCGACACCCCGGCGTTCTGCGCAGCCGACATGCCCGACGCCGCCGCGCAGCCCGCGTGGAAGCGCATGACCGGGCACAAGGGCAACGCGCGCGCGTTCTGCCTGCCGCAGTATGAGCATGACTGCGTGCTGCTGGTGCCGCAGGGCACGGAGGGTGCGGACATCCTGCACCTGCTGCACGAGGGCGACTGGCTCACGCGCCAGCGCGGCTGGGGGCACACCTTCACCACCGCCGCGGAGGACACCGACTCCTTTGCGGACACGCACCGCATGGCATGCACCGCCGCCGCGCCGGGCATCATCGAGCGCGCGCGCCTTGCGGGGCATCCCGTCCTCCATATCACGGAAAACCTGGAGCTGCCGCCAGCCCCGCAACCCCATCCCGAACCATGAGCAGGAGACGCCCGGACCCCGCCATGCACGCCCTGCGGCAGCACATTGCCGCCGGGGACATGGAGGCCGCGCGCCGCGTGCTCGTGGAGATGCTGCAAAAGAACCCGTCCAACCGGCACGCGCGCGCCGAACTGGAGCGCTTGGACGCCGGGCTGCCGCTGCGCAGCGTGGAGCGCAGCCGCGAGCGCGAGAGCGCCAAGGGCGAGCAGAACCAGGCGCGCCTGGCCGCCATGCTGCAGGAATTCACCAAGGATCCGCAGATTTTCGCGCAATGGGACGACCGCCGCCTGCGCCGCGCCAAGAAGGAGCTCGCCCGCCGCATGAAGTACGCGGGAAGCGCGCTGGAAGACGCGGACCGCAAGGTGGCCACGCAGTACAGGCAGGCGGTCTCCCGCGAGCTCGCGCGCCGCGCCAAGCCCGTGCGCCGCGTGCTGGGCATTGCCGCCTCCATCGCGGGCGGCGCGGCGCTGTTGGTGGTCGTCGGCATGCTGATGGCCAACCATGCGGAGCGCGCCGCCGTGCGCCTGAACGAATGCCTGCGCAGCGGGGACTCCGCGGAGCTGGCCATCTGCGTGAAGGCGAGCGACACGCCGATGAACCGCCAGTTCTGCAAGCGCCTTCCCATGCTCATCACCGCCGCCCAGGCGCGCCTGAAGCGCGAGCAGGCCGACATCGACGAGCTCACCGCCCTCTTCCAAAAAATCGAGAGGGGAGAAAGCTCCATCACGGAGCTGGGTCCCATCCGCCGCATGGAAATCGAGCACACCCTCTCCACCCTGCCCAAGGCCGCGCAACACCTCACCGACACCTGGAATAAGTACTGCCGCGGGGAGCAGGAGCAGCTCGCCAGCCAGCGCCTGGAGTACGTGCAGAGGCTGGCGCGCCCCCTGCTGCCCATGGTGACGCCCAGCGACAACCTGCAGGACGACGAGCAGCGCCTGGAGGAACTGCGCGCCGATTTGCAGGAACGCTGCCTCATCTTCGCCGACGCCCACTACTCCCAGCAGCTGGACGAGGAGCTCATCCGCCCCGCCCAAGACGCCCTCCGGCAGGTGAACGCCCTGCTGCAGGAGAACAGGCACCTGCAGGAGGATTTGAACAAGCTGGCCGCCGCGCGAGACTACGACACCTACCGCAAGCGCCTGCTGGCCGTCAACCCCAAGCTCTACACCGTCCTGGCCCCCGCGCTGGAAACCGCCAAGGCCCTGCCGGACCGCAGCACCGTGCTGTGGGAGGTGCGCACGCGCGGGCGCGACATCCCGCAAACCCAACTGCAGGCCGCGCGGCAGACCCTTATCATGGGCGGCCCCTCCATCACGCCGGAAGCCCCCGCATCCGCGGAGGAGACGCGCATCGCGGAAGAGCTGCTGGGCGCCCTCGCCCTGCGCACGCCGCTGTATGCCGTCACCAACGAGACCGGCGAGGTCAACTACACCGAGCAGGAACCCGTGGTGAAGGACGGCAAGGCGCATTTCAAGCGCACCCTACTGGACCCCGCCAAGCCCACCGGCTCCGGCGACAACGTGGAGTGGCCCAACCCGCACTGGGTGAAGATGCACCATATCGACCCCACGCCGCTGGCGCAGCTGTTGCACACGGACGACCGCGCGGCGCTCCTGGGCGGCCTGCACTACGGCAAGGCGCTGGAGGGCGTGCTGCGGTGCCGCACACCGGAGTGCCCGGCGCTGGCGCGCGCGTTCGTGTACGACTGCCTGGTGCGCATGATGCACGCGCGGGAGGAGAGGATGCTCACCGGGCTGCCGTACTCCCCCACCCTGCAGGAGGATATTCGCGACTTCGAGAGCGTGAAAGCGCGCTGCGGCGTGGAGCTCACGGGCGACTGCTGGCTGCGGCAGTCCGCTGCGCACACCCGCGCGGAACGCGAGTTCGCAGACTGGTTCGCCGCGCACTACAGGTCGTCCTACTCCGCGGAGATGGCGGAGAACTTTGCCAGCTTCATGGCGGTGCGCCCGCGGTTCTGCGGTTTCGTGACGCCCAACGGGCACGCGCGGCTGTGCCGCAAGCCGGAGCCGGGCGAGCTGATATGGTACGTGACGGCGGACGGCATGGCCACCGCGCGCAACGGCGAGGAGCTGGAGGACGCCGCGCCCTTCTCCCCGCTCTTTGTTGCGGAGAAGCGCGCCGCTGAGAAAATGCAACCGCAACCGGAGCCATGAAGGTAGCCCTGATATCCGACATCCACGACCACGCGGCCAACCTGGTGCAGGCGCTGGGCCTGGCGGAGGCGGCGGGCTGCACGCACCTCATCTGCCTGGGCGACATGGTGCGCAGCGCCACGTTCCGCACGCTGCGGCTCTGCTGGCCGTTCGGCATCGATCTGGTGTTCGGCAACAACGAGCGCGAGCGACGCATCTTCGAGCAGCTGGCCGCACAGTTCCACAACACCACGCTGCACGGCGACCGCGGCGAGGTGGAGCTGGACGGGCGGCGCATCTATTTCACCCACCAGCCGGAGCACGCGCAAAACGCCATGCTGGCGGGGTGTTTCGACGCCGTCTTCTTCGGCCACACGCACCAGGCATCCAACCAAACCGTCGGGCGCACGCTGATCGCCAACCCCGGCGAAATCACCGGCCGCGCCGGCAAACCCTCCTACGGCATCTACGACACCGCCGACAACTCCGTGAGCATCCACCCCTTCTGATGCACTACCTGGTCTACAGCCTGGATGCCCTGCCCGCCGCGGACGCGGCGGACGCCGCGCTGCTGGACGAGGTGGAGCGGGAGGCATACGCGCACCGCGGGGCGGCGTACCTGGCGGAGCGCATGCTGCTGCGCCGCGAGCTTGCCCGCCTGTGCGGCATGCCCGTGCAGGACGTGCGGTTCACCTACAACGCCAACGGCAAGCCGGAGTTCACGCCGCAGCCGTTCAGCCTCTCGCACTCCGGCAACTGCCTGTGCCTGGCCTTCCACCACCGCGCCGTGGGCGTGGACGTGGAGCGCGTGCGCCCGCGCAACTTCGCGCGCCTCGCCCCGCACTTCATGGCGGACGAGCAGCTGCAGGCGTTCATGGAGCGCGGCTGCCCCATGGATGAATTCTATGCCTGCTGGTGCGCGGCGGAAGCCCTGGTGAAATGCGCTGGCGGCGCGATATGGCAGGCGCGCAGAGACTTCCCCTTCCGGTACGAAAACGCGGGCATCGTCCCGCTGTTCACCCCCGCGCCCTCCGTGGAGCTTTTCACCCCCGCACCGGGGTATTTGGGGGCCGTGGCCTTTCTGCCCTGAATACCGCCGTTTAGCGCGAAGAACGCTGCCTTTTCCGTTTTCCACGCCCGCCCGCAAAGTTTTTTTACGTGCAAAAAACGGCGAATTTTAGCCGTTTTTCGTCATTAAACCGCTATTTTCCAGCACTTACAGAAAATTTTATGCTTGCTCAAAATTCAACCTCTGCTACAATGCGCGTGAAGTACCTCTCAACCTCAAACCACCATTTCACATGAACAAAGCACAGCTAATCAAAGTGGTTCGCGAAGAACTCGGCCCCAACGCCTCCAAGCAGGACGCCACCATGGCCCTCAACGCCTCGCTGAACGCCATCATCAAGTCTGTCGCCCGTGAGAAGGTGCAGATTGTCGGTTTCGGCACGTTCCAGGCCAAGGTCCGCGCTCCCCACAAGGGCCGCAACCCCCGCACCGGGGAATCCATCCAGATTCCCGCCAGCCGCTCCGTCAGCTTCAAGCCCGCCGCCGCCCTCAAAAAAGGATGAGGAATTTACAATTGACAATTGACGATTTACAATTTGTAAGTTAGGCGCGCAGAGCGCGCGGAATTTCCAAAATCGTAAATTGTAAATTGTAAATCGTCAATTTCCTGTGGCACTATCGCCGATGACGGGGGCGAGGGCTTCCCGCAGGGCGGCGGAGCCGTAGTAGTCGCTGTCGTGCAGCATATTGATGATGAGCGGCAGGGCCTCCGTGGCGGGTTCGTCCTGGAGCATCTTCAGGGCTTCCTGCAGCAGGGCGTCGTCCGCCTCCACATCCATCTTTTGGCTGTCCTCCTGCAGCTGGACCATGCGCTCCACAATCTCCTTGACCTTGGGGGCGGCGGCATCCGCGGCGGCCTTGTCCTGCACCAGGGCTAGGGCGTCGCGCAGCTCGCGGATGCAGTCCACCTGCTTGCGGGTGTTGCCGAGGACGGCGTCGCGCGCGGAGGCGGCCTCGGCTGCGGCGAAAGTGGCGGGTGCCTCGGCTGCGCACGCGCTGCCGAGGGGCATGAGCGCGGCGCAGAGGGTGAGGGTGAGTGCCTTCATGGCGGGGGCGGGTCAGCTCTTCTTGCAGAATTCCTCCAGGCGGTCCAGGCCCTCCTTGAGCACGTCCAGCGAGGTGCAGTAGGAGATGCGGATGGCGTGGTCGTTGCCGAAGGCGATGCCGGGCACGGCGGCCACCTTGTAGCGCTCCAGCAGCTTCTCGCACAGGTCAAGCGAGCCCATGCCCAGCTCCGTGGTGTCGATGAAGAAGTAGAAAGCGCCCTTGGGCTCCACCACGTGAATCTTGGGCATCTTGCTCAGGCGGTCGTACACGTACTGGCGGCGGAAGTCGTACTCCTCCTTGAGGTCAGCGATGAAGGTCTGCTCGCCGTTGAGAGCCTCGATGGCGCCGTACTGGCAGAACGTGGTGGCGTTGGATGCCGTGTGGTCCAGGCTGAGCTTGATGGCCTTGGCGATCTCCGCGGGGGCGGCGGTGTAGCCGAGACGCCAGCCGGTCATGGCGTAGGCCTTGGAGAAGCCGTTGACGGTGATGGTGAGGTTGTAGAGCTCCGGGCTGAGGGCGGCGATGGAGACGTGCGTGGCGTCGCCGTAGATGAGGTGCTCGTAGATTTCGTCGGCCAGGATGAGGATGTCCTCCTCCACGGCGATTTCGCCGATGGCGCGCAGCTCCTCCTCGGAGTAGACGGCGCCGGTGGGATTGTGGGGGGAGTTGACGATGATGAGCTTGGTGCGCGGGGTCATGGCGTTCTCAAACTCCTCCGCGGTAATCTTCCAGCCGTTCTCCGCCTTGGTTTCCACCAGCACGGGCGTGCCGCCGCAAAGCTGCACCATGGACGGGTAGCTCACCCAGTACGGCGAGGGAATGATCACCTCGTCGCCGGGGTTGATGACCGCACGCAGCGCCGCGTACACCGCCGGCTTGGCGCCAGAGGTCACGCAAATCTGGTCGATGCCGTACTCCAGGCCGTTGTCGCGCTTGAGCTTGGCGGCAATGGCCTCGCGCAGGGCGGGGAGGCCGACGGAGGGGGTGTACTTGGTGGCGCCTTCGTTGAGGGCCTTGATGGCGGCCTGCTTGATGTTTTCCGGGGTGTCCTTGTCGGGCTCGCCGCCGGCGAGGCCGAACACCTGTTCGCCGCGGGCCTTCATTTCCTTGGCCTTGTTGGTGACGGCGAGAGTGAGGGAGGGCGTGAGGGAGGACGCGTTCTCAGAGATGAAATCCATGGGAGGAATAATGTTAGATGTTGATACAGACGGATACCGTGGCGTGCATGCCACGCGCCGCGTGGAAAGTGTACCCCCGCACGCGGCGGATTGCAAGACATTTCTGCGTGCGCGCGCGGAAACTTTGCATGCCGCGATTGCACAGGGTTATGCCGCAACGCATGTTTGACGGTGAGTGTGGCGGGTGTTAAATTCGCGTTTCCAGAAGACCATGGGCAAGACACTTTACAGGAAGGTGTGGGAGGCGCACAGCGCCGGCATATTGCCGGACGGGCGCACGCAGTTGTTTATCGACACGATGTACCTGCACGAGGTGACATCTCCGCAGGCGTTCGCGATGCTGCGGGAGCTGGGGCTGCCCGTGCTGCACCCGGAGCGCCTGTTCGCCGTGCCGGACCACATCATCCCCACGGACGACCAGACCGAGCCATACGCGGACCCGCGCGCGGCGACCATGCTCACCGAGCTGCGCCGCAACTGCCGCGACAACAACATCCGCCTGTTCGACCTGCCGAGCGGGCAACAGGGCATCGTCCACATGGTGGGCCCGGAGCTGGGCATCTCGCAACCCGGCATGACCATTGTGTGCGGTGATTCCCACACCGCCACGCACGGCGCCGTGGGAGCCGTGGCCATGGGCATCGGCACCACCCAGGTGCGCGACGTGCTCGCCACGCAGACCCTCGCCATGTCGCCCCTGAAGGTGCGTGCCGTACGCGTGGAGGGCAGGCTGAAGCCCGGCGTGACCGCCAAGGACGTGGCGCTGCACATCATCCACCGCCTGGGCGCGGACGGCGGCCTGGGCTACGCCTACGAGTTCGGCGGCTCCGTCATCCGCGACATGGAGATGGACGGCCGCCTCACCGTCTGCAACCTCGCCATCGAGGGCGCCGCGCGCCGCGGCTACATCAACCCGGACGAGAAGACCTTTGAATACCTGAAGGGGCGTCCCTACGCGCCCAAGGGTGCGGAGTGGGACGCCGCCGTGGCCCGCTGGAAGGCCATCGCCAGCGATGCCGACGCCGAGTACGACGACATCGTCACCATCGACGCGAACGACATCGAGCCGACCGTCACCTGGGGCATCTCGCCGGACATGAGCATCGGCATCAACGGCACCATCCCCGCGCCGGAGGACGCCGCGGACGACGAGACGCGCAAGGCGCGCGCCGCCGCACTGGAGTACATGAAGCTGCAGGCGGGGCAGCCCATCAAGGGCCTGCCCGTGGACGTGGTGTTCATCGGCTCCTGCACCAACGGCCGCATCTCGGATTTCCGCGCGGTGGCGCCGCTCCTCAAAGGACGGCACGTGGCGGAGGGCATCCGCGCGCTCGCCGTGCCGGGTTCCCAGATGACCGCCCGCCAGTGCGAGGAGGAGGGCATTGCCGACACCTTCCGCGCCGCCGGGTTCGAGTGGCGCCTGCCCGGCTGCTCCATGTGCCTCGCCATGAACCCGGACAGGCTGGTGGGCGACCAGGTGTGCGCCAGCACCAGCAACCGCAACTTCAAGGGCCGCCAGGGCAGTCCCACGGGCCGCACGCTGCTGATGAGCCCCGTCATGGCCGCCGCCGCCGCCGTCACCGGGCGCGTGTCCGACGCGCGCGAGGTCTTCCCCTCCATCGTCTCCAACTCCTAACCGCTTTTCCCACCGTGGCACTCGCTAAGATCATCACCATCACCGGCAAGGCCGTTCCCGTTCCGGGAGCGGACATGGACACCGACCGCATCATCCCCGCGCGCTTCCTCAAGTGCATCACCTTCGACGAACTGGCCGGAACCATGTTCTACGATGAACGCTTCAACGCGGACGGCAGCTCCAAGGGTCACCCCATCGACGCCCCGCAGCACAAAGGCGCAAGCATCATCCTGGGCGGCGAGAACTTCGGCTGCGGCTCCTCCCGCGAGCACGCCCCCCAGTGCATCAAGCGCTCCGGCATCCGAGCCGTCGTCGCCGTCTCCTTCGCGGAAATCTTCTTCGGCAACAGCTCCGGTATCGGCCTCCCCTGCGTCTGCGCCTCCCCGGAGGACGTGCAGCGCGCCATGGACATCACCACGCAGAACCCCGACACGGAATGGCGCGTGGACCTGGAGACCATGACGCTCGGCTGCCCCGGCACCAGCATCCCGCTGCACATGCCGGAAGAGCCTCGCGCCGCCCTCATGCAGGGCCGCTGGGATGCCGTGGCGGAGCTGATGAATGCGCAGGAGGCCGTGGAACGCCTGGCCGCCACGCTGCCCCGCGCCACCTGCAACTGATTTTTCCCGCCCATGCTCGCGCTTCTCACACCGCTCATCTCCCACGGCGTCATCGACAACACCGTGCGCGACACCGTCACCCTGCAGCTGTGGGGCATCGACGGCGGCGAGCCTCTGGAGTTCCACCTGCACGGCAACTGCCTGCGGGATATCGCCGGCTGCCGCGTCACCTTCGTCAACAAGGGCGCCGCGCCGGAGCGCACAGAGGAGCACCGCGTGCTGCGTGCCATGCGCGACGACCGCCGCATGCCCTACCTGGGCGACATCACGCTCTCCCGCCGCGAGCGTGATTTGGACAACAAGCGCGGCATGTCCAACCTGCTGTCCATCGAGTTCTTCCTGTCGCGCGAGATGCGCGTGCTCATCGAGACATCGACGTTCACGTTCGACATCTCGCTGCCGCAATGGCGCATGGGCTGGGAGGACGCCAACGCGCAGGCGTTCCTGAACATGGAGGCCCTGCGCGCCCACGTGGCGGAGAACGTGAAGCGCTTCCGCAGCGCCGCGTTCAACGACATCAACAACAACGGCTTCCCCCCCTGCGACTGGGACTACCGCCTCAACCGCGCGGAAGCCTGCATGAGCATCTACCCCACCATCCGCAGCAAGTACCGCTTCTCGGAGGACGCCTCCAACTCCATCGCCTACGTGATGGACCGCAACGACATCCTGGACCGCCACGCCGCGGAGGACGAGGCGCACCTGCCGCCCGGCGAGACCCGTGAATGGGGCATGCTGGACTTCGTGGAGCCCGCCTACGCGCAGGAGGTGGACCGCGCCATGCGCCACCGCCTCTTCCAAACCACCAACCGCCTCACCGACCTGGTGCAGCGCCATGTGCTGGAGCCCAACGGCGGGCGGCTCTCCGAGGACGGCCAGCGTTTCGTGAGCGGGTATTCCGTGCTGGTGTCGCACATCCTGGCCACCATCCTGCTGGTGCGGCAGAAGCAGTTCCCTGCGGAGCTGGCGCTGCGCCGCGCGCGCGCCATCACGGCGCGCCTGGAGATGCTGGCGGAGTTCGCGGAAAAGCTGGATGCCGCGCCAATGCTCAAGAAAGCGGTGGACGCCCTGCTGGAGCGGCTCGACGAGTTCGCCGCCAAGCTGCAACACTGATTCCCCTTGCCAACCATGTACGTGGCCCACGAGAGACGCGCCTACATCCTGCGCCTGCTGGAGCAGCGCGGTACCCTCCGCTCCTCCGAGCTCGCACAGGAACTCGGCGTGACCGACGAGACCATCCGCACAGACATGGTCGCCATGGAGCGGCAGGGCCTCCTGCGCCGCACGCACGGCGGTGCCAACTACATCCCACCCACCGGGGGCGACGAGGACGGCGCGCGCCTGGACTGCCAGCTCGCGGATTTGGTGGCGCGGCATTTCTTCGAGGGTGAAAAGACGCTGAACGTGTACCTGGACGATGCCGCGTTCGCGCTGGCGCTCTTCACCCGCCACCCGCAGCTGGATTGCCGCGTGTACACCGCCAACCCCGCCGTGCTGCACGCGCTCTCCCCTGTCCGCTTCTCGCAGGAGGTCTTTCTCGTCGGCTCCCGCCTGGACCGCGCCAGCGGCTATCTGGAGGGCGATGCGGATGCCGAGATGGCCGCGCTGAAACCGGATTTGGCGCTGCTCCGCCCGCCATCCGTTCCCGCACCGCAGCGCGCCGCCTACCGCCACGCGCTCCCCGCGTGCTGGGCAGCAGCCGCCTCCCGCCACGCCACGCGCGGCACACTCGTCGTCGGCCCCGCCTCCATCTTCGCGCAGAACCCCGTCGCCACCTCCCCTGCCACCCTCCACAACCACACCTTCATCACGGAGGAAAACCTCCCGCCCGAATACCAATTCATTCCCCGCCACACCGTCCCGTACATCGACCCCGCGGAATTGAGCCAGGGCGACAGATTCGACTATTGAGGCGGGCGAATTCGTTTGACGGGACCATCCGTTATGCGTACCATGGTAGATAGGATGGCTACGGGCTACGATGGCAGAAACGTATACTGGGCGGCGAGGGATATCGAGTATTTCCCGCCGGTGGGGAACCACCATTTCGTCATCATGACCTTCCACCGCCCGGAGGATTCGCCCAATCCCGCGCAGACCGCGGCGGTGTCGGACGGGCGCGGGCGGAACATCTATGTGCTCTGCTACGCGCTGTTCCCGATATGGCCGGAGTGCAACGTGGAAATCAAGGTGAACGCCGCGGAGGACTTGAAAGCTTACGAGGAGTACTTTTGCAACACGCAGGGCCTCCTGTGCGACCTCGACTACGAGGGCCACAGGATTCCGCCGCCACAGGGCATGGACATGGCGGAGTTCATGCGGAGAATCAACGATGCCGCGCTGAAATCCCAAGACTACCTGGCGCACCACCCGGGCGAGTACAAGTACAACCCGCTGAACAGCAACTGCGCCACCTGGGTGAACGACCTCATGGCCAGCGTGGGCGTGCCGGAAGACGTGCGCCGCGCCAAGAACGACTTTATCGGGCTGGACGTGGGGCACGACTCCACGGCGTTCGCGCCCACGTTCCAATAGGCGTGCCCCGCGGGTTCAATCCTCCCCTTCCCCGTCGGCGGGCGGGGGTTCGGGCTGCGGTTCGGGCTTGGGCTTCTTTTCCTTCTTCACATTGAAGCGGTTGGCGGCGGCCTGGAAGCCCTCTTTCAGGGTGACGAATGCGGCCTCCTCCGCCTTGGCGAGCGTTTCCTCCAGCAGGGGGCGCTCCTCCGGCGTGAACTTGCCCAGCACGTGGCCGATCATGTTTTTCTGCCCCGGCACGCCGATGCCGACGCGGAGGCGCGGAAACTTCTCCGTGCCCAGGTGGGCGATGAGGGACTTCATGCCGTTGTGGCCGCCCGCGGAGCCGCCCGCGCGCAGCCGCATGGCACCCACGGGGAACGAGATGTCGTCGTACACCACGAACACCTGCCCCGGCGTGAACTTGAAGTAGCGCATGAGCGGCCCCACGCTCTCGCCGGATGAATTCATGTACGTCTGCGGCTTCACCAGCAGCACGCCCGGCCCGGCGGCAAGCTCCGCCTTGCGCGCCTTGTCCGCCTTCCACACCGCGCCGAACCGCGCGGCCAGGCGGTCCACCACCATGAACCCCACGTTGTGGCGGGTTTCCGCATACTCGCGGCCGGGGTTGCCCAGACCCACGATGATCTTGATGGTTTCGTCCATGCCCTATGCCTGCGCCTTGGAGAGCGCGAGGTGGCGGTTGAGTGCGTTGAGGTAGGCGCGGGAGGCGGCCTCGATGATATCCGTGGCGGCACCCTTGCCGGAGATGGGGCGCTGGTCCGCCTTGCCCGTGAACTTCACCTTGACGGTCACCTCGCCCAGGGCGTCCTGGCCGCACGAGGTTGCGTGCACGTTGAACTCCACCAGGTCGCCCTTGCTGCGCGTGATGCGGTCGATGGCCTTGAAGCAGGCGTTGACGGGGCCGTTGCCGATGGCGCTGTCGGTGAATTTCTTGCCGTCCCTCTCTAGGGTGACGGTGGCGGTGGGGCATGTGGCGCTGCCGGCCAGGAACTGGATCTGGCACATCTTCCACACGCTGTTGTGGGTGTCCAGGGAGTCGTTCACCAGCGAGGCCAGGTCGTCGTCGTACACGAACTTCTTGCTGTCGCCCACCTTCTTGAAACGCTCGAAGAGGTGGGTGAGCTCCTCCTCGGAAAGCGTGTGTCCCAGGCGCTCCAGGCGTGCCTTCACGGCGGCGCGGCCGGAGTGCTTGGTGAGCGGCAGCTCCGTGACGCCCCAGCCCACGTCCGCGGGGTCGATGACCTCGTAGGTCTCGCGCTTGGCGAGGATGCCGTGCTGGTGGATGCCGGAGCTGTGGGCGAAGGCGTTCTCGCCCACGATGGCCTTGGAGCGCTGCACCACCATGCCGCTCATGCGGGAGACCACGCGGCTGGTGCGCACAATCTCGCGGGTGTCCAGGTTGTGGGGCTTGTCGCCCTTCTTGAAGCCGAGGGCCTCCGGGCGAGTGGTGAGGGCCATGGCCACCTCCTCCAGGGCCACGTTGCCGGCGCGCTCGCCGATGCCGTTGATGGTGCCCTCCACCTGGCGGGCGCCGGCCTGCACGGCGGAGAGCGTGTTGGCCACGGCCAGGCCGATGTCGTTGTGGCAGTGGACGGAAAGGATGCACTTGCCGATGTTGCGCACGTGCTTCTTCATGTAGGCGATCATGGCGGCGTATTCGCCGGGGGTGGTGAAGCCCACGGTGTCCGGCAGGTTCACCGTGGTGGCGCCCGCGTCAATCACGGCCTCCACCACCTGCGCCAGGAAATCCAGCTCCGTGCGGCTCGCGTCCTCGGCGGAGAACTCCACGTCGTCCACCAGGCTCTTGGCCAGCTTCACGCCCGCCACGGCGGCGGCCACCACCTCCTTCTTGCTCATCTTGAGCTTGAACTCGCGGTGCAGCGGGCTGGTGGCCAGGAAAACGTGGATGCGTGCGCGGTCGCCCGCCGGGGCCACGGCGGCTGCCGCCTTGCGGATATCCTTCTCCGTGCAGCGGGCGAGCCCTGCCACGCGGCACTTCTTCACCGTGCGCGCAATGGTGGAGACCGACTCGAAATCACCCTCCGAGGCCACGGGGAAGCCGGCCTCGATGACATCCACACCCAGCTTCTCCAGCTGGCGCGCCACCTCGAGCTTCTGGCGCAGGTTCATGGAGGCGCCGGGACACTGCTCGCCGTCCCGCAGCGTGGTGTCGAAGAATATAACCTTGTCCTGTTTCATAAGAATTTCCCTTGTGAGTATGCCCCAAGCATACTCCACCCCCGCCGCAGCGCAAGGAAAAAATCTCGTTTTGTCATACCCGGCTCGCGCGCGCGCGTTCGCGCCCCCGCATTTGCGCGCGCGCGATACGACCAAGCAAAATCCACCACCTTCCCAAAACAAAAAAAGCGTGCGGCAAGCACGCTTGTTATCCATTGCTACCGGCTGTGGGACTCGAACCCACACTCTTTCGAACTCGATTTTGAGTCGAGCGCGTCTACCAATTCCGCCAAGCCGGCTCGGAATGCACGGCTATTTAACAGGGCGCAGCTGGAAATGTCAAGGGCAAAACGCGCGTGCATTCATTGGAGGCGGAAATGCACGGTGGTGGTGAAGACGGCGGCGGTGGCGGCGGGTTGGAAGCGCCAGTGGCGGAGAATCCAGGAGCGGGTGGTGGTGTCGAATTCGGAGTGTCCGCTGGGGCGGGTGATGTCCACGGCGGTGGGAAGGCCCTGCGGGGAGACGGAGATGCGGACGCCGACGCTGCCTGTGATGCGGCGCTTCCGCAAGGCGGAAGGATAGGGTGGCCGCGGGGCGGCCACCAATTTACAATTTACAATTGACGTTGTACCATTTGATGAAGTGGCGGCCGGGCGCGGCGTCGGTGCGGATTTACAATTGACGATTGACGATTGACGATTTTGAGAGTTCGGCGCCGCGTGCGGCGCAGGGCGGGGCTCCGCCGCCGCCAAGACTTCGGCGTGACCAGTGGGAAGGGAGGGGAGATTGCAGACGATGGGTTGGAGAGCTTGCGGGGTAGGAGGGGTGATGCACGGTTCCAGTTGGGGACTGGGGGGCAGATGGGGGGGCTCCGCCGCCGCCAAGGCTTCGGCGTGACAAGGCGTGGGCGGTTCGCTTGCCATGGTGAAGAGGGGAGCTTGCGCCGCTGCGCGGGCGGGGGCATGGTGGGAGAGGGCGAGGAGGGGGAGGATGACGAGGGCGGGGAGGGCCACCACCATGAGGGAGCGCCAGGCGAGTTGTTGCTCGAGGTGGCGGGGGTTAGTTTTCATCATCGAGCCAGAAGAGGTGGGCCTCCAGGATGTCGTAAATGCCGGCGGGGGTGTCGGGGAATTGGAGGCGGGGGTGGTGGGCGAGGTGGATGCGGTTTTCCCGCCAGCCGGGCAGCCAGACGGCGAGTTCGTACACGCGGCGGTCGATTCGCGCGGCACATGCGGCGCGGTCGGCGGTGGAGGCGAATTCCTCCACCAGTGCGTGCAGCTCCGGGTCGTCGGTGTGGAAGGGTGCATCGAAGCCTCCGGCATCACGGCCGAAGATACGCGCGTAGTCGGGGGCGTCGTCCCCGGCGGCGGTGGCCCAGAAGACCATCTGGTGCCGCCCCTCCTGCATCATGCGCGCGATATCCTGCCAGGGCAGCGGCTCCGGCAGCACCTCCGCGCCGCAGGAGCGCGCTCTCTGCACCAGCGTGTCCACCAGCGCGCTCACCTTGTCGTTCGGCGTGTAGGCGAGCCGCACGCTCAGGCGTGTGCCGTCCGCGCGGCGCAGGATGCCGTCCGCGCCGGCCTCGGTGAACCCGGCCCGGGCGAAGCACGCGCGGGCGGCGGCGGGGTCGTGGCGGTATTCCGGGGTGTCCTTTGGCGAGATGCCCTTGTACCCCGTGGTGAAGGTGCGCAGGCGTTCGGCATCACCACGGAAAACGCGTGCGATGGCGGCATCCATATCCATGGCGTGCAGCAGCCCTTGGCGCAGCGCGAGCGGCTGCACCGTGCGCGCGTTCAGCGCAATCCCGTACGGCGGTGCGGGGCAGTCCGCGGCGAGGTCGCGGAACAGCAGCCTGGGCGGGGCGAGCGCGCGGTAGCGCTCCCAGGCGTCGATGTTGCGGGTCTGGATGGCATCCAGCTCGCCGCGCATGAGCAGCTCCCAGGCCTGTGCCTCGTCGGTGGGGAAGTGGTGGCGGATGCGGTCGACGTTGAAGCGGTGGCGGTAGAATTTCTCACCGTCGGCCCACCAGTTTTGCACGCGGGCGAGCTCCACCATGCGTCCTCGCTGGGTGCGCGCAACATAGTACGCAGCGGTGGTGGGCGGGATGCGCTGGGCGTAGCGCTCGCGGAAGTCGCTGCCGAATTCCGCGTAGAAGCCCGGTTCCGCGGGATGCAGCAGGCCCGCCGCCACCTGCTCCGGTCGGTGCGCTCCGCGCCGCAGGGTGACGGCAAGCACGCCGTCGTCTGATGCGGTGACGGCCTCCACGGCATCGCGGATTTCGGTGCCCTCCGCACAGCCGCACTCCAGGCGCAGCAGCGCGCCGAGCAGGTAGTCCGCCGCGCGCAGGGGACGCCCGTTGGAGAACCGCGCGTGCGGGTTGAGGCGGTAGAACACCGTACGGCCCTCCACGGCCCACTCGCGCGCGGTGCCGGGAATGGTGGCGCCGCTGTCGGGATGCCGCGCCACGAGCGGGATTTCCAGCATGCGGAAGAGGCTGTAGTGGAAGAACTGCGGCACGGCGCTGCCAAAGTGCAGGAAGTTGGCGGGGTACGGCCCCGCGTTGCTGATGTTCAGCGTGCCGCCCTTGCGCGCGGCGGGGTCTCCGATGTCCGCCTCCCCTGCGGCGTTTTGCCATGCGAGCCCGCAGGGAAGCTCCGCGTGTTCAACCGAGCGGAGCGCCACGCCCTGCGCGCGCGCCAGCCGCTCCGCGAAGTCGGGCGGGTACGCGGCGGGCGCGGTGGCGGCGGGCACCGCGTGCGTGGCATCCGCACCCTCCGGGAAGAAGTGCACGATGCCCGCCAGAAGCAGGAGCAGGGCCGCAGCCGCCATGGTGATGCGCGTTTTCATGGTCAGAACGAGAGGTCGAACCCGAAGTGCGCGGAGGTTCCGGCGCAGACGATGGACTGCGCGTAGGCGGCGGGGTCATACACGGTGTAGGCGCTCTCCGTCACGTATTTCTGGTTGGTGAGGTTCTCCACGCGCAGGTGGAGGGTGAGGTGGTCGTTCACCTTGTAGCTGGCGTACCAGCGGAGGGTGTAGTAGTTGTCGTTGCGGTAGGGGTTGTAGTTGGAGGCGAACCCCGTGCGGCCGACGGCGGCGGAAATGCCCATACCCATGGTGAACTTCTCCGTGGGCGAGGTGTGGATATCCGCGCTCCACACCTGGCGGGCGGTGCACGGCGCCTGCCGCTTGTCTGCCTGGAGCGGGCGGGTGTAGGTGTAGCCGATGCTGTACCCGGTGTTCCACCGCGGCTCCCAGCACCCGCGCAGGGAGAGCTCCACGCCCTGCGCGAGCCAATGCCCCGGTGCGTTGACGGCCATGGACGAGCCGTCTTCCAGGTACGCGGTGGAGAGGGCCTTCTCCCTGCGCTGCCAGAAGAGCGTGGCGGAGGCGGTGTGACCCTCCGCGAACTCGTGCTCCAGCCCGGCGTCCGCGCTCCACGAGGTCTCGCACTGCAGTCGCGGGTTGCCGCGGTAGGTGGTTCCCCAGAGCGGGTCGGTGTACACGGCGTTGCTGCGTGCGAAGGAATCCGGCGCGCGGTAGCCGCGGCCCGCGGATGCCATGGCGCGCGTGCGTCCGTCGTTGAACCGCACGGAGGCGTCCGCGCGCAGCGTGAACAGGGCGTCGTAGGTGCTGCTCTGGTCCAGGCGCGCGGTGAGGTTGGCGTTGTGGCGCTCCGTGGGGGAGAAGCTGTGCATGGTGCAGAGGCCGATGGTGCTGTCGCGGTTGCGCTGGTTGGGCTGGGGGATGCCGCCGTAGAGGGCGGAGAAGGCGCTGTGCACCCAGGTGAGGGACGCGGTGGTGGTGTGGCTGTCGCTCCAGCGCAGGGCGTTGCGCCACTCCGTCTGCACGTTGCGGAGGTTGTAGTTGTAGCCGTGCCCCAGCATGTAGTCCGTGCCGAAATACCCGCCCATGAGCGATGCCGTGTACGTGTTGGAGAGCCTGCCCTGCCACTTGAGCGTGGCGAGGTTGCTCATGAAGGTGTACGGGGTGAGCCCGTAGGGCCCGGCGTAGTTGTACGCGGCGTCCTCGCGGCGGTAGGTGGCGGTGGTACATTGGGTGTCGCTGGCGTGGTAGTCCAGGCGCAGGGCCTCCGCGGCGTTGCCGTAACGCCCGCTGTGCTTGTAGGGGGGCTTGCCGCCGTCGGCGTAGTGGATGTCGTTGGCGGTGCGCTCGTGCGTGCCGGAGAGGAAGTAGGCGAGCTTGCCCTGCCGCCCCTGCGCGGAGACGTGCTCCGTGTAGGAATCGTGCGTGCCGGCCTCGCCGCCGATGCGGTAGCGCGGCTTGTCGGCATTGCCTTCCGGCGTCTCCATAAACACCACGCCGCCCTCTGCGCCGTTGCCGTACACCGCGCCCTGGCTGCCGCGCAGGACCTCGATGTTGCCCAAATCATGGCAATGCGCGCGGGCGAGCGTGTTGGCGGTGATGTCCACCCCGCCGGAAAGGCCGGAGGTACGCATGCCGTCCACCATGGTGAGGATGCAGCCCACGCCGTTGAAACCGCGCAGGGTGAGGGTGCTCACGTTGCCGCGCTGGTTGTCGCCCCCGCTCTGGATGTACGCGCCCGGCACGGTGGTGAGCGCCTCTGTCACGGTGGTGATGCCGCGCTCCCGCAGCTCCGCGGGGTCCAGCAGCTCCACACTCACGCCGCTGCGGTCGTATGGCACATCCGCCCCGCCGTAGGCGGACACGGTGATATCCTCCAATTGCACTTCTGCCGTCGGCATATCAGCCGCGGCGCAAACACCCGCCCAAGCAAGGGCGAGCACTACTCTGGAAGCGCCCGTATAGGGCGCGCGTGTTCTCTGTGTCATCGTGGTTGCCGGTTGGGGGCGGTGCATCGCCGCCCCGTGTGATGGCGAACCCCCTGGCTGGCATTCCGACTCAGCGCCCGCGCGTTCTGCGGGCTCAACACGGTTGCGGCACAGCGACGGATTCACACCGTCTTCCCCATCTATTTCCTGCGGCTCCCGGCCGCCTCCACGGAGTTCCGCCCGCGGCGATGATGCCGCAGACAGGGGTATTTAACAATATATCACCCTCGTTGGCAAGAATTTCGTTGGAGCCGCTGCGCGGCAATTAGGATTAAGATGAAGATTAGGAGACATTAACGTGCGTCGCCTGTTTCCGGCGGCAAGTTTTGCCTTTCCGCGCCAAGGGGAATGTGGTATGATGGGGGCATGACAATGAAACAGAATTGGCAAAGAATTTTCGGGGTTCTGGGGCTGGGCGCCATGCTGGGCGGCGGCGCGGTGTACGCACTTTCCGGCCCCGCCCCGGTGGACGAGAACATGCGCGATGTGCGGGTGGCCGACATGCCACAGTACGAGGTGCCCAAAATCGATATCAAGGACAAGGGCAAGCACGCCAAGAACATCATTCTCATGATAGGCGACGGCATGGCTTCCGAGCACCTGTGGGCCGCCTGGATGCTCAACCGCGGCAGGAGCTTCATCCTGAACATGCCGGTAACCGGCGTCTCCATCACCACATCGGCATCCCATGCGGTGACGGATTCCGCCGCCGGCGGCACGGCGCTGGCCTGCGGCCACAAGACCACCAACCATTTCCTGGGCATGACGCCAGACAAGAAGCCCATCGAGAACCTGGCGGAATACTACCGCGCCAAGGGCAAGGCCACCGGGCTTGTGGTGACCAAGGATATCACGGACGCCACGCCCGCCGCCTTCTATGCGCACGTGGACGACCGCAACAAGAAGAAGGAGATTGCCAAGGCGCTGGTGGACGCCAAGTTCACCGTCATCTACGGCGGCGGTAACAAGACCCTCTCCGCGGAGCAGAAGCAGGCCATTGCGGATGCCGGAACCGTGGCGGAGTTCACGCACGACGGCAACCCGCCCGCCGTGGCGGAGCGCGGCGAGGACTACCTGTGCAACTACGTTTCCAAGGCGCTGAAGGTGCTGGAGAAGAACCCGCGCGGGTTCTTCCTGATGGTGGAGGGTTCCCAGATCGACCACCACGCGCACAACGGCAAGGCCAAGGAAACGCTGCACGAGACCATGGACTTCGACCGCGCGGTGGGCGTGGTGCTGCAGTGGATGAAGAGCCACCCGGACACCCTGCTGGTGGTGACGGCAGACCACCAGACCGGCGGCCTGAGCATCAAGGACGGCAACAAGGACCACGGCAGCGTGCATGTCATCTTCGGCACGCATTCCCACACCGGGTTCTCCGTGCCCGTGTATGCCGCCGGCAACGGCGCGGGCAAGTTCACCGGCGTGAAGGATAACACGGAAGTCTCCAAGCTCATGCGCTGATTTGCAGTGGGCCGGATGACAGGCAGCCGAATTTCATTAGGATTAGGATTAAGATTAGGATGTTTTATGCAAGCGCGCCATACGGCGCGAAGCGACAAACGCCCGCACGGCAAAAGCCGTGCGGGCTTGAAAATTCCCCGCGCCGACCGGCGCGGCTTTCTTCAAATTCCTAATCTTAATCCTAATC
>JAUNNT010000016.1 GCA_030531305.1 Akkermansia sp.
CGCCGGCACGCGCGGCCCGCCCCCACGGTCAGGGCATAGCATGGACTTCCCGGCCACGGGGGTGGGGCGGGCGCGGGGCGTGGAAGCCCCCCGGGCTTCCACGCCTCATCCGTGTGCCGCCGCAAGGGCGGCAGGTCACTTTCGAGGTTGCAGGGGAAAGGCTTATCCGCGTAGATACACAAAGGGTGGGACACCCCGTTGGGGCATCCCACCCTTTGTGTAGGAACGAAGCGGACGAGGCTTGAACTCGCGACCTCAGCCGTGACAGGGCTGCGCTCTAACCAAACTGAGCTACCGCTCCTTGCCTTGTTGCACCCGCCTTGCGGCGGAAGCGAGGACAATATACACGCACCCGCCATACTTGGCAAGCCTTTTTTTGTAAAAAATCACGGCATTCTGCATGCGGGGCGCCGCACGGGCTATTCCGGCAGGATTTCCAGGAAGATAAGCGCGTCGTCGTCAGCGGTGTCCAGCACCTCGAAATCAGCCTCGGTGTGGATGGGGTAGCAGGCGGCGCCCCAGAGGGCTGCCAGGTCGGCCAGACGGAATTCCTGCGGCTGGCAGAGCAGGCGCTCCAGCTCGGGGTCGTCCTCCGTGTCGTCCAACGCCTGTTCCGCGCCGTTGTTGGCGAGGACGGCAATCACGCGCCTGCCGGGCGGCAGCTGGGGCAGGATGGCGGGGGCGGCCATATCGCGCAGCACCGCCAAATCCCCGACGAGGCAGAAGGCGCTTTCCGCGCCGGCGGAAAGGCCGAGGAAGGTGGAGAGGACACCCTGCGAGCCCATGGTGTGCAGCGAGCGCAGGTAGAGGGTGGGCACCTGCCATTGGGCGTAGCGGTTCCAGAGGGCGGATGCGGTGGGGCTGCCCAGGCAGACGCATTCCGCCAGGGAGGCGTGCGTGGAGAAGGCGCGCACCAGCGCGGGCGCGGATTCCTGACTCTCCAACAGCAGTTCCTCCGTGCGCCCGGACGCCTGGCGGGATGCAGGCAACAGGCGCAGCGCGTCGCCCACGTGCGGCACATCACCGAGGGCTTTCATGATCTGCTCCGGCTCGCCCTCGATGACCTCGCTCTGGCGCGTGAGGCCGGAGAACCCGCTGCGGGTGACGGAGAAGACCTGGGTGTCGGGCATGTCCTCCAGCATGGGCCAGAAGGGGGATTCCGGCACGGCGCCCACGCGCAGCACGTAGGGCGGCGGGGTCTCGCACAAAATGTCCTCCGCATCATGCAGGCAGGAGGCGGCCAGTTCCTCGCGCAAGCCGCTGGCGGCATCCGCCACCACGGGCACGCGCAGGGTGCGGGCGAGCCACAGCACGGGCTCCTGCTCCGCCGGCTCCAGCGCGCCTATCATGAGCACCAGCCCCTCCTGCGCGTGGAAGCGCAGCATTTGCGAGAGCGCCACCAGCGAGCCGCGGAACGGCGGTGTTTCCGGCGGTTCCGCCACGGTGAGCGTGCTCATGTCGCGCGCGGGCATCACGGCGTCCGCATCCACGCGCAGCTGCAGGTGCACGGGGAAGCCCTCCGCCAGCTGGTCCGCCAAATCCGGCAGGTCGGAGACGGGACACGGCAGCTCCAGCTGCACGGTGGGCGCGTAGATGCCGAAGAGTGATTCCTGCTCCACGCAGCCGGGCGCGCCCGTGCCGCCGCCGTTGGCGGCATCGTCCACGGTGACGATGAGCAGGGGATGCCGCCCGTAGTAGGCGTTCACGGCGGCGGGAAGCATGGCCGCGGCCTCGTTGCCGCTCCCCGCCACCACCGCCACCGGACGCCCCGTGGCCTGCACGCGCCCCAGCGCAAAGAACGCCGCAGCCGCGTTGTCCGCAACGTCCCAGCGGTGGACAGCGGGACATGCCGCCAGCGCGCGGTACAGCGGGGCGTTCAGCCTGCCGGGGCAGCAGACCCATTCCGCAATGCCGGCCAGCGCGGCGCATGAGACGAGCGAGTACATTATTCGGGAAGCGGCACGGGGTCGCCGAGGTGCTTGGGTTGGCTGCCGAGGATGAAGTCGCACACCATGGCGATGCGCGCGGCGCGCTCGCGGATGCCCTGCTTGAGGCGGGAGGCGCGGGTGATGGGCGGCAGGGAGGCCTCGAAGCCCTCGGCATCGATACCATGGTGGCGTGCGATGGCCACGGCGCGCTCCACATGCTCTTTCTGGCTGATGATGGTGAGGGGTTCCGCGCCGAAGATTTGCTTGGCGCGCACCACGGAATCCAGCGTGCGCAGGCCCGCGTAGTCGCACACGATGCGGTCCTCCGGCACGCCTTCCGCCACCAGGGCGTTGCGCATGTCGCGCGGCTCGTTGTAGTTGGCAGCGCGGTTGTCGCCGGAAACGATGATGCAGCGGAGCTTGCCTGCGCGCCAGAGTTCCGCTGCGGCCTTGATGCGGCCGGTGAAGTAGTAGTTGAGCCTGCCGCGGGCGATATACTTGCTGCAGCCGAGCACGAGGCCCACGGAGCCGGCGCGGCAGTCCTGCGCCTGGGCATGGCAGTACGGCGCGGACGGCAGCTCCGTGCGCAGCTCGCACACCGCCACAAGCGTGAGCAGCGCCAGCACCGCGATGCACGGGATGCGGCAGAGCTTCAACAGGCGGCGCAGCAGCTTCTTCATCGGGTGGGATATAATGGTTCAGGCGATATCCACCAGCTCCACGTGCATGGTGAGCTGGTGCGTGTCTCCGCAGCGCAGCAGGATGTTCTCCGCGGGCACGGCGGTGGTTTCCACGCAGAGCATGCCGCGCTCGTTGCCGGCGCCCAGGTCGCCCATGCCCTCCGCCAGCTTGGCGCCGGGGTTCCACACCACGGCGCTGCCGGAGCCGGAGCGGGTGATGCGGATGCTGCGGCCCCAGGCGGGATCGTGGATGGTGATGTCCGCGTGCTCGTCCACGGGGCAGTAGATGCGGTCGATGTGCCCGGCGGGTATCAGCGGGTCTTCCGAATGCTCCACGGGGTCGTCCGCGAACTCGGTGAACGCGCATTCCTCCAGGCCCGTCACGGCCGCCTTCTCATAGTCGCTCACGGCAAAGTAGGCGTGCAGCGCAGCGGAGAACGGCATGCTGCGCGGCACGTCCAGCGTCATCAGGCTCACCGTCAGCGTGCGCCCCATCTCGATGGCCAGCGCCGCGCTGGGCATCAGCTCCGCCGCGGGCGGCAGCGCCAGCAGCAGGCGCACGGTGCCGTCGTCGTCCTCCTCCTGTTTGGCGAGCTGCCAGAGGGCGGTGCGTGCCACGCCGTGGGACGGCAGGGAGGGGTCTTCCGTGTTCTTGCCGAACCAGGGCCAGCAGACTGGGATGCCGCCGCGCAGGGCCTTGCCGGGCTTAAAGGCCATCTTGGGGCTGGTGAAGAGCACGGGCCTGGCGCCCTTGGGTGCCCATTCCAGCACGTGGCCGCCGTAGAGGGAAATGCATCCGCGGCACAGCGGAGTGTCGATGCGCAGGATGGGGAATTCCTCGCCGTGGGGGTGTTCCGTGGTAATCATGGCGGTGGGGAGAAATGGAAAATACGTTAGGCTTCGACGACGCCCCCTTCGGTGTCGCGCACGCGCTTCACCACGGCGCCGATGCTCAGCAGCTTGTCGTCCAGCATCTCGTACCCGCGGTCGATGTGGTACAGGCGGTGGATTTCCGTGGTGCCCTCCGCAGCCAATGCCGCCAGCACCAGCGCCGCACTCGCACGCAGGTCGCTCGCCATCACGGGTGCGGCGGACAGGCTGTCCACGCCGGTGATGATGGCGGTTCCGTTGTCCACCTTGATGTTGGCGCCCATGCGCTTCAATTCCGAGCAATGCATAAAGCGCTGCGGGAAGATGGTGTCCTTCACCACGCTGATGCCGGGAGTCACGGCGAAGAGGGCGGTCATCTGGGCCTGCATGTCCGTGGGGTATCCGGGGTAGGGCGCGGTGGTGATCTTGCCGCTCAGGGGCTTCTCGCCGGGTTTCACGAAGACCTCCGTGCCGTCCGCGGAGAACTCTACGCTGTGGCCGCATTCCACCAGCAGGTCTGCAATGGCCTGCACGTGCTCGCGGCAGATGCGGCAGATGCGCAGACCGTCGCTGACGAGCGCGGCGGCCACCATGAAGGTGCCGGTCTCGATGCGGTCGGGGATGACGGTGTGCTCGCAGCCGTGCAGGTATTCCACGCCGTGGATGGTGATGGTGCGGGAGCCCGCGCCCTCGATGCGCGCGCCCATCTTGTTCAGGAAGTTCGCCAGGTCCACCACCTCCGGTTCGCGCGCGGCGGATTCAATCACCGTGGTGCCGCGCGCCAGCACGGCCGCCATCATCAGGTTGTCCGTGCCGAGCACCGTCGGCCCGTTGTCGCCCCGCATGTCAACCGTGGTGCCCACCAGCCCGTTCGGCGCCTCGATGAGCATGTTGCCGCCCTTCACGCGAACCCGCGCACCCAGCGCCTGAATGGCCTTTACGTGCAGGTCCACCGGGCGGTCGCCTATCACGCAGCCGCCGGGCAGCGGCAGCGTGCAGCGCTTCATGCGCGCCATCATCGGCCCCAGCAGGCAGATGGATGCGCGCATCTTGCGCACCTGCTCGTACGAGGCGGAGGAGGAGATGCCGTCGGGCGACTCGATGCGCACGGTGCCGCTGGAGCGCTCCACGGAGGCTCCCAGCTGGCTGAGGATTTGGATCATGTAGTTGGTGTCGGAAACATCCGGCACGCGGGAGATGCGCACGGGGTCGTCCGTGAGCAGGGAAGCCGCCAAAATGGGCAGGGATGCATTCTTGGAGCCGCTGATGTTCAGCCGCCCGCTCAGCTTGTGGCCGCCTTCTACGATAAGTTTGTCCATGGAGGTTGAAAGAGAGGTGTGAATCGCTTCTTCTGTGCGTTATTCTAACATTCCCGCACCGCTTCTCTCAAGCATAATGTATGCCTCAATAATCGGTGAGCCTGCCGTTGCGCGCCTTGAGTCCGCGCTCCATGTTGGCGCGCATGATCTTGCCCTGGCGGCTGTTGCGGCCCTCTGCGGTGAAGACGGAGATGTAGTGGCGGTTGTCGGTGTCGCTCTGCACGCGCTCCCAGTGCTCGATGGGGTAGCGGTGGTTTTCCTTGTAGATGTGGGCGAGGTGTGCGCGGACGTCCGGCACGTCGTACCATTTCTCGATGATGATGTCCTTGCGGTTCATCACGATGATGCGGCCGCTCTTGGGCCAGGGGTCCATGAGGATGGCATCCGGCCACTGCCCCGCGGCGGCGCGGATGTAGAGGCTGTTGTGCTCGTCGGAGTTGTCGCCGTCGCGCCGGCAGCAGCCCAGGTAGAAGTAGTCCAGGTGGCGGCGCCGCATCTCGCGGAACATGTCCGCCTGGTACTGCCAGCAGAGGCCGCGCTCGCGGATGTGCTCCGGCGAGTTGACGGCGCGGTTGTTCTCCCAACCCATGCCGATGGGGTTGTTGATGCGTGCGATGGAGATGCCGGCCTTGAAGCCGTGCTCCACAAGCCAGGCGGCCTCCTCGCGCGCGGCGGGGACGGTGCGCTGTTCGGGCGGCAGGAGGTAGATGAGCTGGTTGAAGTCTTCCTGTCGTTCCTGCTGCAACTGGTGTTCGATGTAGTAGTCGAAATCGGGTGCGTGCATTTTGCAGGCGGTGCAGAGCAGCGCGAGGCCGCAGGCGATGGTGGCTATTCGTTTCATGGTTGGGTATCAGTAGTTCGTGGGGCTTCCGGGGTGTTCCTTCCTCCCCTCCTCGATGTTCTCCAGCATGCGCTTGTACTGGCTGGCGTTTTCCATGCCCTGTTCCCAGTAGAAAGTGTAGCTGTTGAATCCGTTGCGCAGGATGCCCCAGTGCTCGATGGGCATCTGGTGCCCCTCCGGGTAGATCATCTGCAGGGTCTTGCACACGACCGGGCGTTCCACCCAGCGCTTCTGGTTCAGCTCGGATGCCAGGTTCACCTTCAGGCGGCCGTTCCACATCCAGGCGTCAAGCACCCAGGCGTTCGGCCACACGTCGTTGATGGCGCGCACGTACACGCAGTTGTGCTCCGAGCGCGCCGCGCGGTCGCGCACGCAGCAGCCCAGGGCAAAGTATTTCAGGGGACGGCGGCGCAGCTCGCGGTACATGTCGTGCTGGTACTGCCAGCAGAGGCCGCGGTCCTGCAGGTGGGCGTTGATGAGGGCGTTTCCGGCCCAGCCAGGGAAGCAGGAGCCGTTGATGCGGGAGATGCCGGCCGCGGCCTTGTAGGCGGTGTCGGCCAGCCAGCGAGCCTCCTCCCGCGCGGCGGGAATGCTGCGCTGCTCCTCCGGCAGCAGCTTGACGAGGTTCTCGCACAGCAGGTTGCGCCGCTGCACAATAAGGTTGGTGTACGGATAGCTCGCAGGAGGCGGGTAGCACCCCGTCACCAGCATGGCCGCAGCCAGTATCCACACCATCCGTTTTTTCATGCAGCGCGTGTATGATAGCACACCACGGCGCGCCTGGCAAGAATTTCGCATCATTCCTCCCGGCCGCGGATGCGCAGCAGCAGCAGCTCAGGCCGGCAGAACAGGCGGATGGGCAGCACGCTCGTGCCCACGCCGCGGGATACGTACTCCAGCCGCCCGTCCTTCAAGGTGTGCGCCCCATTGGTGCGGGAGACGGGCACATGGGGGTCGATGCTGAACAGGGCGCCGATGCCGGGGAGGCACACCTGGCCGCCGTGCAGGTGGCCGCTTACGGTGATGAGCGTGCCGCGCGGCGCAAAGCTGGTGCCGTAGGGCGTGTGGGACAGCAGCACCATCGGCACGCCCTCCTGCGGCTGCGGCACCTTGCCCGGCGTGCGGAAGGTGAACAAGCAGCGGATGCCGCCGATGTCCAACGGCTGGTCGTCTATCATCAGCCGCTCCCGCCTGCCCTCCATCAAATGGATGCCTATTCCCTCCAGCGCAGCGGTGATGGCAGCGGGGTTGTGCCAGTGGTCGTGGTTGCCCAGCACCGCAAAGCACGGTACGGCCGCCAGCGGCTTCAAGTGCTCCGCGATTTCCGCCTCTTCCATGCTGGATATGAACGGGCTGCCGGGGCGTCCGCACATGTAGTCGCCCAGCAACAACACGGCATCAGGTTTCAACGCCAATGTACGTTTCACAACCTCGTCAAGGTAGGCGCCATCGTATGGATGCGCATGCAAGTCCGCGAGCACCGCCAGACGTGCCTCCCTGCCCTGCCAGCCGGGCGCTTCCACGGTGTACTCGGTTTCCTCAATCCACCCGCGCTCGATAAACACCCCGTACGTCACCAGTAAAATTCCGAAAATTACAAGTGAAAGAAGAATCTTGTATGAAAGTTTAAGGCTATCCCTGAGCTTTTTGAAAATCATGGCGGGTCATTTGGAGGTGGGCAGGATGCCGCGGACGATAATGTCCCTGCCCGCCTGGGTGAAGGTGGTGTGTTCTAAATGCAGCTCGTTGGCGAGGAAATCGCCGGGTACGATTTGCGCCTCGCCGCCGGAAAGGATGGGCGCAATGTCCTGCACCCACTCGTTCACCAGTCCGCGGTTCAGGAATTCCTTGAGCAATGTGCCGCCGCATTCCAGCATCAGCGTGATGATGCCGTGCTCTTTGTACAGCCTTTGCAGCATTTCGGGGTAATCTTTGACGTTCTCCAGCACCAGGGTGCGGGCTCTGTGTTCATCCGTGAAGAGCTTGGCATCCGCAGGCAGGGTGGCGCGGTGCCGGGTCATCACGATGCGCCAAGGCTGTTCCTTGCGCTCAGATGGCCCTGTAAGGGGTGTTCGGATGGTGAGCGCGGGATTGTCCCGCCGGACCGTTTCCCCGCCCACCAGGATGGCGTCAGACGCAACACGTAGCTGGTGTGCGTGGCGCAGGGCCTCGGGGTCGCTGATCCAGCGCGCCGTCTTGCGCACCATTTTGGCATCCAGCGTGCAGGCCACCTTGGCCAACACCCAGGGACGCCCCTGCTCCGTGGCGAATATCCAGGGACGCAGCACCTCGCGGCATTGTTCCGCGCATACGCCGCCCTGGGCTTGTATGCCGGCGGCTTGCAGGATGGCGTCCGCCTGGCCGCGGTGGCGGGTGTCGGGATCCACCATGCCGTAGACCACGCGTGAGATACCGTGCTCAATGATGGCATCGGTGCACGGAGGTGTTTTTCCGTGGCTGGAGCAGGGTTCAAGGGTCACATAGATGGTGGAGCCTTGCAAATTGCCCCCCTGCCCTCTTGCTATGGCATCGGCTATGGCGCGGCGCTCCGCATGGGCTTCGCCCGCCTTTTCGTGCCAGCCCTCGCCGATGATGCGGCCATCCTTGACAACGACCGCACCCACGGGTGGATTGGGACTCGTGGTGCCCACGCCCTTGCGCGAGAGTTCCACGGCCTTGAGCATCCACTCTGTGTCCGGTTCAGACATGGCATTCATTCTACCAGCCCCCTGCCCCGTGTAAAGACACCCCCCTGTCATTCCCCTGTCATGCTTGGTATGATGAAGAGGATGAATTTATAAATTTAAATTTCATCATCATCAGGATTGTCAGTTTTGTCAGTTAGTCTTGCTGATGGTTGAAATCCAGCGCTTTGAAAAGCTGTCTACCTGTCAGGAATCCTGTGTGAAACCTAGCTTGAAAAGTCAGTTTGAGTTGTTGACAGGGTTATCTACCACTAACTGACAGGTTGCTGACAATCCTCTGTATATAAGTTATATAACTAATTGGAATTGTTGTCGTTATCATCGTCGCCAGCGATGAAGTCGTGGAAGAAGACAAAGGGTGCCATCACCGGGATGGCCACGTTGTACGCCACCGAGCACGGGAAGTCCACGCAGACGAAATCCAGTCCAGCCAGCGCATTGGCCAACACGGGTGTGCTTTCGGGTATGCGTTTGGTGGTCTTTGCGACGCTGTGGCTGGTATGGGCGTCAACCCTGGCCTGGATGGTGTGCTGCTGGGCGCCCGCGGGAAGCGAGGCGACGGGTTCCGTGTTCATGGAGTTCATCTCCTCGAACAGGGATGGCAGCGTGTAGTAGCCGTCGCTGCGCAGGAGTACTTGCGCCGTACCGCTGGAGATACGGTGGTACTGCACGCCCTCATGCACCTTGGTGGTACTGTAACGCGGCTCGTAGTCGTTGTTCAGCAGAATGGAGTCGTGCAGCACGGGATAATGCAGCTCCATGGTTTCCCGCTGTACGGCCAGATACCAGGTTCCCCCTGCGGAATACAGCTTCAGCGGCTCCACCAGACGGTAGCCCTCGTATTCATGGAATGCCTCCTGTATGTTCTTGTGCGTTTGCAGATACGCGCAGGAACTCAGGCACAGGGCAATGGCCAGCAGGCTTAGCGGAAAAAGTTTCACGCCCGCTATTCTACCAGCCCCCCTGCCCTGCCGTCAAGGTCGTGATGCGTCCAGCGCGTCCTCATTTTGTTCCACGTGGAACAATCGCGCGATTCGGTACAATGGGCGGAAGCAACCTCCCGATGGCGTCTGGCTCCTTGTCTATCCCGCCGAACCAAGTGCCGTGGGTATCGCCGTACAGCTGCGTCTGCGCGGCGGCAATGGCGATGCGGCAGGCGTGCATGGCGCGCTGCAGCACCACGGCGTTCAGGTCGGTGCGGCGCGGTGCGTCTTCCAGGTGTTTGAGGCAAAGCTTGGCGTTGGCAATGTTGGATTCCGCCTCAAACTTGTTGGGAGCGCAACGGGCGTATAGCGCCTCGGTGAGACATTGCACGTATTCTTGGAATACTTTGTCCCCCTGCCCGTCTCCGGCGGCATCGACCGCCGACTGAATGGTAGCGAGGGTGAATTTCCGTTCAAACACGAGGGAGCGCAGCGGCAAGGTGGAGGTTTCCCATTGCCTCAGGATGGCGGCATCCTCCGAATACGCCGAAAACTTTTCCGCGTTCATGGAGCGGCGCAGTTGACGCGCCTCATTGGTGCGTCTGACCGTCAGCAGTATGCTGGCCTCTCCCAGCCCGGCGTTCAGGTAGGTGTAGGTGGCCGTTCCGCCGATGGCTTGCATTTCCTTTTGGGCGAGCTTTCGTGCCATGTGGAAATGGATGCAGCTTTGCGTGAGCAGCCCGCGCTTGTGGAGCAGCTTGGCGTACAGCAGCTCCGCCGTGGCGCAGTCACGCATCAGGATGGCGGCGGCTTGCGCGCAATGCAAGGCGGTGTCCGACACCTCGTCTGTGGTTTCCTCCACGGCTCCCCGCAGGTACAGCAGCATGGGTTCGCTGGGATGCAATTTCAGGAAAGCATCCGCCAGCGTGCGCGCCTCATCGGTTTTGCCGCCGATTTGCAGCAATGATACGGCCCAGCATGATGCCGCCACGTCGTTGCGGTGTTGTTCGGCCTGCTGGCGGAAGTCCGCAGCGGCTCCGTTCACTTCGTTGCATGCTAGCTTGAGCAGGCTGTTGATGAACAGCGCTTCCGCCGGCGTGGGTGTGTAGGTGCTGATGAGTTGTTGCAGCTCGTCCAGGCGTTGCGTGTAGTCGGGTGCCCTATGTTCCAGCAGGACTAGCCCGCATCTTGCCAGAGCGCACGTGTCATCGGCTGCCAATGCCTTTTGGAAATGGTACGACGCGCTCTCGTGCTCGCCCAGCAGCGTGTCCTGCAGCCCCAGGTTGCATTCCAGCGCGGCTGTTTCGCTCTCGGTGGACAGCACAATGGGGTTGTACGGTTCTGCGGCAGCTGCCACCCATACGAGACAGGTGGCGGCGACCAGCGATTGTTCCACGTGGAACATTTTGCCTGGAAGGGGGCAGGGGGTTACATGCGGTCCGGCATGGTGATGCCGAAGAGGCCCATGCCTTGTTTGAGCACGCGCGAGGTGAGCTCGCAGAGGGCGAGTCGCGTGGCGCGGGTTTCGCCTTCGCTGCGCAGCACGGGGCATGCCTCGTAGAAGCTGTGGAATGCCTTGGCCAGCTCGTACAGGTAGGCGGCCAGCAGGTTGGGCTTGCAGTCGTCCAGCGTGGCGGGCACCACCTCTGCGTAGCGCACCAGCAGGCGTGCCAGCGTCAGCTCGGCGGGCTCGCTCAGCGTCAGCGTTTCCGGTGCGGTGAATTCTCCGTCGATCTTGCGGAAGATGGAGCGCACGCGCACGTAGGAGTTCTGGAGGTAGGGCGCGGTGTCGCCGGTGAGGGCGAGCATCTTGTCCCAGTCGAAGATGTAGTCGCTCAGGCGGTTCTGGGAGAGCTCGGCGAACTTGATGGCACCCACGCCCACGGCCTGGGCCACGGCGGCTTTCTCGTCCGCCGGCATGTCCGGGCTCTTTTCCTCCACCACCTTGGTGGCGCGCTCGATGGCTTCGTCGATGACGTCTTGGAGGCTCACGGTGTCGCCGCTGCGGGTCTTGAACGGCCTGCGGTCCTTGCCGAGGATGGAGCCGAAGGCGACGTGGCGGAAATCGCCACTGATGCCGCGCATGCGCTCGATGTCGAAGATCTGCTTGAAGTGCTTTTCCTGCGGTGCGCCCACGACGTACCAGATGGCGTCGGCCTTGAAGTTTTCCGTGCGGTAGTCCAGCGTGGCCAGATCCGTGGTGGCGTACAGGAAGCCGCCGTCCGCCTTGCGGATGATGGCGGGCACGGGCACCCACTCGCCGTCCTTTTGCACCAGGAAGGGGTCTTCCTGCGGCTTGTGGTAGCCGTCGGAGAACACGCAGACCGCGCCGTCGCTCTCGCGGGCGATGCCGTCCGCCAGCAGCTTGTCCACCAGCGGGCTCAGGGCGTCGTTGTACGCGCTCTCGCCCAGCCAGTAGTCGAAGTGGATGTCCAGCTGGTCGTAGATTTTCTGCAGGCCGGTCTTGGTGACGGCGATGCACTTGTTCCATATAGAAAGGTTTTCCTCGTCGCCGCCCTGGAGTTTCACCAGCTCGGCCTTGCAGAGGGGCAGGAGGGTTTCGTCCTCCTTGCATTTCAGGTTCACCTGCTTGTAGACGTTGAGCAGGGCGTCGATGGGGTTCTTTTCCAGCTCCGCCTGGTCCAGGATGTTCTTCCAGCCCCACAGGATCATGCCGAACTGCGTGCCCCAGTCGCCGATGTGGTTGTCGGATATCACGGTGTGGCCCAGGAAGCGGGCGAGGCGCGCCAGGGTGTCGCCGATGATGGTGGAGCGGATGTGGCCCACGTGCATGGGCTTGGCCACGTTCGGGGCCGAGAAGTCGATGACGATGGTCTTGGGCTGCGCCGCCTTGGCCACGCCCAGGCGCTCGTCGTGCAGCATCTGGCCGGCACGGGCTGCCAGGCATTCCGGGTGGATGCGGAAGTTGATGAATCCGGGGCCGGCTATCTCCGTGGATGCCAGCGAGCTGTCCATGGCTTCCATCACCTTGCCGGCAAGCTCGCGCGGGTTCATCCCCACGCGCTTCGCCAGCATCATGGCCGCGTTGCTCTGGTAGTCGCCGTAGCGCGCATCCTGCGCCACACTCACCGCAGGTACGGTGAATTCCGAGGGCAGGGCATCGCCCAGCACCGCCTTCAAGGCCGTGCCCAGCTGTTCCGTCAGTTCGTTCGGTATCGTCATGTCGCCGACGTTATACACGCACGCGCGCGTTTTTTCAAGTCCTATCTAAACCAAGCCCCCGAATGTTCCACGTGGAACATTCGGGGACATTTCAAGGGAAAGGGTTGGCCGCCGGTGCCGTCAGTGGTATGAGAGCCGCGTTCCCTGAATGACAGGTGGGTGCGAGGACGGGGATTCTCGGTTGAGTCCGTCTCACGGACGGAACATATCCCCCCGTACCGTTGGCCCCTTAACTAATGATAACAGTCCGGGCTTGATGACCACGCGTCACGTGCACGGCAGCCGAATTGCTTATACCACAGGGCAGGGCAGGGGGCAAGTGTTTTATCAGGCGTGGTTTCTAATAGTTGGGCGTGGTGGGAAAATTGAGAATTAGGATTAGGATTAGGAATTTGTTTGTGTGAGGGCGTGGTGTGCGGGAATCATTACCTCCTGGCATGATTTTAAATAAAAATAGATTGTAAACAAAATCATTTACAATCGATGTGAAATGTGCTACAATGGCGGCAGCGGGTTAGGGAAGCAATGGAACGAGAACTCGTCAGCATCTTTGGGAACGGCTACCGCCTTTCAGAACCGCGGGCGGCGGGCGGCGCGTTCCTGCCGCCGTATGTAAAGCGGCGTTTCAACTTCTATCGGCTGTGCTGGAAGGATACGGAGTTCATTTTGGCAGAGTTGCGGGAGCCGGGCAGGGGAGGCGTGGTTTCAGCGTTGCCGGAGATGGCGCGGAGTATTGAGGCATATTACCGCCTGCCTGCTGTGCTGTACTGGCGACAGATGTCCGCGCAGCAGGCGGGAATCCTGCGCGCGGAGGGTTTGGGCTACATTTCAGCCTTCGCCGGATATTCCATTCCCTTTTTGTGGCAGTATGCGCCGCATGCCGGTGTGCAGGCCAAGCGTCAATCCCCCTTCCTCTCTCCCTGCGCTCAGGCTCTCCTGGTGCGCCAGATGGTGTTCGGTGATGTGGATGGCATGAACGTGCGCAGCTTGTCCGCTCTCATGCCCTACAGCGCCATGCTGCTCGGCAAGGCCAAGGATGAGCTGGTGCAACACAACCTTTGCCGCTACCCGCAGGGAACGCGTGCGGGCGCTTTCCGCTTCTCCGCTTCCACCGCTTCCCTGTGGGAGGCATCGGCGCATCTCCTGACCTCGCCCGTGCGCGATTCCCACCGCGTGCGTCTTGAAGACTGCCGCAAGTTCCTGCAAGCCGGTGCAACGGCTCTTTCCAAGCTCACCCCGGTGGGTGACGATGCCCTGCCGACCTATGCCTACTACTGCCGCAAGGTGGCGGAGCGCATCCCGCAGGCTCCGCTCACGGAGGCCGGTGCCGTGCTGCAACTGTGGAGCTACCCCCCGGAAGCCATCGTTTCCCCCGGTGCCGCCACCGTGGATGCCTGCTCCCTCTACCTCTCCTTCAAAAACCACCAGGATCCCCGCATCCAACTTGCCCTCCCGCAAATATGGAACCCCTGAACATTATCGAAATCAAGAACTTCGCCCGCCATTTCCAGGATTATCGGGACGACTACATCCTCATCGGCGGCGCGGCGTGCCACCTATGGTTCGCATCGCGTTCGCTGGATTTCCGCAGAACCGCGGATATGGACCTGGTGCTGGTGATTCGCGCCCAATCGCGCCCGTTTGTCGAGCGTCTGGCGCAATTCCTCATGGAGTACCGCTATGAGGCGGAGGAATTGACGCTCGACGACGGCACCCGCAAGGTCCGCATGTACCGCTTCAACGCTGCGGACCCCAACGGCATGCCGCCACAAATCGAGCTTCTCGGACCGGACAACGACACCCTGCGCCATGCCGCCGAGCAGCACAAGATCCCCGTCAAGCTCGGCACGGAATACAGCGGGCTTTCCTGCATCATCCTGGACAGCGCCTATTACGACTTCCTGCTCGCGGGAAGGAAATGGCTGGACGGCGTGCCGGTGGCCGATGAAAACGCCTTGGTCGCCTTCAAGGTGAAAGCCTACCTGAACATCATGAGCCGACACGCCGAGGGCATTCCCCACGGCTCTGACGGCAGCGTCAAAAACGCCAACAAGCACCGCAACGATGTCCTGCGTCTCCTGCTCATGGGGCAGGTGGAAGGCGCACCCGTTCCCCAAGCCATCCGCGCCGACATGGAAACCTTCGTTTCCTCCATCCTGGGGGATTCCCGCATCATCCAGAACCTTCTCCGTTCCCTCAATTCCTCCATCCCCGGCCTGGACTTGGATGAACCCGAACTCCGCCAACAGCTGGATGCCTTGCTCTCACTGTTTCCAATAGCAGGGTGACACGGGCATTAGGATTTCGGATTTCAGATTTTGGATTTGGGATTTGGGATTTGTCTGTGTGCGGGGAACACCGACTTAGTACCTGAAGCCCACGCCTGTGCGTATGCCGTGGTAGTGCTGGCGCTTGGCGGTTACATCTCCGTATTCGCTGCGCAGTTTGCATTTGGCGGTGTTGCCGCTGAACTGGTAGGCGGCAAACACGTTCACCGTGGGCGTGACGGCATAGCTGAGCCCCAGCTCCGCGGAATAGGCGAACCCCCAGGCGGAATCATGCACACCGAGCAACCGCGTGTCCTCCATGTACATGCCGAACTTGTTGCTGGCGTTCGCAATGCCGGCGTTCACCCCGGCGTACAGGGAAAGGTCCCTGGTGAGCCCGCAGGTGTAGCGGTAGCCAGGCATGAAGTTGAAGGTGTGGATGCGCGTCTTGGTCCAGAAGTCCAGCCGCTGCGGCATACCCGCGTCATCGACAACGATGGGCCCGGGCTGGATTTCGTTGCTTGCGGGAGGTGTGCTGGGGCTGGGAGAGTGCGGTTTCTTTATTCTTTCGATTATGCGTATGATTGCGGCGATAATCTTGGGATTTTTCTGAACGATGATTTTCATGTTGGACTGGGCACCACCGGAGTATTTCTCCCATTCATCTGCGGGAATCTCCACATCGTTGGCCCATTTTGCACCGCCCCAGGAATAGCCGAAGCGCAGGGTGAGCGCGCTGTGCTCGCTCACGCGGTACACCGCGGTGATGTCCCCGCCGATGCTCTTCACCTCCTTGCAGGGGCTCCAATCCTTGTAGATGTCGGGCACACCCCAGTTGTAGGAGGCTCCCAGCTCCACCTCCCACGGGGAGGCTGACGTTGGAACCTGCGGCGCGGGTACGGGAGCCGCGGCAACGGCGGCTTGCTGCCCGCCGAACACGGGCAGGCCCATCATGGCGGCAAGGATAATCGCTTTTTTCATGTCAATCACCCTTGCATCATACCCCGCCGGCTCCCCTATTGCAAGCAAGGAAAACGCCCCGCCGGACGGCAGCCCTTCGATATTTCCGCGTCTAATTTTGGATTTCGGATTTGGGATGTAGGATTTGAGATTTGGAGGGTGCGCGCCAGACGATGTGGTAGGCGGGGTCGAGGGGGCGGATGGCGGCGGGGTTGTCTTTGGCGAATTGCAGGAGGCGGGGCAGGAGGTCACCGGTGGCGAAGGCGTGGAGGTTTTGGCGCACGTCGGGGGTGAGGGCGGGGCAGGCGTCGTAGCAGCCGATGAGGAGGGTGCCGTCGGCATCGTGCATGAGGCGGAGGGGCCAGATGCGGCACTCGAAGGGGCGTTGCGCGCGCGGCAGGATGCAGCCTTGGGCGGTATCCAGTAGGGGGCAGAGGGCCACCTCCTCCGGGTCGTCGGAGTGGAAGGGCAGGGCGATGGTGTCGGCGCCGTTGGCGTGTTTGGTGAGGGGCACGTTCATCATGCGCAGGCGATCCACGGCTTCGGGTTCCAGTGCGGGTGTCTCCCAGGCGGTGCGGCGGTGGAAGTTGCAGCAGAGGCGGCAGTTGGCGCAGGCATCCGGCGAGAAGAGGTGGGTCAGCATGGCAGGAGGGAGATTTTGGGGAGCAGGAGGGCGGGGTGGTAGGATTCCTTGGCCTTGCGGAGCCCGGGCTGGTCCAGATCCTCCTCGCGGTTGATGTAGGTGGTGTTGAGGCTGCGTGCGGTCTCTCGGTTGACGAGGGTGTAGGCGTCGCGCCAGTCGGGCAGGCACTTTTCGTAATGGATGTCGGCCACGTGCGGCGTGATGTGTGAGACGACGGCCATGCCGACGGGTGCGGCGTCCACGTAGAGCACGCCGCCGGTGAGCTGCAGGGGTTCGCGGAGGTCGAGCGCGTGGCAGATGCCGCGGAACTCGTGCTGCAGGGCGGGGGAGCTGTCCCCGGCGTCCAGCCAGGCCTTGGCGATGCCGCGTGCGTCGTCCGCGGTGGCATGGTCCAGCGGCTTGAACACCCAGTTGGGGTGGAGGCGCGTGAACTTGGCGATGTGGTTGCGCTTCTTGTGGAATTCGCTTCCGGGCAGCTCCGCCATGTTGGCGCGCAGGTAGAGGTAGTCGGCGTTGCCGCGCCGGGCCTCCGCGCGGAAGCGTCCGGGGAAGCGGCATTGCAGGTCGGCGGCCTGTTCCTCGGTGAGCAGGCAGAAGCGCAGCTCCGCGCCGCGCGCGGCGGCGTCCTGCTCAATGCGCTGCAGGGCAGGGGAGGGGTCTGCCACGCCGAGGGGGTAGGCGTAGCCGTTCAGGCGGGAGTTGCCGCTGTACCGGCGGTAGAGCACGCCGTCCACCACCGCCGCCTCCGTGTGGTACTTGGCCTGCAGGAGGAACATGGACGCGAATGCGAGGTCGTTTCCCATGCCGCCGCACGCGGCCACGATGGAGCGGATGCGCGGGGCATCGTCCAGGCACGGCGGCGCTAGCGGCAGGGGTGTTTCCATCTGCGGAAAGTATACGCCGCGGGTGCGCGCTGTCAAGCGGGGCGCGCGTACATACATTGTGCTTGAGGCAGGCGTGGCGGGAATGTTAGAATGGCAGGCCGCACCAATGAGGAAAGCGCGAACAGTCCTGAGTGTGATCACGGCCCTGCTGCTGGGGCTGGCGGGGATGCTGTGGGGTGCGGAGCGCTTCACGCACGCCACGGTGAACGGGCAGGACTACGTGGAGCTGGCGGACGTGTGGAATTTCTATGGCTTCAGGCCCGTGCAGGGTCGCGCCGGATGCGTGAACTACGGCGCCGGCAACCGCGTGATTTCCGTGCGCCCCGGCAAGCAGGATTTTTATGTGAACAACTACCGCTATATCCTGTCGTTCCCCGTGCAGAACGTGGACGGCACGCTGATGATATCCGCCACGGACATGGAGAAGCTGGTGGACCCGGTGCTTCGGCCGCGGTATTCGGAGAACGCAGGCACCATCCGCACGGTGGTGCTGGATGCGGGCCACGGCGGGCACGACAACGGGGCGGTGAGCTCCTACGCGGTGGAGAAGGAGTGCAACCTGGCGGTGGCGCACAAGGTGCGCGCCCTGCTGCAGAAGAAGGGCTACCGCGTGGTGATGACGCGCGACAAGGACTTCTTCCTCACGCTGCAGCAGCGCGTGGAGATAGCCAACAACGTGCCGGATTCCATCTTCGTAAGCATCCACCACAACTCCAGCGGCAGCCACGCCACCGGAATCGAGACCTTCACCCTGGCGCCGCACGGCACCACATCCCCCTTCGCCCGCACGCGCCGCATGGAGGACCTCAGCGGCAACAACCAGGACAGCGAGAACATCGCCCTCGCCACCGCCATCCACAGCCGCGCCATCCGCAACACGGGCGCCATCGACCGCGGCATCCAGCGCGCGCGCTTCAGCGTGCTGTGCACCATCCGGCGCCCGGCCATCCTCTTTGAGGGCGGCTTTGTGTCCAACCCGGAGGAGGGCGTGAAAATCACCACCGAGGAGTATCGCGACACCCTCGCCAAATCCATTGTGGACGGCATCCTGGCGTACAGCCGGACCGTCTGCTCCAACCGCCCGAAATCCACCCAGGTGGTCGGCACCAACAAGCTCGGCGGCGGCAGCGTGGGCAGCAGGGACAGCAAGGGAAACCCCAAGTCCGGCCGCGGTCCCCACGTGCAGACCAGCATCTCCGGCGAGCGCGCACGCCAGCTCCAATCCACCCGCAAATACCAACGCAGATAACCTTGCACCTTTCCTTACCATGAAGCTTCGCACCCTGATGACCCTCCTGCCCGCGCTGGCCTGTGTGCCTGCGCTGCCGCCACCCTGCGCCGCCGTGACGGGCGACGGCTCCGCCTGGCACGCCACACGCGTGGGCGATGCCGAATACCTGCCGCTGGAGGACCTGCGCAGCTTCTACAAATTCATCCCCGTGGAGGGCGCAGCCGGAACACGCTCCATCGGCAACGGAGAGGTCACCCTCACCTTCGGCCCGGATGCGCGCGACCTGCTCTTCAACGGCATCCGCTGCCGTCTCTCGCGCCCCACGCGCGATGGTGGGCACGGCGATCTGCTGGTGTCCAAGGCGGACCTGGTGAAGCTCATCGACCCCGTGCTGCGTCCCACGTACATCCCGAACCGCCGCGCCATCCGCACGGTGGTGTTGGATGCCGGGCACGGCGGGCATGACGTCGGCACGGTGAGCCCGTACGTGCGCGAGGCGGACGCCACGCTGCTGGTGGCAGCCGCGCTGGGGCGCGAGCTCGCCAAGCGCGGGTTCGAGGTGGTGTACACGCACGAGGACAACCGCTACCTCTCCGACCAGCAGCGCGTGGACGCCGCCAACGCCGCCAAAGACGCCATCTTCATCAGCCTCCACCTCAACAGCGGCCGCAGCGACACCAGCGGCGTGGAAACCTACACCGTGGAGCCCGCCGAGCCCAGTCCCGACGCCAAGCTCCTGCCCGGCAACAGGAACGATGCCGCCAACGCCGCGCTCGCCATGTCCCTGCAAGCCTCGCTGGTGCGCCGCTGCGGCGCCGCGGACGGCGGCCTCCGCCGCGCACACTACAGCATCCTCAGCTCTGTGGAATGCCCCGCCGCCCTCGTGGAGCTCGGCTACGCCACCAACAAGGTCGAGGGTGCCCTTCTGGACACACAGGACTACCGCGACTCGCTCGCCAAGGCCCTGGCCGACGGCATCTCCACCTTCGCCAAGATGATGGGCCCCGCCACCGAACTGCAGGCGCGCGAGACCCCCGCGGCGCCTCCCGCGCCGCCCGCCGCCGTCAAACCCGCGCCACCCGCCACGGTGAAACCGGCTGCCACCGCGAAAACCAAACCCGTCAAGCAGGCCAAGCCCGCCACCACCCGCACCCCCGCCAGGCGCACCAAGCCCGCGTCCTCCGGCCGCAGGGCCAGGTGACGGGGGTGATGCCACGGGACGCAGAAAGGGCAGGCGACTGCTGCCGCCTGCCCTTTGGATACATTAATTCAAGTGTTGATTAGAACTTGATGCCGACGCCGACGCGGGCCTGGTGGCCGTGCTGGCGATGGAAGGCACGCACGCCCTCATCCTTGGGGCTGGCGGTGTTGCCGCCGTACTGGTAGGCGCAGAACACGTCCAGGCTCTCGGTCAGCTCGTAGCGCAGGCCGACTTCAGCGGAGTACGCGAAGCCCCAGCCGGACTTGTGACCGGAATACGCGCGGTGGTGTTCAACGTAGCTGCTATCCTTGTAGCTGGCGTTGGCAATACCCACGTTGGCGCCCACGAACCAGGAAAGCTGGTCGCAAATCGGGCGCGTGTAGCGGTAGCCGGGCATCAGGCTGAACGTGTGGATGCGAGACTTTTCCCACCATTCCTCGCCACAGGCGAACTTCTCGCCACCCCAGGTGTAGCCGAAGCGCAGGGTGACGGCGTTGTTCTCGTCAATGGCGTACACACCGGTGATGTCTGCGCCAATGCTCTTGATTTCCTTGCAGTGGCCGTCGTTGTACATGAAGATGTCCGGCACGCCCCAGGTGTAGGTGGCGGCCAGATCGATCGACCAGGGAGAGGCAACGGCGGGAGCCGCGACGGGAGCCACCGGAGCCTGATTCACGATAACCTTCTGGCCTGCAAAGGTGGGCAGGGCCAGCATGGCGGCAAGTATAATTGTCTTTTTCATCGCTTGTATCTTTTTTGTTGTTAGGCGGAGGGATATTTGCCCCTCACGCCGCACATTCTGTCAAACTGCCGGGAGCATGTCAAGAAAAAGTTAAGAAAAGCAAACAAAAACCCGGCCGGCCAGTCATATACGCGCAGAAAGGGCAGGCGACTACTGCCGCCCGCCCTTTGGATACATCGGAATCCTAGAGAGGATTAGAACTTGATGCCGACACCGACGCGGGCCTGGTGGCCGTGCTGGCGGTGCGCGAAACGATAGCCCATATCCTTGGGGCTGGCTGTGTTGCCGCCGTACTGGTAGGCGCAGAACACGTCCAGGCTCTCGGTCAGCTCGTAGCGCAGGCCGACTTCAGCGGAGTACGCGAAGCCCCAGCCGGACTTGTGACCGGAATACGCGCGGTGGTGTTCAACGTAGCTGCTATCCTTGTAGCTGGCGTTGGCAATACCCACGTTGGCGCCCACGAACCAGGAAAGCTGGTCCGTGATGGCATCCGTGTAGCGGTAGCCGGGCATCAGGCTGAACGTGTGGATGCGAGTCTTGTCCCACCATTCGTCTCCATAGGCGAACTTCTCGCCACCCCAGGTGTAGCCGAAGCGCAGGTTCACGGAGTTGTGCTCGTCAATGGCGTACACGCCGGTGATGTCCGCGCCAATGCTCTTGATCTCCTTGCAGTGGCCGTTGTTGTTCAGGTAGATGTCCGGCACACCCCAGGTGTAGGTGGCGGCCAGCTCAATCGACCAGGGAGAGGCAACGGCGGGAGCCACGGGGGCGACCGGTGCCGGGTTCACAATCACCCTCTGGCCTGCAAAGGTGGGCAGGGCCAGCATGGCGGCAAGTATAATTGTCTTTTTCATCGCTTGTATCTTTTGTTGTTAATCGGAGGGTTGTTATTGCCCTCACGCTGCACATTCTAACAACCCGCGCGGGGAGGGTCAAGAAAAAAGTTAAGGAAAATGAATAAAAAAAATGCGGGCCCGTCCGGGCGAACCGGACGGGCCGCGCGAGTTTGAATGGAAACGGGGTTAGAATTTGAAAGCCACGCCGGCGGTGATACCGTGGAAGAACTGGCGGTGGTTGCGGCCGAAATCCGTAAGGCGCGCATCGTCGCGGCCCAGGGAACTCTTGGCGGTGTTGGCGGTGAAGCGGTAGGCGGCGAACACATCCCAGCAGGGGCAGAGTTGGTAGCGCAGGCCCACCTCCGCCTCCACGGCGAAGCCCCAGGCGGCATCGTGCGCCTTGTAGCTGAAATCGCGCTCGCGGTCGAATCCGTCCGCGGTGAACTTGGTCTTGATGCTCTGGTTGGCCACGCCGATGCCGGCCCCCATGTACATGGAGGTGCGCTCCGTGAGGGCGCGCGTGTAGCGGTAGCCCGTGGTGAGGGCGAAGGTGTGGGTGTTGAGCTTCACGTTGTCGTTCCTCCACCCGTAGGACCCGCCGTGGGACTCGCCGCCGTAGGCGTAGCCCAGGCGCACGTACATGGAGTCGCGCTCGCTGTTGCGGTGCACCAGGGTGAGCTCGCCGCCCATGGTGTCCACGGACTTGCAGGAACCCTGCGAGTGCTTCAGCAGGTCGCGCATGGCGAAGTTGTAGTTGGCGCCAACCTCCATGCTCCACGGGGAGTCCGCGCAGGTGCGCACGGGCTTGACGGGCGCGGGGGCGATGGTGGTGACGGGTTGACCGGCCAGGCAGGGCATGCCCAGGGCGAATGCAATCATGATTGTTCTCTTCATAATGTATTTCTCTTTTTTGTTTGCGTGCAGGGCGTGTCTTGTTCCCGCCGTGCCCCTGCATGCTACCACGTTATCCGGCGCGGTCAATTCTACCAAGCCTAACAGCTGGAAAACAGGTGGAATGATTTACAATCTACAATTTACAATTTACGATTTTGAAATATAGCGCGCCTGTCGGCGCGTGGCGAAATCCACCGCGCCGCTTGCGGCGCGCGAATTCCTCAAATTGTCAATTGTAAATCGTCAATTGTCAATTGCGTTTGCAGCCGTTCACGGCTGCAAGCGCTGGATGTCCCACTTGCCGTCGGGCTGGAGGGAGTACATGAAACGGTCGTGCACGCGGCCGGGGCCGCCCTGCCAGAATTCCATGTGGTGGGGGACGATGCGGAAACCGCCCCAGAAATCGGGGAGCGGGACGTCACCGTTGGCGAATTTGTCCTTGAGCTCCTGGAGTTTCATCATGAGTAGCTTCCTGGTGGAGATAACCTGGCTCTGGTGGGAAACCCAGGCGCCGAGCTGGGATTCGCGGGGTCGTGTGAGGAAATACTTCAATGTCTCCGCGCGGCTGATTTTCTCCGCGCGTCCGTACACGATGATCTGGCGCTCCAGGGTGACCCAGGGCAGCAGCATGCACATCTCCGGGTTGACGGCAATCTCCTGTGCCTTGCGGCTGGTGTAGTTGGTGAAGAACACGTATCCGCGGTCGTCGTAGTACTTCAGCAGGACGGTTCTGAGGGAGGGCATGCCCTGCGGGGTGGCGGTGGCGATGCTCATGGCGTTGGGCTCCGGGATACCGGCCTTGAGGGCCTGCTTGAACCAAATGTCGAACTGCTCGAACGGTGAATCCGCCAGCGAGCTGCGGTGCAGGGTGTCCTTCAGGTATTCTTCGCGGAAGAGGGAGAGGTCCATGGTGATGAACGGGAAATTTTAGCGGAAGATGATTTCGTTGATACCGGTGTCGTTCTTCTGCGGGGCGCGGATGCGCACCTTGGCGGCGCCGGGCTTGAGCTTGAAGAGCTGGAGGCGGCCGCTGCGCTCCGCGCACGGCTTGTTGTCCACGGTGCAATCCGCGTTGCCCACAATCAGCAGCTCCGTGCGCCCCTCCGGCACGTCCATGGAGATGTTGAGCGCCTTGCGGCCGCAGTTGTACGCGGTGGCGAAATCGCGGTCGCGCATGCTCTCCACCATCACGTCGTCGTCAATGGTGGGGAAGGTGAGCTGGAAGGTGTTGATCTTGATTTCCTCCGTGTTCTCGGAGATGTTGGTGAGGCGTACGGCGGCGATTCCCTGCTGCGGCACCTTCTCCGAGGGCAGGAAGAAATCCTTGCCGCGCTGGTGCAATTGCGGCGTGACGGTGGTGCCGTCGCCCAGCACCAAATCCACGCGCCCCCACTTGCCGATGCCGGAGTTGTCCAGATTGATGTTGACGCCGGTGCAGATGATGGGGGAGGGGAAGCTCATCTCCAGGTAGCTGCCGGGCACGGCCTTCACCACCTCCAGCTGGCGTGCCAGACCCACGGACGAGTTCTCGTTGTAAGCGGCGATGCCCGGCATGTCCTGGAGGGTTTGGCGGATGGTGACGGGCAGCGGGCGGTTGATGGCGAACTCCGCCACGGTGAGCCGCCGCGGGTTCGGGCGGATGACGCGGTAGCGTAGCATGCGCGCGGTCACGGGCGTGCGCCGCAGATCCAGGTTCATGGCCGGGCGGTTCTGGATATCGCCCAGCGGCTGCCAGGTCTTGCCGTCCAGCGAGGTCTCGAACTGCCCCTCCGCGGCCACCTCCAGGCGGCTGTTCTCGCTGCCCATGGCCAGGGTGACGGTGCGGATGGCCACGGGCACGCCCATGTCCAAGCAGATCCAGTCGCCGGACTGCTGGTTTTCCGTGCTGGTCCAGTAGGTGCCGGGGTCCTCGTCCTGCACGTTTCCGGCGTCCGCAATGTCGGGGCAGCTGCTGGAGAAGGCGGGCACGAGGGTGTTGATGTTGCAGCCGGACATCTTGGCGTACAGGCGCGCGTTGAGGTGGCGGTACACGGACATGAGCGCGGGAGTGACGGCGCGTGAGCCCACCTGCACGTCCTGCACGCGCACCACTTGGTTGTTCTGCCAGGCGTCGCGCGAGATGCCGCCCATGGCGTCCATCATGCCGCCCGCCTGCAGGAAGGCCTCGATGCGCCCCTCCGTGTCGCTCTCGTCGCTCGTCAGGGCGTCCACGAGCTTCACGCCGGCCTGGCCGGTCATGGTGAAGCGGCGCAGCCACGGACCGATGTCCTTGGCGAGCTCTGCGGCGTCCGGCGCAGCCTGCAGGGTTTCCCCGGCCTCTGCCACGCGCTGGAATTCGGCGCGCATGGCGGCGCAGGCTTCGGCGTCCGGCTCGCCTTGGGAGAGGGATTGGCGGAAGCGGTTGATGACGGGGCGGACCTCCTGAGATTCCTCCTTGGGCCAGTTGTGGCAGTTGGGCAGCAGGTCCGCGTTGTGGTTGCAAAAGACCTGCATGGCGTCCGCGCAGCCGGGGTAGAGGCGCGCGATGCCGTCCTTCCACGCTTCATCTGACTTGAAGGCGCAGATGTTCCAGGCGTAGTCGGCCACGCCGAAGAGGCCCACCTTGCTGGCTTCCGCGCGCTCCATGGGGTTGGCGGCGAAACCGGAGAGCATGGTGCGCATCTGCGGCTCCTGCGCCAGGCCGTACGTGCGGCCCATGGACAGGCGGGAGGGCTTGAAATCGTTGCACGGCCAGTTCCACCAGATGAAGGCGGGGCGCTTGTGGCATTCGCGCAGCCACTGCTGGCCCTCCAGGGTGATGTCGCACACCACGCCGTTGCCGGTCCAGAACATGGCGGTGCCCTCCGCAAGGTCGCGCCCCAGGGTCTCCAAATCCTGCGGGCGCGCCCATTGGCGGGTGTAGCCGGTGGGGCACATCACCAGGCTCTGGTTCACGTCCGGGTGCTTGCGGATGAAGTTTTCCACAATGTAGTTGCAGAGCTGCACCTGGCGCTCCGCGCGGCTGATCTCGCCGAAGGAGTCGTCCACCGACACGCCGAAATCCCGCACGCCCAGCTCGTACATGGACTCCAGCTTGCGGATGAGCGCGTCCATCTGGTCGCGCCCGTCGTTCACGTTCCAGTTCACCGTGTTGGAGGGGTGGATGGCCCACACGAAATGCACATGGTTGGCGCGCGCCACCTCCACCAGCTGCCGCAGCTCCTCCGCCTTCTCCGGCGGGTACGCCTCATAGCAGCCCTGCCCGTGGTGCAGCGGGTCGTCCTTCGGCGCGTACAGGTAGAAGTTCATCTTGTTGCGCCCGTAGAACTCGAACTGCGACTTGCGCGCCTCGAAGCTCCACGGGATGCCGTAGAAGCCCTCGATGGCCCCGCGGAACGGCACGTCCGGCCAGTCCACGATGCTGCCGACGGGCAGCTCGCCCAGCTGCGCCACCTCCTGCACGCCCTTGTCCGGGAACGGGTCCCTCTGCGCGCCGTTGGCGCCCTCCACGCCGCGCAGCAGCTGGCTGATGGTCTGCTTGGCGTAGAACACGCCGTCGTCGTCGTTGGCATACACGGTCACGGTGCCGTCCGCCTCCACGTTGATGCCGTATCCGCCCCTGGCGGCGGTGGGCAGCTTGTCCCAGATGCCGCCGCGGCTTTCTGCGCTGCGCAGTTCCACGGTGACCTTGGTGGCGCGCACGGTTTTGTCCTCCAGTTTCACCAGCTGCGGCGTGGGGTACACGCCGCAACCCTCCGCCAGTACCGGCGCGGCAAGCGCGCCCAGGGCGGCCAGGATGGTGATGGGGACGGAAAATTTCATAGCGTGCACACGGCGCTGCGGCACCCGCCACAGCTCCACTTCCATCCTAACATACCATCCCCCGTCTTTCAAGCACCATCTTTCCCGCCTGCGCATCACGCCCGTTTTGTCATAATTTGCCAAATACCGCTTGATTAGCGCGGGGCGGGTGGTATATTGTCTCGCGTCATTCCGCAAGGGGGTGGCGTTCAACCTAACCAATATTCAGACAATGGAGATTCTGCATGACAAGGACGCCGACGTGAGCGTCCTGAACAACCGTACCGTGGCGGTCATCGGCTACGGCGCCCAGGGGCGCGCACAGGCGCTCTGCATGCGCGACAGCGGCGTGCATGTGATTATCGGCATCCGCCCCGGCAAGAGCTGGGATGCTGCGGTGCAGGACGGATTCGAGGTGATGCCGGTGGACGAGGCCGCCAAGAAGGCGGACATCATCCACCTGCTGCTGCCGGACGAGAAGCACGGCGAGGTGTACGCGAACCAGATCAAGCCGAACCTGGCGGCGGGCAAGACGCTCTGCTGCTCCCACGGCTTTGCGTACGTGTTCAAGACGATTGAGCCGCCGGCGGACGTGGATGTGATCATGGTGGCGCCGAAGGGCCCGGGCACGGAGGTTCGCCGCGTGTTCGAGGAAGGCTTCGGCTGCCCCGGCCTGATAGCGGTGTTCCAGGATTCGAGCGGCAAGGCGCGCGCCACGGCGCTGGCCATTGCCAAGGCGGAGGGCCTGACGCGCGGCGGCGTGCTGGAGTGCACCATGGCGCAGGAGACCTATGAAGACCTGTTCGGCGAGCAGAACGTGCTGTGCGGCGGTCTGGTGGACCTGATGAAGTACGGTTTCGAGACGCTCATCGAGGCGGGCTATCCGCATGAGATGGCGTACTTCGAGTGCGTGCACGAGGCCAAGCTCATCGTGGACCTCATCTACACCGGCGGCATCCAGCGCATGAACAGCGTCATCTCCAACACCGCCGAATTCGGCGAGTACTACAACGGCCCGCAGATCCTGGGCCCGGAGGTGAAGGCCAAGATGAAGGAGAGCCTGCAGCGCATCGAGAGCGGCAAGTTCGCCAAGGACTGGCTGGCGGAGGCCGCCGCCGGCGCCCCCAACCTGCAGGCCAAGCGCGCCGCCCTGGCGGAGCACCCTGTGGAGATTGTGGGCAAGAAGATCCGCTCCCTCTTCGAGCGCAAGTGATTTTCCCATTCCCGGCGGGGTTGCGGTGCGCTGCAACCCCGCCGTTTGCTTTTCCATGGATGCCGTACGCATAGAAAACGCCAGCGTGTTCCTCTCCGGCAGGGAGGTGCTGCACGGCATCGACTGGTGCGTGGAGCGCGGCGAGCGCTGCTTCATCCTCGGCGCCAACGGCGCCGGCAAGACCACCCTGGTGCGCATGCTCATGGGCTACGCCTGGCCGCTTTTCGGCGCCACCGTGGAGGTCCTCGGCCACCGCTTCGGAACCGTCAACCTTCAGGAGCTCCGCAAGCGTATCGCCTGGGTCAGCCCCCTCATGCACCAGTGGCTCGGCGGGCGCGACTGGACCGGGCGCGAGATGGTCCTCTCCGGGCCGGACGCCACCATCGGCCTCTTCCGCGCCCCCACGGCGGACGAGGAGGCCCGCGCCGCGGAGCTGCTGGCATCCCTCCGCGCGGAACACCTGGCGGACCGCCCCGTGGCCGCCATGAGCTCCGGCGAGCAGGTGAAGGTGCTCATCGCCCGCGCGCTCATGACCCGGCCCGACCTCATGATACTGGACGAGCCGAGCGTGTTCCTGGACATCGCCGGGCGCGAGTTCCTGCTCAACACCATCGCGGATTTGGCCGCGCAGCGCCCGGAGCTCACCATCGTCTTCATCACTCAACGCATTGAGGACATCCTGCCCGCGTTCTCGCGCGGCCTCATCCTGCGGGAAGGCAGCATCATCGCACGCGGCGCACGGGAGGACGTCCTCACCGAGCCCATCCTCCGCCAGGCCTTCGGCCTTCCCCTCCGCCTCGTCAACTCCGCCAACGGCCGCCTCTGGGCCGTTATGGACTAAGACGTGCACGCCTCCAACGCCCATTTGGTTTTCAAACCAATTGATGGTTAGTCGTTTATCATAACATGAAAGTATACTTTCATGTTATGGTGCCTTATCATGAAAGTATGTTTTCATGCTGTCGTTGTCTATTGATAACGCGCGTTTAGCAAATAGCACAGGGCGAAGGCCGGGATTTTGACGATAGGCGTGCCGCCATCGGCGAAAGGTGGCATTATGGTGAAATCATTGGCGGATTTGGTGGCGACGAACGCGGCGGCGGCCCTGCCTTCGCGGCAGAGGGTGGGGAGGGCGTCGCCGGGGGCGAGTTCGGCATCGTTGCGGTACTTGGCCTCGCAGAGGATGAATTTGTCGTGCGGGAAGAAGTCCACGGCCACATCCACCTCCTTGCCCTTGCCGGGTGTTCGGAGGTAGCCCACCTTGGCGGAGCGGGCGTAGGCGTTCTGGAAGTGCTTGTAGACGGCGGTTTCCACCACCATGCCCAGGTCCGCGCTGTCGGAGAACGGGTTGGGCAGGGCCAGGCTGGCGTTGCGCAGGGCGGCGTCGGCTATGTAGATTTTCGGCTGGGCGGAAAGCCCCTTCTTGCCCGTGGCGAGCACGGAGTGGCTGATGTAGATGAGGTTGGCGTCCCGCAGGTAGTCGATATAGCGGGAAAGGGTGGGCTTGGTGACGCCCAGGGCCTTGCTCATCTCCGCATAGTTGATGATGTTGCCGCTCTTGAGGCAGAGGTAGAGGTAGATTTTCTCCAGAAAGACGGAGTTGCGGACGTCGAACAGGGCGGGCACGTCGCGCTTGAGCACCTTGTCCACCACGTCCTCGCGCAGCAGCTGCTGGGCGCGCGCGGTGTCCTGCAGGTGCACGAGCTCCGGGAAGCCGCCCTGCACCAGGTAGCGGTTCCAGTGGGGCTGCAGTGAGGAGAGGCGCATCATGAGCATGCCGAACGCGCCGCGATCCATGGCGGGCAGCTCCTCCAGGGCCGGCACGCCCTGCGGCAGGTTCTCCACGCCCGCCACCGCGCAGTATTCCGCGAAAGTGAGCGTGGGCATGCGGAACACGCGCCACCGCCCCACCCCGCTGTCGGACGCCCCTTTCTCGATGCTCGGGCTGGCCGACCCTGTGGCCGCCAGGCGCAGCGCGGGTTCGCTGTCGTACAGGCGTTTCACCCACAGGGACCAGTCCTCCGCGTACTGCACCTCGTCCAGCAGGAAATAGTGCACGCCCGTGTGCGGGATGTAGCTGCGGTAGGTCTCCAGCACCTGCGCGAACCCGCTGAGCTTCAGGATGGGATCGTCGAACGAGATGTACAGGATGTTCTCCGCCGGTACGCCCCGCTCCAGCAGGGCACGCGCCACCTGCAGCAGAACCGTCGTCTTTCCCACGCGTCGCGCGCCCGACAGTACCGCAAATCGCCGCACGTCCTCCGCCGTGACGGTTTCCAGCACCTCCCGGTACGCCCCGCGGTGTATCGGCGGCAGCTCCCGCAGCGTATGCTCCCCCTGCCACCAGGGGTTGCTCCGCTTCAGCAGCTCCAGTATCTGCTCATCGCTGAATAGGCTCATCTCACCGCCATCATACCGCCGCCCACTCCCTTGTCAAGCATATAATGAAAGTATACTTTCATGATGACGTGCATTTTCATGAAAGTACGTTTTCATGTAACCGCTCGGCATTGATGGCGAGCGGATTAGCGCCAACGTTTGCTCCTCTCATGCGCCCGCTCTCACCAATCCCCCTCTCCCGTTATGCGCCATCTGACGCGTAAATTTTTCAAATCGTCAATCGTAAATCCCCATGTGCTGTCACAGGCGGAGATTGACTTTCCCGTGTGCGCGCGCTACATATGGGCGCATGAGAGAGAAGACGAAGCAGGCGGAGCAGGACCCGGCTCCGCAGGAGGAGTGCCCGCAGGAGAACGCATGCCCGGAAACGGAGGCACCAGCGCCCGAGGAGGCGGTTGAGGAAGAGCAGGAGCCCGCGCCGGAGGACGAGCTGGCCAAGTGGCGCGAGCTGGCGATGCGCACGGCCGCGGAGTACGACAACTACCGCAAGCGCACCGTGAAGGACCGCGAGGAGTTCGCCAAGTACGCCAACCGCAGCTTGCTGGAGGAGCTGCTGCCCGTGGTGGACAACTTCGAGATGGGCATGCAGATGGCGGAGAAGGAGCAGGGCTCTATGATCTACATCGGCATGGACATGGTGCGCAAGCAGCTGCGCGATTTCCTGGAGGGGCAGGGCGTGGAGCCCATCCCCGCCGAGCCCGGCCAGATGTTCGACCACAACATCCACGAGGCCATCATGAGCGAGCCCAGCGACCAGCCGGAGGGCACCATCCTGCGCATCCTGCGCCGCGGGTACAACCTGCGCGGCCGCCTGCTGCGCCCCGTCAACGTTGTCACCGCCGCCCCCGCGGATGCGGAGGCCGGGCAGGACGCCTAACCCTTTCCCCTACCCACCACCATGTCCAAAGATTACTACGAGGTGCTCGGCGTGGACCGCAACGCGGACGACGCCACCATCAAGAAGGCCTACCGCAAGCTGGCCATGAAGTACCATCCGGACCGCAACCCGGACAACAAGGAGGCCGAGGAGAAGTTCAAGGAGCTGGGCGAGGCCTACGAGGTGCTCAGCAACCCGGACAAGCGCGCCGCCTACGACCGCATGGGGCACGATGCCTTCAAGAACGGCGGCATGGGCGGGGCGGGCGGCCCCGGCGGGTTCGGCGGCTTCTCGGACCCCATGGACATCTTCGCCCAAATGTTCGGCGGCGGATTCGGCGGGTTCGCGCGGCAGGCGCGCCAGCGCCAGGCGGATCCGCGCCAGCCCGGCTCGGATTTGCGGTTCGACCTGGACATCACGCTGGAGGAGGCCTTCAAGGGCTGCGACAAGCAGCTCACCATCGAGCGCCTGGTGCCCTGCCAAGATTGCAACGCCACCGGCTCCAAGGACGGCGCGGCGGGCTTCAAGACCTGCCCCACCTGCCATGGCACCGGCATGGTCACGCGCCAGAGCGGCTTCTTTGTGCAGCAGAGCACCTGCCCCACCTGCCACGGCGCGGGCCAGACCATCTCCAACCCCTGTTCCAAGTGCCGCGGGGAGGGTCGCGTGCACCGGGACGAGACCATCACCATGCACATCCCCGCCGGGGTGGACAGCGGCATGAAGCTCCGCTCCTCCGGCAACGGAGACGCCGGACTCCACGGCGGCAACACCGGCGATCTGTACGTCTTCATCGACGTGAAGCCGCACGATGTCTTCACCCGCAACGGCGCGGACCTCACCTGCACGGTGTTCATCCCGCTCACGGTGGCGGCGGCGGGCGGCGTGCTGCCCGTGCCCACGCTGGAGGGCCCCTCCAAGCTCAAGGTGCCCGCCGGAACGCAGAGCGGCACCATCCTGCGCGTGCGCGGCAAGGGCATGCCCAGGCTCCGCGGCGGCAACCGCGGCGACCTCCTGGTGGAGGTGCAGGTGGAGACCCCCAAGGATTTGAGTTCCGCCCAGCAGAAGGCGCTGGACGCCTTCGCGCAGACGCTCACGGACGACAACCAGCCGGAGGTGGCGGACTACCGCCGCCGCGCCGCGCGCTTCCTGAAGTCCTGATTCTTTTCCCGCCCCCCTTTCCCGGCCATGCACCGCTGCTACCTGCCGAACGCCGATTTCAGCGCGCCCGCGCTCACCATCGAGCGCGAGGAGGCCCACCACGCCTTGCGCGTGCTGCGCATGAAGGTGGGCGAGGAGTGCGAGGTGTTCGACGGCCGCGGCAACGGCGTGCGCGGCCGCATTATTGCCACCCAGGGCGGCAGCTCGCTCACCATTGGCGAATTGCAGCCCCTGCCGCCGGAACCCCCGCGCCCGCAAATCACCCTCGCCGTCGCCCTCGCCAAGGGCACCAACACCGACCTCATCATGCAGAAGGCCGTGGAGCTCGGTGCCGCGCGCATCATCCCCGTCGTCTCAGAGCGCACCATCGTGCGCCTCAAGCCGGACGAGGCGGAGGCCAAGGCCGAGAAGTGGCGCCGCACCGTGCTGGAGGCCTGCAAGCAATGCGGCGTGCGGCGCCTGCCGGAGGTGGACGCCCCGCAACCCTTCGCCGCACTCCTGCAGCGCGGGGACCTGCCCGCCCTGAAGCTCGTCTGCGCCATCACCCCGCAGGCGCAACCCCTGCGGGATGTCTTGGAGCCAGCGCGCGCCCGCGGTGAGCAGGCCGCCGTCGTCCTCATCGGTCCGGAGGGCGACTTCTCGCCCGCGGAATACGCCGCCGCAGAGGAAGCCGGATTCACCCACGTCTCCCTCGGCAGCATCATCCTCCGCGTGGAAACCGCCGTCTTCATGGCCATCTCCGCCCTCCGATACGCCCTGTGAATTTACAATTGACCCGTCTTCGCGCTGCAGTTTCCATACCTCGGCGCTGGAAAAGTGACCAGGAAGGAAGGTATTGCTGCAAGCGTTGTTTTTAGCGTTTTTGCGTGAACTGCATGGATGCGCGCAAAAAAACGCAAAAACGCAACTCGTTGATTTTTGAGCAAATGCTAAAAACTCGGGAGCTATTTTAGCGTTTTGCCGAAATTCTTTTTAGCGTTTCACCAATTGCCAAAGGGCTCCTCTCCCCTGCTTCCCGACATTTCCGTTATACCCAAAATCAGCCACCCCGCAGGTTGCATGTCCAAGCATGCCCCATTTGACAAAGCCGAGACATACACACCTATTCTTTCTGGGGGCAAACAGTTCGTCTTGTACTCAAGCCAGCGCGTTTCATGCGGCAGTTTCAACAAGTCAATCAGGCTGTTGCTCAGCTCTGTCTCCGCTGATGTCATACCACCGAATATAAACATTTCCGCAGTGGAGTCAAGTATTGAATACTCCCGTGTCCACACGCGCGGAAAAACCTTGACTTGACACGCGCAACCCGCTAGGATGCCAGCATGAGAACGGCAGTATCCCGTTGGAAGTTGGTTATGGCCTCCCTGGCATTCGCTGTGGCCGCGCCCGCTGTGGCGCAGGACGCGGCGGACGACCCGTTCCTGCAAGCCATGATGCAGGACGAGCAAAAGGCCACGGAGGAAAAGGTGGAGCAGGCCAAGGAAACGCCGCAGGCCGCCGAGCAGGCGGAGGCGTCTGTGCAGGCGCCCGCCAGACCCGTCACCCTGGATGACTCCAGGGCCATGGCTAGGCGCGACTCCACGCCCATGCTGGACAACGCCGCCGTGATGCGCGAGCTGGGTCCCACAACGGGCCTGTTCAACAACGATGCCGCGTTCGACGGCAAGACGGTGACCCGCGTGGAGTTCCGCTACGCCGGGCACAGCAACCTGCCGGAGAGCCGCCTGCGCGACGTGGTGCAGACCCGCCAGGGCGGGCGCTATCTGTCCACCCGCGTGAACGCGGACCTGGAGCGCCTCATCACCACGGGCGTGGTGGATTCGGACACCCGCGTGTCCGTTACCCCGGAGGGGAACGGCGTGGCGGTGATATTCGATGTGCGTGCGTCCAGCGTGCTGGCGGGTGTGGGCTTCACCGGCAACCGCAACTTCAACGAGAAGGAATTGCGCGAAGCCATCCAGCCGGACAAGGACAAGGGCAAGCCCGGCTTGGCATCCGGGCTTATCATCAACGACAAGTCGCTCGCCCGCGCCCGCGCCGAGCTTGTGAAATACTACCAGGATGCCTTCTACCCGGACGCCCAGGTGAACTGGCAGACGCGGTCCACCGCCAACGGCGCGTACAAGGATGTCATCTTCAACATCAAAGAGGGCCCGCGCCAGGCGATGGCGTACATCCGCTTCAAGGGCAACCGCGCGTTCGACGCGGTGCAGCTGCGCCAGCTGCTGGAGACGAAGGAGTACGGCCCGCTGTTCACGCTGGTCACGTCCTCCGGCCGCATCGACCGGGAGAAGGTGGAGGACGACCTGCAGGCCATCATCAAGCACTACCGCAACTATGGCTACCTGCGCGCGCGGATAGCGGACGTGAAGTACTCGTACACGGGCGGCACCACGTTCTGGTACACCGGTGCCAAGAAGGTGCTGATGGAGGTGCAGATTGAGGAAGGCCCGCGCTACGAGGTGCAGAACGTCTCCTTCGGCCCGCTTTCCGTCTACACCCCCAAGCAGCTGGAGCCCGGCCTCAGCATGATCGGCGGGGATATCTACTCCCTCCAGAAGGTGTCCGACGACGTGGAGATGATTCGCAAGTACTACGGTGCCAAGGGCTACGCGGACGCGGAGGTGCGGCCGGACATTACGGAGGTGGGCGTGCGGCCGGACGGTACGCACCTGGTGAACATCCGCTACAACGTGACTGAGGGCGGGCGCTACCTGGTGGGCCGCATCAACGTGCGCGGCAACACCAAGACCAAGCAGCACGTCATCCTGAGAGAGCTTCCCCTCAAGCCCGGCCAGTACCTCAACTCCGTGGACCTGGAGACCGCACGCAAGCGTTTGGAGAACCTCAAGTACTTCGACTCCGTGGAAGTCTCGGAGGGCTACTCCGGCAACAGCGGCTACCGCGACATCAACATCACCGTGCACGAGACCATGACCGGCAACGCCACCTTCGGCGTGGCCTTCTCCTCCATTGAGAGCGTGTATGTCTACACCACCATCACCCAGTCCAACTTCAACCTGGGCGGCATCTTCGGCAACTCGTTCGTGGGCGGCGGCCAGCGCCTCACCCTGAACGGCAAGCTGGGCACGGAGTACAAGAGCGCGTCCATCTTCCTGCTGGAGCCGTGGTTCCTGGACCGCAAGCTGCAGCTGGGCAACGAGGTGTACTACTCTGATTCCACGTACCTGAGCGACTACTACCGGCAGAAGAACTTCGGGTACTCGCTCACGCTGCGCCGCGGGTTCGCGGACCTGCACTCCGTGCGCTTCGGGTACCGCATCGAGCGCTTCAACATCGAGCCCCAGAGCAATCCCCCCGCCTTCTTCCGCGAGCAGATGGGCAACTACAACCGCAGCCGCTTCGAGCTGGGCTACGAGTTCGACTCGCGCGACTCCGTCATCACCCCGCGCAAGGGCGGCAACTTCGACATCCACGGCCACTGGAGCGGGCCCGGCAGCACCGTGCAGACCTACGGCATGGGCGTGGCCGCATCCTACTTCTACAACTCCATCTGGGATTCCATCTTCAGCGTCACCATCGGCGGCGAGACCGTCAAGGCTGTGGACAGCGACAAGGAGGTGCCCATCTTCGAGCGCTGCTACCTGGGCGGTCCCACCAACCTGCGCGGCTTCCGCTACCGTGATGTCGGCATGGTGGACCGCGCGTACGCGGGCGACGAGACGATGGGCGGCAACACCTCGCTCTACGCGCAGTTCGAGGTGACGATTCCGCTCATCGAGCGCATCCGCTTCGCCACGTTCATCGATGTCGGCTTCGTGCATGAGGACAGCTTCGACTTCAAGCTGCAGGACTTCGCGTCCGACTACGGTGTCGGACTGCGCGTGAACCTGCCCATGGGCCCGCTGGCTGTGGACTACGCCATCCCGATTTCCGCCAACAACGCCGTGGAGAAGAAGGGCCAGTTCCAGTTCTACGTGGACTACAAGTACTGACACCCCACCACCGGCAATGCGGGCGCGGTTGCGGGGAATCCTCCGTTGCCGCGCCTCTTTGCCTGATGCCTGAACGCAACCGTGTGCGCACGCTACAAAGCCTCTGAACCGGATGCCACCCCCGCCCCGCGGCGGGGCAGGGCGGCCGCGCGCCCGCAGGCAGCCCCGCGTCCCCGCGTGCGCGCCAACCACCCCGCCCACGAGGAACCGCCGGAGGACGACTACGACGACGCGCCGGAGGTGGACCCCGGCTATGTGGAGGAGACGCCGCGCCGCGTGCGCAGCAGCCGTCCCCGCCGCGTCCCCATGCCCACCCGCGAACCGTACGACGACACGGACGCCGGCTACCCGGCGGATGCCTTCGGCACGCCCAACCCGCGCCGCGAGTACCGCCACTACCCGTCCGCGGACGAGAACCCGCTCAACGAGTTTGCGCGCCCGCCGAAGAAGGGGATGGGCTGCGGCGGGGCCATCTTCCGCGTCCTCACGCTGCCGTTCCGCATGATAGCGTTTTTCACGCGTGCGCTGCCCAAGCTCATCCTGTGGCCGCTGCGGCTGCTTATCAGCGCGGCGTTCGTGGGCGGGTTCTTCCTGGTGGTGCTGGCCATTGTGTACGGCATGAAGGCGGACCGGTACGATGTGACCCAGATTGAGCGCATGCCGGAGCGCAGCATCGTGCTGGACCGCAAGGGCAAGGAAATCGGCACGCTGCACGGCGAGAACCGCCGCAGCATCACCAAGCTGCATGAGGAGGTGCCCCAGCACTTCATCGACGCCCTCATCCTGCAGGAGGACCGCTCCTTCTTCGAGCACGGCGGCGTCTCCCTGCGCGGCCTCGGGCGCGCCGTCATGCAGGTGGTCAAGCACCACCGCACCACCCAGGGCGCCTCCACGCTCACCATGCAGCTCGCCAAGAACACCTACAACCACCGCCTCCGCAACTTCGACGCCAAGTTCACCGAAATCGCCCTCGCGCGCCGCATCGAGTCCACGTACGACAAGGACACCATCCTGCTCTGCTACATCAACCGCGTGTTCTGGGGCCACACCTTCCTAGGGCTCAAGCAGGCCGCCCACGGGTACTTTGACAAATTGCCGCGCGACCTCACCATCGGCGAGTCCGCCATGCTGGCGGGCATCGTCTGCTCCCCCAACGAATACTCGCCGTACCGCAACCCGCGGTTCGCGCAGGTGCAGAGGGACAAGGTGCTCAAGCTGATGGTGGACCACGGCAAGATCACCCCCGCGCAGTATGAGGCCGCGCTGAGGGAACCCATCGCCACACGCCGCCCGGAACCCATGGGCACGGACAACTACGCCCTGGACCTCGTCCGCAGCGAGGTGGACCACATCCTGGAGATGCTGGACACCTCCGAGCAGCGCGTGAAGTCGGAGGCCGTGGTCTCCGGCGGCCTGCGCGTGCGCACCACGCTGGATGTGGACCTGCAGACGGATGTGATGAAGGAGCTGGACCGCCGCCTGGTGGACATGTTCGAGAAGGCCAGGAAGCCGGTGCACCAGACGCGCGCGCAGTACCAGGCCGCGCTGGCCGCCGCCACGCCGGAGCAGGCCGCCCGCATGCGCCCCTCATACATCCAGGCCGCCTGCGTCATCATCGACAACGCCACCGGCGCGCTCATCGCCGTCATCGGCGGGCGCGACAGCTCGGAATCCCCGCTCAACCGCGCCGTGCAGAGCCGCCGCCAGGTGGGCTCCATCTTCAAGCCCATCGTCTACTCCACCTTCTTCGACAAGGGCGGCAGCCCGGAGAGCATGCTCTCCGACGACGCCATCCAGCCCGGTGAAATCAAGGGCGGCAAGAACTGGCGCCCCGGCAACTCGGACGGCAAGTTCACCGGCATGCACTCCGCGGGATGGGGCCTGCTCAAGAGCCGCAACACCATGTCCGTGCGCGCGGGCAACCGCGCCGGGCTGCAGAACGTGGTGTCGTCCGCCCTGCTGGCGGGCTTCCCGCGCCCCACGCGCTCGCCCGGTCCCACCATCTTCTTGGGCACGTGGGAGGCATCCCCGCTGGAGGTGGCCGGCGCGTACACCGCCTTTGCCAACGGCGGCGTCCGTCCCACCCCGTATATCATCGAGTCCATCACGGACGCCAACGGCCGCGTCATCTGGCAGAACGCTCCCTCCGCGCGCCGCATCTTCTCCCAGCAGACCACACGCGCCACCTCCGCCATCCTCCAGCAGATCACCAAGCCCGGCGGCACCGCCGGCAGCATGCAGCGCCTCGGCTTCAAGCACCCCTGCGGCGGCAAAACCGGAACCACCAACGGCTACACCAACGCCTGGTTCTGCGGATTCACCTCCAACCTCACCGCCGCCGTCTGGGTGGGCTTCGACCGCCCCGCCAAGATTGCCGACCGCGCCTACGGCGGCACCGTGGCCCTCCCGCTCTGGGTGGGCGCCATGCAGTGCGCCGCCGTCCGCGGATACGCCATGAAGGACATCCGCACCACCCCCGCCAAGGGTCATACCGGCGGCGTGCGCCTCTGCCGCGTCTCCGGCATGCTCGCACACTCCGGCTGCGAGTACGAGGGCGAGGCCTACACCGAAACCATGGCCGACCCCTCCGTCAAGCGCTCCCTCTGCACCATCCACGAGGAACTCGCCGAGGACACCGCCACCGGTGAAAACGACGATATCGCCGAGGACCCCAACGACATGTTCGACATCGACGACACCGCCGAGGAAATTGACAATTGAC
>JAUNNT010000017.1 GCA_030531305.1 Akkermansia sp.
CGGCATCGCGCTGTGCATCATCAGCTCCGCCGCCGTGCAGGCCCTCTCCGTGAGCACCATGTTCTCGCGCGACATCATCGGCGACCTAGTGGGCGTGAAATCGGACCGCGCCATCATGCTCACCAACCGCATCGGCATGGTGGTGGTGGCCATCCTGGTGGCAACGTTCTGCCTGGTGAACTGGCAGGGCTCCAGCCTGTGGCTCAACTATTTGTCCATGGCGCTTCGCGGCGGCGGCGTGGTGTTCCCGCTCACGCTGGCCATCTTCCTGAAACGCAAGACCCTGCGCCGCTTCATCCCCGCCCGCTGGGTGGTGGCCTCCATGGTCATCGCCACGCTGGGCGCGCTCGCCGTCCTGCCCGTGCCGCAGGATGCCGCACTTGTGGAATGGCTGGCGGATGCCTCCGGCATCACCGCCAAGGACATTCACGACATGCTGCCCGTGGTGGCCGGCATGGTGCTCAGCGCCCTGGTCCTGCTCATCGGCCTCATCGCGACCGCCATCGGCAATCGTCGCAAGTCCTGACACGTACCGCGCCGCGCCCCGCAGCCACGCCTTTTTGCTTTGACTTGGCGGGGTGGTTGTGGTAGGGTGTTGGGGCTATGAGATTACGCTCCGCTATTGCCGGAATTGCATCTGCGCTGGTGCTGGGGAACGCCCTGGCGCAGCAGCAGGAGACACGGCCCAACCTCCTTTTCATCATCACGGACGACCACGCCGTGCAGGCGCTTGGCAGCTGCGACAAGGACAGCCCGGTGCCGCTGCCGGGATTCCGGCGGTTGGCGAACGAGGGCATGGTGTTCGACCGCGCGTACTGCGCCAACTCCCTGTGCGGGCCGTCGCGCGCGTGCATGATCACGGGCCGCCACTCCCACAACAACGGATTCCTCTTCAACGAGGGCGATTCCCGATTCAACCCCAACCAGCCCACCTACCCGCAGATGCTGCAGGCCGCCGGATACCAGACCGGAGTCATCGGCAAGTGGCACCTGGTGTCAGACCCGCAGGGCTTCACCTCCTGGCAGGTGTTCCCGGCGCAGGGCGACTACTGGAACCCGCTGATGGTGCAGCCCGGCCCCAACGGCAGGAGCGTCCACCACCGCATCCGCGGCTACGTGACGGATGTCATCACGGACATGGCCATCGACTGGATGGAGAACCGCGACAAGAGCAAGCCGTTCGCGCTCATCGTGGGGCACAAGGCTCCGCACCGCAACTGGATTGTGGCGCCGCGCCATCTGGAGCTCATCAAGAAGTACGTGGCCAAGCTGACGCCGCCCGCCAACCTGCACGACGACTGGAAGGACCGCCCGGACTTCCTCTCCCTGAGCCGCCAGACCGTGGGCTGGGACATGTGCAACTGGAACGACAACCACCTGGTGAAGGATGAAATCCCGTTCGAGGTGATGAAGGAAATCGTTCCCAACGGAATGCTCAAGAAGATGATCGACGACGGCCGCTTCAAGGGCAAGGTGCCCGCCGGCTTCGACATCTCCAAGCACAAGCCCAAGTTCGCTCCCAAGACCAACTACGATTGGAGCACCGACGGCATGGAGCCCGGACTCCGCGAGCTCTACCGCAACTTCTACGCCACTCGCACCCGCGAATTCGTACAGAACTTCAAGAAGGGCAAGTACAAGACCCAGGAGGACATGACCGAGCAGCGCTGGCGCTGGTACATGGAGGACTACCTGGGCGTCATCCTGGCGGTGGACGAATCGGTGTCCAACCTGCTGGACTACCTGGACAAGCACGGGCTTTCCGAGAACACGCTGGTGATCTACGTGGGCGACCAGGGATTCTACACGGGCGAGCACGGGCTGTACGACAAGCGCTGGATTTTCGAAGAAACGTTCCGCATGCCGCTGGTGATGCGCTGGAAGGGGCACATCCCCGCCGGCAAGCGCTCCCAGGCCATGGTGCAGGAAATCGACTACGCGCCCACCATCCTGGAGCTGGCGGGGGCGGACACGCCTGAGAACATGAAGACCTTCGACGGTGTTTCACTCACCCCGCTGCTGAAGGACGGCAGCGCGCCGGAGTTCGAGGACCGCCCGCTCTACTACGCCTTCTACGAGCAGCCCGGCGAGCACAACGCACCCCGCCACGACGGCATCCGCACCAAGCGCTACACCCTCGCCCACATCTGGACCCCCACCCCGCAGGAGCAGCAGAGCGGCCAGCGCAAGCCCTCCAACGAGTGGATGCTCTTCGACAACGAGAAGGACCCCGCCCAGATGCACAACGTCTCCCAGAAGCCGGAGTACGCCAAGACCATGCAGGAGCTCAAGCGCATCTACGAGGAGCAGCGCGCCAAGTACCGCGTGCCGCAGGATTCCCCCGGCAGCACCAACCCCCGCCCCAAGTTCGAGCCCTCCTGGAACAAGTGAAACACACCGCCATGAGCCGGAAATTGGAAGCATTGCGAGAATACCTGGAACAACACTACAAGGCGGAGGAATGGCCCACCCTGCTGGCGCAGGCGGAGGAATGGTCCGCCGCCAAGCCGCTGGAGGGCCTGCGCATCCTGGATGCCACACCGCTCTTCCGCAACACGCTCGCCAAGCACTACGCCCTGATGGCGGGCGGCGCTCGGGTTTACGTGCCGCAGCACTCCACCATGCCCACCGACCCCGCCGTCTTCGCCAAGCTGGATGAGTTCGGCATCGGCGTGGCGCACAAGGGGGACAACTTCTTCGACATCGTGCTGGACTGCTCCGGGCAGTTCAGCCGCCTGAAGCCCAAGCTGGGGTATGCTGAGCTCACGCGCTCCGGCGTGAAGCGCTATGAGCACGCGCCCGCACGCCCCGTCTTCGTGGCGGATTCCGGCCGCATCAAGCGCATCGAAACCGCGCTCGGCACCGGCGAAAGCCTTTTCCGCGCGCTCCAGCAGCTCGGCCACGGCGACTTCAAGGGCCGCCGCATCCTCGTGGTCGGCTACGGCAAGGTCGGCCGCGGCATCGTCCTCTACGCCACCAAGCACGGCATGAAGGTCACCGTTTCCGATGTGGCGGACGTGAGCCACGAGCTGCCGGACGGCGTGGCGTTCGTGGACGCGAACGACACGGAGGGCTTCAACGCAGCGGCATCGCGCGCGTGGTGCCTGGTGACGGCCACGGGCGTGGCGGGCGCACTGCGGCGGCGCCTGCAGGCCACCACGCTGGCAACGTCCTCCGTGATGCTGGCCAACATGGGCGTGGAGGACGAGTTCGGCGCGGAGATCCCGGAGGCGCGCGTGCTCAACAAGAAGCGCCCGCTGAATTTCATTCTGGAGGAACCCACCTCCATGCGCTACATCGAAACCACCATGGCGCTGCACAACGCGTGCGCGCTGGAACTGCTGACGCCGGACCTGCCGCACAGGTGCATGAACCCGCCGCAGGACGTGGAGGACAAGCTGCTGCAGATTGCGGAAACGCGCGGGGTCATCGGCGCGGATATCCGCACGCTGCTCACGGAATACAAGTAGGCGAACGATGGAGGGCAAGGCCACACTCGCGCTGCGCATCCTGCTCTCCCTGCTGGGGGCGGCGGCGCTGCTGTACGTGTTCTCCTACCCGGATTCCATCATCCCGCGCAGCCTGCTGGAGGAGGAGCTGGAGGACGAGCGCTTCACCCGCTACGCGCTCAAGCCCCTCATGTTCCTCGTCCCCCTGCTCTTCATGGAGATGGTGAGCCTGTGCGGCAGCCGCCGCAACCTGGTGTGGTTCAGCGGGCTCATCGGCGTGCTGCTGGCCGCGGTGGCGGCCTGGCCCGTGCTCACCGCCCGCATGCCGGAGCTGGTGCACCCCACCTTCCGGTTCGAGGACGGCAAGCTCGCCCACGGCATGCTCTGCTACGCCGCGGTGGTGGCCTGCAGCCTCCTGGTGCGCGTCACCCTGCTCTCCTACCTCTTCAAGTACTACCGCTCGCCGGACGACGAGGCATCATACGGCGACGTGGACGCCGCCGAGCTGGACCCCGAGCACGCGCTCACCGTGCGCGAGATTGCCGCCAAGCCCGCCAAGGCCAAGCCCCGCTTCCTCTTCCTGGAAATCGACGTGGAGCGCATCCGCAGCTTCCACGAGCTGATGGCCAACCTGCTGGGACGCCGCCGCCGCACGCGCCGCGCCATCATTGCCGGGCTCGCCCTGCTGGCGGCCTGGGTGGTGTTCTTCCCCCAGCCCACCCCCAAGCAGGCCCTCCTGCGCGATTTGGACGCCATGTACGCCACCCGCGGCACAGCATCCAACGGCATGCAGCTCGCCACCACACGCGCCGTGCACGCCGCCTACCGCGTGATGGAGTACATCTCCGCGCACGAATCCTTTGCCGGGTTCACGCGCGAGAAGGCGGAGAAGTGGCTGCACCTGGACCGCGTGCAGGAAGCTTACCGCCGCCAGCTGCGCGACGAGCGCGACCTCACCCTGCCCTCCGTGGACGACACCTTCTTGAGCCGCACGCGCTTCCTCACCGTCACGGACGGCACGCGCTGGGCCGTGCTCTTCATCCGCACCAACGAAGCGGGCGACATCATCAACATCGCCGAGGTGCAGGATGCGGGTTGGAACGCCATTGCGGACGAGCTGCGGCGCCAGTATGGCGAAGATTGGCGGGGCGCGTATTTCCGCGATTGATGCGGCTTCCCGCCCTTTCCGCCGCAAAAATTTGAACTTTTTCACAAATTTGGCTTGCCAAGCGCGCGTTTGTCGGGTAGACTTCCGCACCCGCAGGGCCGAATGGCCCACGAAGCATTTACACCAAAGAAAAGGAGAGACACAAGATGAACATTCTCGACACTATCGGCAAAGAGCAGATGAAGGAGAAGGTTGCACCCTTCAACGTGGGCGACACCGTCAAGGTCCACTGCCGCGTGATTGAAGGCGGCAAGGAGCGCGTCCAGATTTTCCAGGGCATCGTCATTGGAAAGCGCGGCGCCGGCGTCAACCAGGCCTTCACCGTCCGCAAGATTTCCTACGGCGAGGGCGTGGAGCGTTCTTTCCCCGTCCATTCCCCCAAGATCGCCAAGGTCGAGGTTGTCACCCGCGGCAAGGTCCGCCGTGCCAAGCTCAACTACCTCCGCGACCGCGTCGGCAAGGAAGCCGTCACCGTCAAGGCCGCCCGCTAAGGCAACCGCATCATTCCCTTTCAAAGGGCGCTCCCGTGGCGGGAGCGCCTTTTTTGCATTCCCCGGCGCATACCTCAGAAGATTTGGGTGGAGAGGCGGTGTTTTTCCTTGGGCGGGAACAGGCGGTCGTAGGCATCCACATCCGCCTCGTCCACCAGGTAGGGGGCGGGCGTGGCGTATTCTCCCGTGATGCCGTTGAGGTAGCCGGGTATCAGCTCCCTGCAAAGGAAGAAGGAGCTGTCCGCCCCTTCCGGCAGCCCGTGGTAGCGCAGCCCGAAGGAGGAGGCGCAGGTGAAGCCGCTCTTGCCGTAGAAGGCGATATTCCCCTCAAAGCAGAGGGCGCCGCAGCCCATGGCCGCTGCACGCCTCATGCCTTCCTCCAGCAGCATTTTGCCGTACCCCTTGCGCTTGTATGCAGGGGCAATGCAGATGGGACCCACGGTCATGATGGGGATGCGGCGCCCGTCGTCTGCGGCCAGGGTTGTTCTCACAAAGGCAATCTGGCCAATGAGCACGCCGTCCTCCTCCGCCACGAGGGCCAGTTCCGGCACATAGTCGGGGTGTCCGCGCAGGACGTGCAGCAAGTAGTGTTCCCAACAGCCGGGGCGGTACACATCCCAAAAGCTCTCGCGCACGAGTTCCTCCACCCGCCTGTGTTCATCGTTCCGTTCTGTTCGTATCACCATATTCCCTGCAGTGTACCACCGCCCCCTGCACGCCACAAGGCTTTTCCATTTCAAAACACATGTGGGTTGACTGGCGCACAGCCGCCTTTTTGCTTCCCTTTGGCGCGGGGGCGTGTATAATACGCGCAGCGCATGTACGAAGAATCCATCCATATCTACGAGAAGCTGCCGCTGTGCGGAACAGGGGTGGTGATGGGCCTGGTGCTCATCCTGCTGCACGTGTACGGGCTGGTGCGGCCGGCTGCGGCGCTGCAGGCGCTTGGGCGCGCGCACACGGCGCACAAGGCTGGCGCGGTGCTGCTGGGGGTGGATTTCCTGTGGATAGCGGCGCTGCTGTTCAAGGCGGATTGGAACCCGCTGTGCATGCCGCTGTACGAGTTCGACAGCTTCCGCGGGTGGCTGCTCATTCTGTGCCCGGTCATCTGGTTTGTGCTGTCCTCCATGGCTAAGGAACACCTGTTTGCGCGCGCGCTGGGGCTGTTCCTGCTGCTGGCGGCGCTGCTGCCGCTTTCCGCGGCGTTCCTGAAGGACCCCGTGACGCGGCTGCTGATTCCCATCTGGTGGTACCCGGTGCTGACGGTGGCGATGTTCTGGGTGGCCAAGCCGCACCTGTTCCGCGACTGGGCGGCGTGGCTGAAAGAACACCCCGCCGTGTTCAAGGGCATCGCGATCTTCGGCACGCTGTACGGCGCGGCCGTGCTGGCCTGCGCCATCCTCTATTGGTAAATCCCCTCTTTTCCCTACCATGCACATTTACACCGCAGACTATGTAGTCACCCAGAACAACACCCGCGACATCATTGAAAAGGGCGCCGTGGGCATCGACGGCGCCACCATCACCTGCGTGGGACACGCCGACATGATGCGCGACATGTACCCGGACGCCGAGCTCACGGAGCTGGGGCGCGCGGTCATCATGCCGGGCCTGGTGAACGCGCACACGCACGTGCCGATGAGCCTGTACCGCGGGTTCTCGGACGACAAGGCGCTGATGGACTGGCTGATGCAGGACATCTTCCCGGCGGAGGCGAAGCTCACGGCGGAGATGGTGGAAACCGGCGCGCTGTTCAGCCTGGCGGAGATGGTGCGCACCGGAACCACCGCGTTCTTCGACATGTACATGCACTCGGACGCCGTGTTCCGCGCGGCGGACAGCATCGGCATCCGCGGTGTCATCGGCGAGAACATCACACGCTTCTTCCCCAACCTGGCCTTTGCGGACATGGCCGCCTACCGCGAGATGATGGCCGCCCAGGCGGAGCGCTACCGCAACCACCCGCGCCTGCGCCAGGCCATCACCCCGCACGCGCCGTACACCACCACGCCGGAGCTGCTGCGGGAATGCCGCGCCATCGCGGACGAGCACGGCGCCGTCTTCGCCATGCACCTGGCGGAAACGGAATCGGAGACGGAAACCTGCCTGAAGGAGCACGGCATGCGCCCCGTGCCGTATGCGGAGAGCCTGGGCCTGCTGCAGCCGGATTCCACCTTCCCGCACCTGGTGCACGTGGATGAGCACGATATCGAGCTGCTGGCGGAAAACCGCTGCGCCGCCGTGCACAACCCCGCCTCCAACATGAAGCTCGCCAGCGGCGTGGCCCCCGTGGAGAAGATGATTCGCGGCGGCGTGGACGTGGCGCTCGGCACCGACGGCCCCGCCAGCAACAACGCCCAGAACATGTTCCGCGAGATGTACGTGGCAAGCCTCCTGCACAAGGTGGACCAACTCTCCCCCACCGCCTGCCCCGCCACCCTGGCGCTGGACATGGCCACCCGCGGCGGCTCCGCCGCCATGCACGATCCCCTCATCGGCGTGCTGGAACCCGGCATGCGCGCGGACTTCATCGCCTTGGACCTCACCACGCCCAACATGCAGCCCGTCTACCATATCACCTCCAACATCGTCTACGCCGCATCCGGCCTGGAGAACCGCCTCACCGTGGTGGACGGGCGCGAGCTCTACCGCGACGGCAAGTTCCTCACCTGCGACTACGACGCCCTCTGCCGCGAAATCAAGGAGCGCGCCGCCTTCTTTGCATGAGCACCCTCGGCCAGCTCGCCTACGCCGCCATCGACTTCGAGTCCGCCGGCGCCGCACCCGGCGAGACCGACTGCCCCGTGCAGGTGGGCATCGTGCGCGTCAACTCCCTGAACGACCCGCAGCCGGAGTGCTACACCTCCTACATCGCGTGCGAGCACCCCGTGCGCTGGAGCGCATCGCGCCTGCACGGCATCACCGCCGCCACGCTGAAGGACGCGCCGCCGTTCTCCGCGCTCTGGCCGGAAATCAAGCGCCTGCTGGGCGGCTGCGTGGTGGTGGGCCACAACCCCGCCACGGAAATGCGCTTCCTGCGCGCCTTCCCCGGCCACGGGTTCGGCCCCTGGCTGGACACCCTCGCCCTCGCGCGCCAGGCCATGCCCACCCTGCAGGACCACTCGCTCTCCGTGGTGTGCGACGCCCTGTGCATCTCGGAACGCGTGTCCGCGCTCGTGCCGGGGCGGCAGTGGCACGATGCGCTCTTCGACGCCGCCGGCTCCCTGGAGGTGCTGCGCGCCATCGTGGGCGGCCTGCACATGGAGGACGCGGAATTGAGGAACATCCCCTTTGCCGTGCGGGAGGGGTGATAGAAAGGCGGGCGTTCTGCACCCCTTTTTAAGCAATCTCCTTCGAATTTGGGAAGAAAATACGCCAAATCTCCCTCGAATTTCGGGAATTGCTATTGACAGACAGCGATTTATGGAGTAGTATGGTTTTCCGAAAGGAGACACCATGGAACGAAACGGCATCACCAGGCTGGAAGCGTGGAAAAACAACCCGCGCCGAAAGCCCCTGCTCCTGCTGGGAGCACGGCAGGTCGGCAAGACCTGGCTGGCGCAGGAATTCGCAAAAAAGCACTACCGCTGGATGGCGTATGTACGTTTCGACAAGGATGCGGCCCTGAGAGAAACCTTTGGGCGGGATTTCAACGTGAAGCGCCTGCTGAACGAGATCCAGCTGTCCACGGGCGTTCCAGTGGAGGCGGGCGAGACGCTGATTATCCTGGACGAGATTCAGGACTGCCCCGCCGCGCTCACCGCGCTGAAATACTTTTGCGAGGAGGCGCGGGATCAGCACATCATCGCCGCGGGCTCCCTGCTGGGCGTGGAGCTGCACCACGGCGTGGGATTCCCCGTGGGCAAGGTGGACCGCCTGATGCTCCACCCCCTCAGCTACACGGAATTCCTGACCGCCACGGGCAACGGGCGCTTTGTGGAGCTGCTGCGCCAACGCGACTGGGAAACCATCATGCGCTTCCGCAACACCTACGAGGACATGCTGCGGTACTACTATTACATCGGCGGCATGCCGGAGGCCGTGAACGCCTACCTGAACACCGGGCAGTTCACCGAGGTGCGCGAGGTCCAGCTCTCCCTGCTGGACGACTACCGCTCGGATTTCAGCAAGCACGCGCCGGGCGTGGACCAGCCGCGGATTGCCGCGGTGTGGGATTCCGTGCCCACGCAGCTGGCGGACAACCGCCGCTTCGTGCTGGCGGAGGTCAGCAAAAGGGACAAGTCCACGGCCTACCGCACGCCCATCCAATGGCTGCTGGATGCAGGGCTGCTGCACACCTCGTGGAACGTCCGCAAGCCGGAGCTGCCGCTGGCGGGCAACAAGGACGCGCAATTCCGCCTGTACCACCTGGACGTGGGGCTGCTGGCCGCGCAATCCAAGCTGGATTCCGCCGTGGTGGTGGAGAGGAACGGCGTGTTCAAGCAGTTCAAGGGCGCGCTCACGGAGCAGTACGTCCACCAGCAGCTGCTGGCGGAATGCGCGCAGGAGCCCTACTTCTGGCTGGCGGAGAAATCGCAGGCGGAAATCGATTTCCTGCTGGAGACCGCGCGCGGCGTGGTGCCGCTGGAGGTCAAGGCGGAGCGCAACCTGACCGCCAAGAGCCTGCGCAGCTACTGCCGCCGCTTCTCCCCCGCCGCCATCGCCCGCACCTCCATGCACGGCTACGAGCGCAACCCCTATCCCTACACGGATTCCCTGGGGCATCCACAGGAATGTTCCATCCTTGACATTCCGCTCTTCGCCGTCAGCCAAGTCATGGCCGAGCTGGATGCCCGGCCATGAACCTGCGCAGGCGTGTGCGATGTGCAAAATGTGTAGAATGCGGGCGCGGAGTGCGTTCCCGAATTCAGGAAAGAAAATCCGCCATGAGAACAAGTATCCTCTGCCTCGGCCTTGCGCTGGGAATCGGACTTGCCGCGCCGCAGCTCTGCGCGCAGCAGGATGACAGCCAGGACACCACCGCCCAAACCGCCAAGAAGGGCAAGAAGAAGGCCGAAAAGCCCAAGCAGGGCAAGGCCAACAAAATCATCGGCCACCTGCGCACCATCAACGGCGTGAAGCCCAACGCCAACGCCAAGTACTACATGGTGCTGCAGTCCGCCAGCTGGTGCGGCCCGTGCAACGCGGAGATGCCGCATGTGGTGGAGGCGCATGAGAAGTACAAGGAGGAGGGCCTGGTGGAAATCGTGCTCGCCAGCTGGGACAACGACCCCGGCTCCGCCAAAGCGTTCCTCAACAAGTACAAGGGCAAGTTCCCCGCCGTGATGCGCAAGGACGCCAAGAGGATTCCGCACTTCAAGGAGGCCGAGGGCATTCCCTGGGCCATGATTATCGATGCCAACGGCGAGGTGAAGGAGGACGGCAACGCCGGTATCGTCCTGCCCAAGCTGGACCAGTACGCCCAGCAGGCCAAGGCCGAGCAGGAAAATGATGCCGGTGGCAATTAGGGATTAGGATTAGGATTAGGATTAAGATTAGGTGAGGTTTGTTGACAACCCATATTGCCGAGAGTAAACTGAAGCCATGAGCAATCGTAAATTGTTCTTCACCGCGTTGGCCCTGGGTCTGCTGGCAGTTCCCTGCCTCACCGCCCAGGAACAGCAGCCCCCCGCTCCCGCCCCGCAGGAGCAGCAGGCGGAATCCGTGGTCGGCAAGGCCCTGGAGGCCATGCAGGGCTACGCCACAGAGAAGCGGCCCGACACGCACGCCCGCTACTACATCTACCTACAGTCCGCCGGATGGTGCGGCCCCTGCAACCAGGAGATGCCCAAGATTGTGCAGGAGTACAAGGAGATGCGCAAGAACGGCGTGGAGCTCATCTTCGTGAGCTGCGACAAGACGCCGGAAGACGCCGTGGCCTTCATGAAGAAATACGGCGCTGACTTCGCGTGCATCGGCTACGAGAGCCCGGAGTCCGCGGCCCTGCCGGGCTACACGCCGGAGCGCCGCGTGCCGCGCATGACCATCGTGGATGCCTCCGGCAAGGTGGCGGAGGGGCCGAACCACCCCTCCTTCGTGCTGCCCAAGTGGCGCGAGCTCACCCACACCCCCGCTGTGAAATAACCCTTAACCCCATCCCGATATGAAAATCAAATCACTGTTCCGTTTGGTGCTGGCGGCCGGCCTGTTCACCGCCATGCCCGTGGTGATGGCCAAGCCCCACAAGGACAAGGCCGAGCTCAAGGCAGACAAGAAAGACAAGAAGGGCAAGAAGGAGAAGGCCAACAAAAACGCCGTCCAGGAGGCCCTCAAGGATATCACCTTCGTCACCGACAAGCGCCCGGACCCCAAGGCCAAGTTCTTCATCTACCTGCAGTCCTCCCGCCACTGCGGCCCCTGCAACCAGGAGATGCCCAACGTGGTGAAGGCCTACAAGGACATGCCCAAGGGCAAGACCGAACTCATCTTCATCTGCCGCGACGCTTCCGAGGAGGATGCCAAGGAGTTCATGAAGAAGTACGGCGCAGACTTCCCCTGCATCATGATCGGCTCGCCGGACATCCAGAAGCTGCCGGGCTTCAGCAAGTCCGACTCCTACCCCATGGCCTCCATTGTGGACGGCAGCGGCGCGGAGCTGCAAAGCACCACCTACGCCCAGATGGTCATGAGGAAGTGGAAGCAAATCACCTCCGCCGCCGGAAAGTGACGCGCGCCTGCGGCAATTAGGATTAAGATTAGGATTAGGAAAGAGCTGTTGACAAGCGAAATCTTCAAGAGAAAACTCAAGCCATGAACATCAAAAACGTTTTCCATGCCGTGCTTGCGCTGGGCCTGATGGCGGCCACGCCCGCCGTGATGGCGCAGGACACCGATGCCCCCGCGCCCGCCAAGAAGGCCGCCAAGGGCAAGAAGGAAGCCACCAAGGAGCCCTCCGCGGTCGGCAAGGCCCTGCAGGAAATGACCTTCCTCACCGACAAGAAGCCCAACCCGGACGCCAAGTACTACATCTACCTGCAGTCCGCCTCCTGGTGCGGCCCGTGCAACGCGGAGATGCCCACCGTGGTGAAGCAGTACAAGACCATGGGCAAGAGGGTGGAGCTCATCCTGGTGAGCCACGACAACAGCGCGGACGCCGCCATCAAGTTCATGAAGAAGTACGGCGCGGACTTCCCGTGCATCCTGGCCAACTCCGGCGAGTCCGGCAAGCTGCCCGCCTTCAAGTTCGCGGGCGGCATCCCCAACGCCTCCGTGGTGAAGGCCAACGGCAAGGAAATCATCAACACCCATGCCGGAGCCGTCATCGGCGATTGGAAGAAATACACCCGCAAATAATTTACAATTGACAATTGACGATTGACAATTTTGAAATATAGCCGCGCCTTGGCGCGGGGAATTTGAAAGCCCATCCGGCATGCCGCCGGATGGGCTTTCGAGTGGGGACGTGTGATTCTTCTCCTTCGCGAAAGACACGCAGGGCAGCCTCCCTGGTCGGGAGACTGCCCTGCAGAAAGGGATTGGTTCCTGAACGGGGAACTTAGGCCTCGGCCGGAGCCGGGGTGACGGCGGCGGCGGAGATTTCCTCCTTGCTGGTGTAGTGCCAGCGGACCTTGTTGCGCTTGGAGGCGGAGCGGGCCTTGCGGCGCTTCTCGTCCATGGGGCTTTCAAAGGCGCGGCGGCGGCGCATCTCTTCCAAGATGCCCTCGGTGTCGAGCTTGGTCTTGAGGCGCTTGAGCGCGCGGTCGATGGGTTCTCCCTTACGAACAGTGATGGAACGCATAGTTAGAGGTTTGTGGTTATTAATGTTCAGGAACGGGGGCGGACAATACAGCAAACAGGCGGAAGTGTCAAGCATTTTTCCGAGAGAAAATGAAAAAGATTTGAAAAAAAGGCGCGGCGGGGGTAGAATACACGCCATGCCGGGGCATCCGCACACAGGCGCGCTCGATTTTGCAGAGCGCCCGTTCATCGTCTTCTGGGAGGTGACGCGGGCGTGCGCGCTGGCATGCCGGCATTGCAGGGCGGTGGCGCAGCCGCAGGCCCACCCGCAGGAGCTTTCGCACGACGAGGCGCTGGCGCTGCTGGATTCCATTGCGGCGCTGAACCCGCCGATGCTGGTGCTGACGGGCGGCGACCCGATGATGCGGCGCGACATCTTCGACCTGATACGCCATGCCACGGCGAAGGGCCTGCGGGTATCGCTGAGCCCGGCGGCCACGGCGCGCCTGCTGCACACGGACTTTGCCGAGCTGAAGGCGGCGGGCGTGGTGAGCCTGAGCCTGAGCCTGGACGGCGCCACGCAGGCCACGCACGACGCCTTCCGCGGGGTGCCGCACACCTTCGAGCGCACGCTGGAGGCCGCGCGCCGCGCCAGGGAGGCGGGCATCATGCTGCAGGTGAACACCACGCTCTCCCGCACCACCCTGCCGGAGCTGGATGGCTTCATCGAGCTGATGAAGGAAGTGCAGCCGGACGTGTGGAGCGTGTTCGTGCTGGTGCCCACGGGCCGCGCCACGCTGGACGAGCTGCCAAGCGCGCAGGAGCTGGAGGCCGTGTGGCAGCGCCTGGTCTCCCTGCGCGGTACCCTGCCCTTCGCCGTGAAAACCACGGAGGGCCACCAGTACCGCCGCGTGCTCATGCAGGCCGCGCGTACTGCCGGAGCGGAACCGCCGCGCCACCTCATCCCCACGCGCGACGGCAAGGGCGTGCTCTTCATCTCCCACGTCGGCGACATCCAGCCCAGCGGGTTCCTGCCGCTCACCGCGGGCAACGTGCGCACGGACGACCTCGCCGCCGTGTACCGCACGCACCCGCTGTTCGTGCAGCTGCGCAACGACGACGCGCTGGGCGGCAAATGCGGCCGGTGCGAGTACCGCCGCCTCTGCGGCGGGTCGCGTTCCCGCGCGTACGGCGCCACGGGCGACATGATGGCCGCGGAGCCCCTCTGCCCGTACATCCCCGCCAACCACAACCTTTCATGACCAACATCACCAAGCTCTGGACCGGAATCTCACAGCCCGCCGACCACATCCGCTACGGCCAGGGCGGCGGGGATGCCAACCCGCACGCCAGCACAGCCGCCTGCATGCCCGGCTCCGCGCGCACCCGCAAGCCCATCGTGGTGTGGAACATCACGCGCACCTGCAACCTGCGCTGCGTCCACTGCTACGCGGATTCCCACGCGGAGCGCTATCCCGGCGAGCTTTCCTGGGAGCAGTGCTGCGCCGTGATTGACGACTTGGCGGAGTACAAGGTGAACGCGCTGCTGCTCTCCGGCGGGGAACCCACGCTGCACCCGCAGCTGCCGCAACTCCTGGAGCGCGCCACCGAGCGCGGGCTCAAGGTCACCATCTCCACCAACGGAACCCGCATCACGCCGCAACTCGCCGCCCTCTTCAAGAAGCTCGGCGTGGCGTACGTCGGCATCTCGCTGGACGGCATCGGCGCCGTGCACGACCAGTTCCGCGGCGTTCCCGGCGCGTTCGACGGCGCCATCCGCGGATTCAAGCTCTGCGAGGATGTGGGCCAGAAAACCGGGCTGCGCCTCACCCTCACACGCAACAACGTGCAGTGCATGGAGCAGATCCTCGACTTCATCGAGCGCGAGGACATCCGCCGCGTCTGCTTCTACCACCTGGTGCCCACCGGCCGCGGCGTGGACGTGGCCAGCCTCAAGCCGCAAGAGGCCCGCGGCGCCATCGACATGCTCATCGCCCGCGCGCAGAAATGGCACGACGAGGGCCGCCCGCGCGAGCTGCTGACCGTCACCCAGCCGGCGGACGGCGTGTACCTGCTCCTGCGGCAGCTGCGGGAGGGCCACCCGCTGGCGCAGGAGACGCTGCGCCTGCTCACATGGAACGGCGGCGGCGCCAACTCCTCCGGCCGCGGCATCGCCAACATCGACACCCAGGGCAACATCCACCCGGACCAGTTCTGGCAGGGCGTCACCCTCGGCAACGTCAAACACCAAAAATTCTCCGAGGTGTGGGAGGCCGCCAGCGAGCCCTCCGCCGCACAGCTGCGCGAGCTCCGCGGCAGCGACGACCCGCTGGAGCGCCAGAAGCGCCTCACCGGCCCCTGCGCCACCTGCAAACACTTCCGCATCTGCGGCGGCGGGTTCCGCACCCGCGCCGCCTTCGCCAACGGCAACTGGTACGGCTCCGACCCCGGCTGCTACCTCACCGAGGAAGAACGGGAATGGGAGATTTACAATTGACAATCATTGCCACCCCATAAAAATCGGCGCTCCGCCAAATTTTGTGGGTGAACGGAAAACGCTCGGAGAGGAGCAACCCTTGGCGTGTATCCACCCCGCGCGGAGGCGGGGTTACGTGGCGAGACGCATCGGGCGTGGTTACCCCCACGGCTTACGCCGTGGGCTGGAAAAAGTGAACGCCGCAGGGCGGCTCAAAGCAAGCGCGCCATTCGGCGCGAGGCGCAGATGTTCCCGCGCGGCTTGGCCGCGCCTATATTCGAGCCGCCTAGTCGGCGACAACCTTTTCCAGCCCCGGTCGTAAGACCGGGGGGTGTCCCCTTTCGCACTTACAACTAACGCAACCCCGCCTCCGCGCGGGGTGGATACACGCCAACGCATTGGCGCCCATGCGACTTTTTGGGGCGGGGAAAAGATTTTTTGAAAAAAGATGACTTTTCTGCTTGCAAAGGGTGTAGGCGGGTGGTATATATGATGACGTTATGAAGCGCTTACTTCTTCCCACTCTCCTGCTGACGGCCCTTGCGGGCACAGTGTACGCGGACATCCAGGCCCCGCCGGCCTCCGAGTACACGGCCACGCGCAAGCTGGGCCGGGCCATCGGCAACATCATCTACGCCATCGAGGAACTCCCCACCACCATGATTCGCTGGAACAGCGAGGAAGGTGACTACGCCGGCTTCTCCGTCGGCATCGTGGAGGGCTTCACCCGCACCTTCACCCGCATCGGCTACGGCTTCTATGAGCTGGTGACCTTCTGGGCTCCCACCTACAAGTGCACGTACCGCCCGCCCTATCAGGGCAGCTGCGGCCGCAGCGGCCTCAAGGAGTACAACTCCTGGTCCGGTTTCTCCGAATTCCCGGAGGAGCTTGGCTTCCAGAGCAAGTACGACTACTCCCGCGGCCAGCGCGACTAATCACCTTTTTGGTTGTTGATTTTGTTATTTCATGATTTTCCGGCACCGCAGCCAACTGCGGTGCCGGTTTTTTTGCGCAAAGCGCAAAAGGATTTACAATCTACATTTGACGATTTGCGATTTTGTCGCGCGGCTCCGCCGCGCCTATCATTGGGCCGCCCTGCAAAGCCGCCGACAGTCCCGGTGGGGCGCGCCGCTTGCGGTGCGGTAAGGCGGATTGGACAAACCGCGAAGCGTGTTTGCCCCGAAGGGGTGAGGAGCCGTGGGGCGGCTCCGAATCAACGACAACCTTTCCCAGCCCAGAGGTGTGTCCCCTGCCCTTGCATCAATACGCTTGACGTTCCACCACCACCGGCGTATGATGACGGTGATATCTGATAGATACCATGGAAACACCCTATGAAGAGCCGCTTTCGGCAGCCGATGCCGCGGCGCAACTGCGAAAGCTCGGCATTGAAAACATCAATGCCGTGGATGACAACGGCACCCCACTGTTGTTGCATGCCTGCGAAACTGGAAACCTGCACATGGTGCGGCTCCTGCTTTGCGCAGGCGCCCATGTGGAATCCGCAGACAAGAGCGACCGGCACCCGCTGCATGCGGCCGCACGGAACGGTCACGTAGATTGCTGCAGGCTGCTCTTGGAACACGGCGCAGATGTTTCCGCCGCAACAAGGGGCGGGTACACGCCCCTGCACATGGCTGCCGGTGCCGGACACGCGGACTGCTGCGCGCTGCTGCTGGAGCATGGGGCATCTTCCATTTCCCATACACTGTGTGAGAGGAGACCCATGCACTGCGCCGCAGAGGGTGGCCATGTGGATTGTTGCAAGCTGCTGCTGGAACACGGCGCGTATGTTGAGACATTTGACTTCAAGGATTGGACTCCCCTCCACTACGCCGCCGCCGGCGGCCATGCAGAATGCTGCGAATTCCTGTTGGGGCGCGGCGCGGATATCGAGGCGGAATCCACGGTCTACCGGACTCCCCTGCACGTTGCCGCCGAGAGAGGCCATGCGGACTGCTGCAGGGTGCTCCTGGAACACGGCGCCGATGTCAATGCCTCAAACTGCGGCATCCGCATGCCCCTGGCCGAGGCCGCCTGGATGGGTCAAGCGGATTGTTGCCGACTGCTCCTGAAACACGGCGCGGACGTAGATGGCGGCGACAACGTCGAGGTCTATCCCCTGCGCGCGGCCATCCAAGACGGCAGCACCGAATGTTGCAGGCTGCTGCTGGAACACGGCGCGGATGCCGATGCGGCGGACAAGCATGGCTGCACGCACCTGCATTGCGCAGCTGCATTCGGCTACCCGGAATGCTGCAAACTCCTGCTGGAACACGGTGCGGACATAGAAGCCAGGGAGTGCAGTGGCGGCACCCCCCTGTTCCTTGCCGTTGCATATCGGCGCATCTCCTGTAGCAAGCTGCTGCTGGAACGCGGGGCGGAAGTGGATGCCCGCCGCAATGAAGGCTGGACCACCCTGCTCATTGCCGCCTTTCATGGTGATACCGAGTGCTGTCGGCTGCTGCTGGAACACGGCGCGGATGCCAATGCACGCCTCGACAACGGACAAACGCCCCTGCATATCGCCGCCTTTCAGCGCCACGCAGACTGCTGCGCCATTCTTCTCGAACATGGCGCAGATCCCGGAATCAGGGACAACGAGGGCCGCCTGCCCGAAATTGAAACACCCGAAATTTAGCGGCTTGTTAATCCAACGGGGGAATCTCGCGGAGAGAAACTTTCCCGTCATTGTTGACATAGGCCATGTATCCGCGGTAATCCTTCAGCTGTTTTAGATGCTCGTATTCGAGCAGCCCGATCCATTCTTTGAGCTGCTGCAAACGCTTGGGCGCCGCCGCTTCTTCCGAATCCACCGGCCCGAAAATGACGTAGCGAAGACTCATGTCTTGCCCGCGAAACCAGATGTGGGGGAAGGGCGCTGATGCTGAAGGATGGTCGACAGCGGGCGTGCCCGCCGTCACCAGATGCCGGAGGACGGCCAGCAGAATCCGATTGTGCTCCGTATCGCGGGGAAGGACCGCGATACTGACGGGGACTGTGGCCGCATACGGAGGACGCTTCACATTGCGCGCAGGCGGGCGGCGGTCATGCTTCTGCAGCTCATTGCAATTACGCGGTTTCTCATCCTCAATATAGGTGCAATAGGTTTCTCGGGAAATAGTGCGCATCCGCACGACAAGCCCCCCATCGAGATCAAATACGGCAACAGCCGAAAGGATGCCGACATAGTATGTTGCCATGCAGGGGCGGCGCACTCCTTTGTAGAGCACAGTGCCCACAGAGAAACGGAAATAGGGCCAGCGCGGGTAGGGCCCCTGCTTCCACCACTCTACTCGCTCTGTCATGTAGCGCATGTAGTCCGTCTTGCCGTGCAGCTGCGAGTTGAGGGTGTCGCTGGCGTATTCCAGATCCTCGCGCACCCATTTAGCAAATGCGCCCCACTTCCCGTCAGCCATCGCATCGCGAAAGAGTCGCGCAGCCATCGCTTCATCCAATCCTGCGGGGTGAGACTCTGTTCGTTCGCAAAGTTGCAGGATGCTCTGCCCATTCATCGAAGCGACCATGGGAAGTCGGTTTTCCACACCGGGACAGGGCGGGTCAATCGTCATGGAAACCTTGTAGCGAGCGGCAGAGGCAGCATGGTCCAGCCGGACGGTGCAGAAGTAGCAGGGGCGGTTGAGGGCAAAGCGCTTCGAATAATGTTTTTCAATGCGCTCTCGGAACTCGCTGACGGGGTAGGTGGGAGCATGGCCGTTGATGATGGTATCGACAAACACTACAGCGAGCTCTCCCTGCTGATTCGCCACCGCCAGGGGTAGAGAACGGCGGGAAAACTCCTCGGGGGCTGCGTGTTCTACTTGCCAGCCGGCGTTGACAAAGGCCGCGGCTGCCACACCCAACCCCATCGAATAAGGACAGAATTGCTGAAGGGTGAGCGCCGTTTCCAAGGAAAACTCGCGTGTCTGTTCGGCATCTGGCAGGACACCGTTTTGCATATTGAGCAAGGTTTGAGCGTCCGTACACTGGCGCGAATCGGATTTGTCCGTGGGATTGTTGTTTTCCATATGAGCGATAGTTGAGAATGGTTGAACCGCGATGTTACCTACGCTTGAGATAATCCATGAGCGCGTGGAAATGGTTTGCCTCGGCTATGTCGTACGGCGTGCGACCGTAGTCGTTTTCCACCGCAGGGTCCAGCCCCATGCGCTCCACATAGGCTTTGAAAAGGTTGAGAGCCTGAGGTTGGTCATTGCGACGGGCGAGATAGTGCAGGACGGTGTCGCCCTCTGCCCCCGGTTCAGGCATCCACCCTTGTTCGAGGGGTATCCAAAGCAGCGCATCATCGATTCGCCAAATGCTGTTGTCGATGCACCACATGCTGCCGGGGTGCAGAGGCGACAGATTTTCCCGGAGCAGACGCTGCACCATGGCTTTGCTGTCGGAAGCGAAGGCAGAGGAAAAATAATCTGCGCCCGCTTCCCACGTCAACCCTTTGCTCAACAGGTAGTCCACAGTTTCCTCTGAGCCGTGTTCTACCGCGCATTGCAATAATCCGTAGCCGTTACGCCATGGGGCATGCGCAAATAAATCCGCTCCTTGTGCCTCGTATCGCTGTATGAGTTCGAGTATCGTCCGTGTGTGGCACTCGGATCTATTCTTCATTGCAAGGTACATTTCGGTAGTCGGTGTACAGTCGCGATGTGCTTTGTCGATCACCTCGCGATACATGCGGCCGACAGGCGTGTCCGGGAATTTCGTGTTGCCCAGGTAACTCAGTGTCAAGTATGGCGAGGCGCCGTAATCGAGCAAAATCTGCATGGATTCCGTCATGTCTTTGTCTACTCTGATGCCCGGTTCGTCCCAGTCGTTTTCCGCATAGCCGCCAAAGCAACAGGCATCTAAGGGCGTGTCGTATTCGATACTGTCAAAATCGGGATCCGCGCCTGCCTCCAGTGCCTTTTTCAAAATATCCGGATAGGGCAGCATGTTAAACAACACCTCCTCAGTCGTGTCGGAACTGATATTGGGATCTGCACCGAAATCCAGCAATCGCAGGACCGCAAGCGGGTTATTGAGTCGCGCCGCATTCACCAGAGGGCCGTAATAGCCACCGGCTGAGGTTTGATTGACATTCGCCCCGTGTTTCACTAAATACTCAATCATCTCGACTAGTCCAAGCTGGGCGGCAGCCTCTAGAGGCGTTCCGTTGCGGAGTGGTTTACTGCTCACGGGCATCCGTCGATCTTCCACGAGATAGCGCAGCGTAGACATGTCTTTCTTGTAACACACATCTATCATCAGCCCGTTGTTAACAAGGGCACAGAGTTCAGCGTCAGACAGCTGATGCAGCAGGTCACGTGAGTAGTCCATAGGAGTTGGCAGGGTAGACAGCGCGATGATAGGTGTTCCGCATCGCTCTCCGGAGGTTATATCGTATCGGAGGTAAACAGTCAAGCCCTTTAATGCCACTGTTGCGGGCTACTCCCCGATTTGTACATTGTACTTTGTACCTTGTACATCCTCCAGCCGCTTCTGCCAGGCGTCGGCCTCGGCGGCGTTCTTGTCGGCATCAGGGCCGTTGCGGAGGATGCGAATGAGCAGGGCGATGGCCTGGGGGTTGTCCTGCCCGGCGGAAAGGCGGAGCATGGCCATGCCGCGCTGCTCGTCCTTGGGCACGGGTTCGCCCGTGAGCAGCATGACCGCGTACACCATCTGGGCGCGGGGCTCTCCCGCGGCGGCGGCCTGCGCGTACCACTCCGCGGATTTTTGAAGATCTTTTTCAATGCCGTTGGTGCCCTTGGCGTAGATGTTGCCGAGTGCGGTTGCGGCGGCGGGCTCGCCCGTCTTGTCGCCGGGGCGTGCGGCCTTCACGAGCCAGTCCACGGCTTCGTGCATGGAATCCGCCTTCTGCGCGAGCGCCATGCCCAGGCGGAACTGCGCGTCCGCTATCCCGGCATCGGCCGCGGTGCGCCAATGCATCATGGCCGCCTGCATGTCCTGCGCCACGCCGCGGCCCTCGTATTCCAGGATGCCAAGGAAGTCGCAAGCCTCCTTGCTGCCCTGCGCGGCGGCCTTGGAGAACCACTCGTGCGCCAGCTTGGCGTTTTTCTCCACGCCCTTGCCGCCCTCCAGGTAGAGCGCGGCCAAATCGGTCTGCGCCTGCACCAGCCCGGCATCCGCGGCCTTCTGCAGCCATTGGAGCGCGCCGGCGAAGTCGCTGGCGGCGTGCTCCACGTTCGGGCGGATGAGCTCCTGCGCCCGCGCGTACATCTCCTGCGCGGTCTGCGGCTCCGGCGCGGCGGCCTCCCGCTCACAGGAGACCAGCGCCGCCAACGCGGCTAACGCCAGGCATGACGCGGCGGCTTTCACGGCGCGGGAAAAGGCGGTTTACTTCACGTCCTTGGCGAGAGTGGCCATCTCCTCGATGGTGTCCGCCACGGCATCCGCGGCGCCTTCCACGCGCACGGCGTCCATCATCTCGGTGAGCGGCTCCAGGAGGTCCTTCATGGCATCGCTCACCTGCACGGGCTCCGTTTCCTCGCCGGTGCGGGCGGCCATCTCATGCGCCACCTTCACCAGCTCGTCCAGCGCGCCCGCCTTCTTGGCGGCGGCCACCAGCTTGGCCATGTCCTTGCGGAGATCCAGCAGCAGGAGGCTCTTCATGCTCTTCAAGGCGCGCTCGTGCAGGGCGGCCCTGCCGGGGTCTCCCGCCTCCGCGGGATGCGTGAGTGCGGCCACGGTCTGCTTGTAGAAGTCCTCGCGGGCTTCCGAGAAGATGAGGGTGTACTTCCAGTTGTCGCGCTGCTTGTAGGCGTACTCCTCCTCCTGCGCGAGCTGCAGGGCGGTCTTGCCGTCCTTGTTCGCCAGGGTGGGATCTGCGCCCATCTGCAGGAGCATGCGGGTGACCTCCGCGTTGCCGCGGCGGGCGGCGAGCATGAGCGGGGTGTAGCCGTTGCTCTCCGTCTGGTTCACGTCAAGCCCGGCCTTCACCAAGGCGTAGGCGGTGGCGGGCATGCCGCTCCAGGCCGCCCAGTGCAGCGCGGTGAAGCCGTCCTTGTCCACGGCTTGCAGGTCGATGCCGGGAACCTTGATCAGTTCCTCCACGTAGGGGATGCGCTCCAGCAGGTCCTTTTTGAGGGCCTTGTTGGGGGCGTTGAAGTTGGCGTAGGCGGCCCACATGAGCACCGTGCGCCCGGTCTGGTCCGGGATGTTGATGAAAAGCTTGTCCGGCGTGCTGGCGGATTCGGTTCCCTCGCGGAGCTCCTTGTGGAAGGCGGTCCAGTCCTTCTCGGTGTTGCCGCCCTTGCGGACGAGCGAGATGAGGGAGTCCGTGGGGTTGACGGTCTCGAAGGGCATCATGGCGAGGTTGCAGAGGCCGCCGATGGCGCCGGTGCAGGCAATCAGGATGAGCATGTCGCCGATGATGGCCTTCCAGTCCGTCTTCTGGGCGGGGGCTGCTTCCGGGGTCTTGTGATCGTTGTCAGACATGGTATGAAAGATGGTTGGTGGTTATTCGTTCTCGAGGGCGGCCTCCTCGGCCACGGCCTCGGCGGCCTGTTCCTGCTCCTCCTCGTCGGAGACCTTCTTGGCATCCGCCTCCGGGTTCTCGGTGACGAACATGCCCTTGGTGAGGATGATGGCGAGCGGGGAGATGACCGCCATGATCAGGTAGATGGTCCACATGAACTCCGGCGAGTGCCAGAAGTCGATGTGCATGGTGTCCATCTTGGCGGCGATGCCGTCATAGCAGAGGTAGGACACCAGCAGGCCGCCGATGACGCCGTTGATGGGCTTGGCGATGAACATGGGCAGCGCGGAGAGCGACATGTAGGAGGCCACCTTGTCCTTGGGGGCCACGCGCGCCACGTATTCGGAGAAGCGCGGGCTGAACAGCAGCTCGCCGAACGCGAACACCAAAATCTGCAGGAAGATGGCCACGTAGTATGCCTGGCTGATGGTGGTGATGCCGGGGACGATGAAGTAGCACTGCGGCGGGATGGCCATGAGGATGAGCGATGCGGCGGAGATGGACATGCCGGAAATCATCAGCTTCACCGTGGAGAACTTGTTGATGATGGGGATGATGACAATCAGGCCCGTGATGATGACGAACGGGTTGAGCGAGTTCATGAAGCCCAGCTGGAAGTCGTCGCCTATCGTGCGGGTGTAGTACTGCGGCATCACCAGGAACTGCAGCGTGAACACCAGGCGCACGCCCAGCGTCAGCAGCAGGAACACGATGAGCTTCTGGAACGTGCGCTCCTTGGCCACCTCGCAGATGAGCTTGAGCGGGCGCCGGTTGGAGGTTTCGTGGCGGGAGACCTTCTCGTCCGGCTCCGCGAAGAAGTCCTCGTTGATGAAGCGGGTGAAGATGAACGCGCAGACCGAGCAGCAGGTGCCCAGGTTCACCACCCACTGCAGGCCGTCCACGTCACCCTTCCATGCCAGCAGCGGGTCCACGATGGCGAATCCCGCCAGCAGGGCGCCGATGTTCATGAAGAGGTAGTAGAAGTTGAAGCCGGTGGGCCTGGCGCGCTTGGTGGTGAAGCGGCGGATGGAGGTGGTGATGCACGGGCTCATGAAGGCGGAGCCGAAGGACATGATGGCGATGCCACCCATCACGATGTAGCGCGAGGAGTCCTGCGAGAGCCCCAGCATGTGCATGCCGAAATCCGACCCCAGGCCCAGGATGGCGCGCCCCGTGATGAGCAGGGCGAACCCGATGGCGTATGTCCTCTTCAGGCCGATGATGTCGCAGATGGTGCCCACGGCGAACACGAACATGGAGAGGAACAGCGTGTACATGCCCACCCAGAACGGCGCGTCCGCGTCTCGGAAGCCGCAGTACTTGTTCAGGAAGAGGGCAAACACGATGATGAGGGTGAAGTACGCCAGGCCGTCGAAGAACTGGATGAAGTTGGTCAGCCAGAAGTTCTTGCCGCACTCCTTCAGCACGCCGAACTCCGAGAAGTAGCGGGTGATGGGGTTCCCTGTCTTGGTATTGGTATCGCTCATAGTATGATGTTGTGAAATGTGGTTATTGGAGGACGGCGCCGCGGCTGGCGTTGGCGGCCATCCTGCGGTAGCGGTTGAGCCACTTGCCGGGTATCTCCTGCATGGTGGGCTGCCACACCGCGCGGCGCGCCGCGATTTCATCCTCTCCCAGCTCCGCGGTGATCGTGCGGTTCGGGATGTCGATGCTGATGATGTCGCCGTCCTTCAGCAGGCCGATGAGCCCGCCCTCCGCGGCTTCCGGGGAAACGTGGCCGATGCACGCGCCGTGGGTGGCGCCGGAGAAGCGGCCGTCCGTGACGAGCGCCACGGAGTTGCCGAGGCCCTTGCCCATGATGTAGCTGGTGGGTGCGAGCATCTCCTGCATGCCGGGGCCGCCCTTGGGGCCCTCGTTGCGGATGACCACCACATCGCCGGGCTTCACGCGGTCCGCCAGGATACCGGCGCAGGCGTCCTCCTGGCTCTCGAAGATGACGGCGGGGCCGCGGTGCACCAGCATTTCCGGCAGCACGCCCGCCTTCTTCACGATGGCTCCCTGTTCCGCCAGGTTGCCGAAAAGCACGGCCAGCCCGCCGTCCGGAGAGTAGGCGTTGTCCACGGTGCGCACCACGGCGGGGTCCTGCGTGTGCAGGCCCTCCATCTGTTCGCCGAGGGTCTTGCCGCTCACGGTGGGAACATCCGTGTGCAGCGCGCCGGGAACGGCGTTCGCCTCCGCCAGCAGGGCCATGATGCCGCCCGCGCGCTGCAGGTCGTGCATGTGGTAGCGGGAGCTGGGGGCAATCTTGCAGATGTTCGGGGTGCGGCGGGAAATCTCGTCGATGCGGCGCAGGTCGTAGTCCAGCCCGGCCTCCGCGGCGAACGCCAGCGTGTGCAGCACGGTGTTGGACGAGCCGCCCATGGCCATGTCGCACGCGAACACGTTGTCGATGGACTTCTCCGTCACCAAATCGCGCGGCAGGGGGCCGCCCTGCAGGGCCATCTCCACAGCGCGGCGGGCGGCGGCGCGCCACAGCTCCTTGCGCTCGTCGGAAAGCGCGGGCAGCGTGCCGTTGCCCGGCAGCGCCAGGCCCAGCACCTCGCACAGGCAGTTCATGGAGTTGGCCGTGAACAACCCGGAGCAGGAACCCGCACCCGGGCACGCATGGCACTCCACAAAGTGCAGCTCGTCCTCGGAAATCTTGCCGGCCGTGCAGGCGGCCACCGCCTCGAACACGCTGTTGAGGTCCAGGTCCTCGCCGTTGCGGCCCTTGCCCACGGCCATGGGACCGCCGCTGCAGAAAATGGTGGGAATGTTGCAGCGCAGCGCGCCCATCACCATGCCCGGCACAATCTTGTCGCAGTTCGGAATGCAGATGCAGGCGTCGAACGCGTGCGCGGAGAGCATCGTCTCCACGCTGTCCGCTATCAGCTCGCGGCTCGCCAGCGAGTATTTCATCCCCGTGTGCGCCATCGCAATGCCGTCGCACACGCCGATCACGTTGAACTCGATGGGCGTGCCGCCTGCCTTGCGGACCTCATCCTTCACCAGCTCCGCCACCTTGTTCAGGTGCACGTGCCCCGGTATCACCTCGGTGAAAGAATTGCAAATCGCGATAAACGGCTTGCGGATGTCCTCGTCCGTCATCCCCGTTGCACGCATCAGGCTGCGGTGCGGCGCCCGCTCGATTCCCGCCTTGGTCCTATCCGATAGCATTGCGCCCGCATGCTACCACAACCCCTTCCGCTTTTCCAGCATAAAACACCGTCCAGACCGCGCGCCGTACGTCATACCCCCGTGGGGAAGATTTAGGATTGGGGATTTAGGATTTGGGATTTGTTTGTGTGCATGCGTTGTGTGTACACGCACGGGGTGGTTTCGCCAATCGCCCCGCAAGAAGGCCCAGCCGGTAACGGCTGGGCCTTGGTGAATCTTGTGCCGCAGGCACCTAACTTACAAAATTGTAAATCGTCAATCGTCAATTGTAAATCCAATGCCTTCTCTCACACGCCCGTGGCTTCATCCACGGGGCGCGCCATTTGGTTGGACACATTGGGGAGGGAGACGAAGCCGAATTTTTTGTAGAATTTCTTGACCCTCCTGTTAATGGTATCCACCATAATAAGGGCGCCGGCCCCCCTGGCGGCACGTCTCTGTATATCCTCAATGGCTTCTTGCAGGAGCTTTGTGCCGTAGCGGCGGCATTCATCATCCTTGCCGCTCCTCTGGTACTTGGCGTTGACTGCCAGCTCGCCTATTTTCCAGGCGGGTATCTCGAAGGTGACATCGAAATGCCGCTGCTGCTCCGCTCTCAGTGCCGTTCCATCTATGGCGAACGGGGAGATTGCGTAAAAGCCCAGCACTTCCCGCGTGTCGCTGTCCATCAGCAAGGTAACGGCGCACAACCCCTTTTGGATGAAAGACGCCGCCCGGGCCTTCAAAAAATCGTCAAGCGCGGGCTCATTGCAGGTGAACGACTCCACATCGGCGGGAAAATCGCCGTAATTGACATATACCTCAGGCATTTTGGGAAGCCGTCAATCTGGGAATGGCAGCATTGAGCCGCTTGGCCTCCCGGGCGGCGGCATTCGGTTCAAACGGCTTGCTGATGAGCCGGATGAGCATCTGTGCATCCGATTTGGAATAGCGCACAACGCTGACCACCTTCTTGCCCTTCTTGGTCTTGCTCACCGCCTTGAGCACATCACAGCGCCCCGCACGGCTGTCGGTGCGGCCGCGCGTGCGCATCCTGTTCCTGTCAAGGCTCGGTCTCATTCCACCGCCAATATAGCACAAGATTGCTCCCCTTTCAAGCCCACTGCCGCAAAAAAATCACATGCGGCCGTGAAACGCCCGCAAGAAGGCCCAGCCGGTAACGGCTGGGCCTTGGTGAATCTTGCGGCGTAGCCGCCGAATTTTCAAATAGTACCTAGTACATAGTACTTAGTACCTTCACTTGCGGCGTCTGCGGGCCGCGAGGGCCGCAAGCGCCAGCAAGCTCAGCGTGCTTGTGGTGGGTTCCGGCACGTTGCAGTAGATGGCGTATGTGCCCACGTTGCCGCCGTCGTTGGTGAACACCACGTAGTAGTGGTTCTCCTGCAGCTTGTTGTAGAACTGGTGCGCGTCCACCTTGTCGGCAGCCGTCAGCTCGCCGGGGTTGAAGGTGCCCGTCACGGTGCCGGTGGAATCCTTGATCTCGAGCAGGTTGACATCGTAAACGAGCTTGTACATCCCGCCGATTTCCAGGTCCCACACGTTGCGCAGGTCGGCATCGGAGAGCTGCATGCCCGGGTTGATGGTGAGGGTGCTGCCCAGCTGCAGGCCCGTGCCGCCCGTGGCGGAGACATCCAGCGTGGAGCCGGCGGCCAGCTCCAGGTTGGCGTTCAGGGTGGCGCCCGCGTCAGCGGTGAGCGTGCCGCTCACGGTCACGGAAGCCTCCTGGGCGGCCTCGGCAATGCTGCCCGTGTACATGCTCACGGTCTTGCCGGCGCCGATTTCCAGGGTGTCCAGGTTGGCGGCGGCCATGTTCATGAACTGGATATCGCCGCTGGTGGCGATGACCTCCTTAAGGGCGGTGGGCTCCACGCCGGCGGTGAGGACGAGCGCGCCCTGACCGCCTTCGTAGCTGTTGTGGACGGCCCGCACGGAAAGCGAGTTCCCCACGGATGCACCCACGCCGTGCTCATCCTCTGTGAGCGCCTCGGTGCGGATGTTCTGCACCGTGTCGGCGGCAACGGCGAAGAGCCTGTCGTCCAGCTTGTACTGAGTCTGCCCGGAGGATGCCGGGTGCATGTTGGTCAGGAACACGAAGTCTTCCGACGAGGTCGTGGCGGCCGTGAACTGCACCCTGTCGTCCACGCGGATGTATTGGGTGGCCCCAAGCGTGTTGTAGGGATTCATGTGCAGTTCCGTGTGCGTGTAACCCACGTCCGTGGTGCCGGAGGTAAGGGAGAGCATGCCCACGACGGCAGCCTGCGAGACTTCCGTCCTGATGGTGCCGGTGCCTATGCCGCTGGCGTCTCCCATATAGAGGATCGGCATGGCGCCGGAGCCGTCGCCGGCAAGGTCAATCTCGCCGACCAGGGTGTCAACAAACAGCTCGTTGGAAGCGTCGGCCGTTGCCGTGAGGACAACCTTCCGCAGCTGGCCGCCGGAGCCATCCTTGATGTATGAGAGGTAGTTGAAGTTTGCACCCTCCATGTAGTAGGTGGTGTAATCCACGCCCTTGCCCTCGCCCGTCTGCATGTGCATGGCCAAGCCGTCCTCGTAGATTTCGTACATGTCCCCGTTCAGGATGGCCTTGTGGTCGTTCGCAGCCACGGTGCCGGTTCCGCTGGTGAGCTGCAACGTGTCCAGCCCGGTGCCGCGGAAGAAACCGGGTTGCTTCTCAAAGGTCAGCTCGCCGTACTCGTTGACGTAGAATGTGCGGTCCAGCTCGGCCGCCAGGTTGGTCACCGTGAGGTCGCTGTTGAGGGTGATGGTGCCGTTGTTGGCGATGGGCGCGCTGCCGGTGTAGGTGATCTTGCCGCCCAGCACCAGGTTGCCGCCGGTCACCCCGATGGTTCCCAGGCTGGCGGCGGTGCCGGAGGAGTTGCTCAGCGTGAGCGTGCCGGAGTTCACGGTCACCGCGCCGTTCATGGCGCTCAGGTCGCCGTTGAACGTCTGGCTGCCCGCGCCGGACATCGTCAGGTTCACACCGCTGAGCACCTTGATGGCCGTGGTGTAGGAATCCGACGCCGCCGAACCCGTGAACTCCAGCGTGCGGGGTGTGCCGTCCGAGGCGCTGTTCAGGTAGGTGGCCGCACCGGCGTTTGGCGTATCGGCAAGCGCTGAGGCACTGCCGCTGGCCAGGGCGTAGGAATTCGCGTTAGTGATGTTGCTTCCATCCTTCAGACCCTTCATCTGCACAACATTGCTGTTGATCAGGATACCCACCGCCTCGCTGTTGTGGGTTCCAGTGAGGGAAGCCTGCACAACCGCGTCCGCGGCGGAATACTTGTCGTTGAACTCCGCCAGCAGCACGCGGTTGGCGCCGGTGCCCACGCGCTCAAGGGCAAGCGTGCCGTGGAACTTGGTCAACTCGGACTCGGTGGCGCTGCCACCGATCGAGAAGGTGTTGCGGGCTGAGAAGCCCGAATTCGCCTTCAGCGTGAGCGTGCCGGTGCCAGAAATGGAATCCAGCTTCACCGTGCCGCCGTTGCTGAGCGTCTGGATGGTGGCGTTGGCGCCGTCCAGCACCACTGCTCCCATGCCAAACTCCATGATGGGCGTATAGGAGCCTGCGTGGAGGTCGACCGTCACATTGTTCCCCAGGTGGATGGTGCCGCCCTCGCTCGATGCGCCCGTGAGGCGCATGGCGCCTGTCACCGTCAGCACAGACCCGCTCTTCATATCGAGCGTGCCGTTGGCGCCGCTATTAGAGGGGGAGTTCAGCAGCTGCGCCAGTTTCAGGGTGGCTCCGGCATCCAGCACGATCTTGGCACCGGCCACGGGGCCTATGTTCTTCCCGCTCAGGTCGCTATTGCCGCCAAAGTGCACGGTTGTGTTGTTACTCGTCACCAGCGCGTAGCTATCCCCCCCGGAATAGGCGAATCCACCGTTGAAATACACCGTGCCGGCAGTGATAGAGTTGCGCCCACCCGACAACGTCACCTTGCCGTTGAAGGTTTGGGTGCCGTTGCCGGACTTGGTCAGCACTTTCGCGTCCGTGATGGCGCCGTCAAACACATAGGTTCCCGTGCCGTTCAGGGTGATGTTGGCGGTGGAGGCAATGTTGCCCGCGCCCGTCAGCCCGCCCAGGGTGACGTTGGCACCCAGCGTGGCGGTGTGCCCGGCGGTCACCTTAAACTCGCTCGCATTGATGGCCTTGCTGAATGCAGCATTCGCATCGGCCACCACGTTCAGCGTGCCGCCGGTCTTCTTGATTTCCACATTCACCTTGTCGGACGAGCCGGTGAAGGTCAGGATAGACGTGCCGGCCCCCTGCTTGTCGAAGATACCCGTCCAATCCGAAATATCGCCGGAATACGTATGGTTCAAATACCTGTTAGCGTTGATATTCGTGACATAGGTGCCGGTGCCGCTCCACTTCCCGGTGTAAGAGGCGGTGTCGGCGGAGCTTTGGGAAAACGCTCCGTTGGTCCATGCCGCGCCGCCGTTGTCCGTGTTGGTGAGCATGAAGTTCTGGGCGTTGATTCCCTTCCACAAGTTGTCGGTCGCCCAGCCGGTGAAACCCTTCAGCTCGATGGTGGAAATGGTTCCATTGGCGAACTGGGCGAAGTTGATGTTGGTCTGGGTGGCACCCGTCAGGCGCACGATACCGGCCCAATCCGTGTCGAGGCTCAGGCCGCTGGACATGGCCTTCACCGTGTCCGCCAGGGCGTAGGTGCCCTCGCCGTGGAGCTTGGCGTTGTTGAACGTGACGGAGGATGAGGAAGCGGTCAGCGTTGCGCCCTTCTTGATGGCGATATCCGTTGCGGTGGAGGTGATGGCCGCATCATCCGCGGTGGCCATGGTCTCGTTCACATAGTAGGTGGTGGACTCGGCGGCGTCAATCGTGATGATGATGTCCCCGGCGCCCTTGCCCGCCTTGGTGGGGTTGTCCACGTAGGAGCCGCCGGTGATGGCGCCGGTATGGCTGGCCGTGGTGTTCTCCCCGCCCTTCACCAGGTAGTACTGGCCGGAGGAGGTGAGGAAGCCGTTGTTGCCGTGCGAATAGGTCTGGCTGGAGTCATCAAACACCTCGAATTCGCCAAGGCTGGCAGTATTCACCGCCACCGTGCCGCCCAGGTTCAGGGTGCCGCCGTTCAGCCGGATGGTGCCGCTCACGTCCGTGGTGCCGGAAAGGGTCAGCGCACCCGTGCCCTCCTTGACAATGGCGCCGACACCGGAAAGGTTGCCGGTTTCGGTGAGGTTGGCATTGCCCTTGAAGGTGATGGCGTGGCCCTGGCGCTTCACGGAAAGGCTCATGTTGGAATTGGCCGTGGTGTTGATGTAGATGTCATTGGCGAGCGACAGGTCGTTGCCGCCGGTCAGGGTGCCGCCGGACAACACGAAGTTGGAGGCGAATGTCCCCAAGTTGTTGTTATAGCCGGCCACGTTGAAGCTCAAGGTGCCGGAATGGACGTCAATGGCGCCGCCGCCGGTAATGGTGGCGTTCACCACATAGAATGTGTTGGGGCCATCGATGGTGAGCGTGTGGCCGCCCATATCCATGGAGGTGGCGGCATAGCCGCTGCCGATGATGCCGAAGTTTTGTGCTGCCACCACATTGGAATCATCGCTCAATTTCAGGTGGGTCACGTACTGGCGGGATCCCGAACCCTTCGCCGTTCCCGTGTTGGTGAGTGTGCCGCCGTTCAGCGTCACGGTGTAGCCGTCACCCTTGCCGTTGGAGCCGCCGCCCTCGTTGCCGTTCACGTCCAGCGTGCCGCCGGCCGCAACCTCAATGAGGCGAGAGGCGTTATAAGCGCCGAGCGCCTGATATTTATTGCCGTTGCCCACCTTCACCGTGCCCTCGCTGATGAGCAGGTCACCTGTGAAGGTGTTGACGGCGGTGAGCGTCAGCGTGCCTGCGCCCAACTTCACAAGGGAGCCGTTGCCGGAGATCGCGTTGGCAAGGGTGATGTTCTGGTTCTCTGCGGCGGTGATGGTAGTATCGGCGTTCTTGATGGTCCAATCGCCGGAATCCAGGGAGTATTGCACATCACCGGTTCCCGCTACCAGCTCGGCGCCCGCGGCCGCACCCACGATGGTCAGGCTGCTGCCGATGTTCACGGTGCCGCCCTGCTCCAGGTAGAGGTGGGAGGCGCTGCGGCCCCACAGGGAGCCGTTGATGTTGAGCGTGCCCGTTCCCTTCACCGTGACCACGCCGGTGGAGCTGGATGCGTTTGAAAGGTCCGTGGTGCCGCTCACGGAGGTTTCACCGCTGATGTTCACGTTGCCGGCGGTTACGCCCAGCTTGGCAAGCTGTACGTTGGAACCCAGGTTGACGGTTGTGCCATCATCGATAACGGTGAGGATTCCGCCGATATAGGTACCCTCACCGGCGGTGGTGAAGGTCTCGCCTTCGCCCACGGTCAAATCACCCGTTCTCAGGGTCGTGACAGCATCGATGGAGATGTTGGCATACGTGTTGCTTTGGTCGAAGCCGAAGGAACCCACGGTCAGCTCGCCGCCGCCCGTGAGGGTGAGGACGGTGTCCGCATCCTGATAGACGGCCCGGAGGGAGCGGGTGTCGCCCAGGCTCACGGAGCCGGAGGCGTTGACCACCACGTTCTGCAGCTCCGGATTGGAGGTCTGCTCCGCAGTGAGGTTCAGGGTGTCGCCCTCGCCCTTCAGGTAGTAGGTGGAGTAGTCCGTGCCCTCAAAGTGCACAATGCCGTCTTCCGACACGGTGTCTGCGTGAACGCCGTTGTAGACGATGTCCAGCCCGCTTTCGGCATGGGTGAAATTACCGCTGCCGTTCTTTTGGATGAACTGGACGTCTGCCGTCATGTCGCCATAGCCGCTGGCGGTGGGTGCGGTGGTAGTGCTGGCGGTGGCCGCAATCCCGGAGATGTCATACGTGCCTTCTGCCAAATGCAGCAGGCCGCCGTTCACCTGAACAGAGCTTCCCAGGCGGGAGATGTTGGAAATGCCCTGGAGACCGGAGCCGCTCAACGTGAAGCTGTTTGCCGCAATGGTGCCCTTGAAGGGGACGAGAAGTAATTCATCCGTGTCCACGGTCAGCGCACCCTGCACATCCAGCGTGCCGCCGAAACCGGTCAGTCCCGAGGTCGTGATGTCGTGGCTGACGACCAGCTTGCCCGCGTCCACGGCGAGGCCGCCGGTGAAGCCGGTGGTGCTGCCGGAGATGGTGGCCGTGCCCGTGCCGGTCTTTGCAATGGCGCCGCTACCGGAGATGGCGCCGCTGACAGTCAGGTCCGCATCGCCGGCCAGGGTGAGGTTGTGGGTTTCCGTCAGCACGGCGGCGGACAGGGTGCCGCCGTTACCGGAGGCCGTCACCGTGATATCGTCCGCCAGCTTCACCTTGTTGCCGCCCACGTTGCCGCCGGCGAGCTCCAGGTTGGCGCCCAGGGAACCCAGCTGCGAATCATTGGCGGTCACATTGAAGTCCACGGAGCCCTGAGACACCTTGATGGTGCCGCCGTTGCTGATGGTGGTGTTGGTGAGGTAGAAGGTGCTGGCCCCCGTCTTCTCCAGGGTGTGGCCGCCCATGTTGATGGAGGTGGGGTCGTATCCGCCAGCGATGATTCCCATCTCATGGGCGGCATCAACGGTGGAATTGGCGGTGAGCACGAGCGAGGTGACTACCTGGCGCTTGCCGTAACCCTTGCCTGTGCTGCCGTTGGTGAGCGTGCCGCCGTTGAGCGTCACCCTGTACCCGGTGGCATCGGCCTCCACGCCGTTGTAGTCCAGCACGCCGCCTTCGTTCACCTGGATGAGGCGGCTGTCGTTCCACTGGCCCAGCGCCTTGGTGGAGCCCATCTTGACGGTGCCGCCGTTAATGGAGAGACCGCCCGTGAACGTGTTGGCGCCGCTGAGGGTGAGCGTGCCCGCACCGGCCTTGGTGAGGGAACCGCTGCCGGAAAGCACGCCGCTGATGGTCACGTTGTGGCCTGCGCCGTCGTTCTCCGTGGTTTCGGCGTTGGAGGTGTCGATAACCGCGCCTCCGTCTCCCAGGGCCATCGGCACAGTGCCGGTCCAATTATCCGTTGCGCCCAAAGTGACTCCTCCCTTGAGTGTCACCGTGTAGCCGTAAACGTTTGTGGGAGTAATGCCGCCGGAGCCGACGTTGACGCGCAAGCCGCTCGTGCCGTCCAGCACGTACTTGCCATCGTTGCCCATCACGAGATGCTTGGCGTTGATGACACCGGAACCGTTGATGGTCTGGGTGCTGTTGCCGCTGGCGTACTCGAATTTATCGGTGGCATTCACCACGCCGTTCACGGTCAAGGTGGTGAGCCCCCATCCATTGTTGAAGACGGCGATATCCAACGTTTTGCCCTGGGCGACAGTGACAGCGGACGAGGCGGCTGCCACATACACGGTGCCTGCCGTCATGTTGTTGTTGAAATTGACCGAGCCACCCTTGATATCCAAGTCACCGGCGAAGGAAGTGTTGTCGCCGGTCAGGGTGAGCGCGCCGGCACCGGCCTTGGTCAACTTGGAGGAACCGGTGATGGCGCCGGAGAGGGTGATGGTGTGGCCGCTGCTGGCATCCACGGTGGAATTGGCGGTGACGCTGATGGCGCCGCTGTACGTTTCATTGGCGCCGGCATCAGCCAAGGTGCCGCCGGCCAGTTCGATAGCGTGGGTGAAATTGGCACCCCAGCCCTTCAGTACGCCGCCGCTGAGCTTGAGCTTGGCATTGTTGAACTTGTTGGCCTTGTTGCCGATCTGCAGGTTGCCGCTCACAAGCTCCACCGTGCCTCCGAAACTGTCCAGGAACGCCTTGTCGTGTATCTGATAGTCCTTGCCGCTGCCGAAATCAATCTGCACGGTGCCGGTGCCGGAGATGGTGGGCACGTTGGTGTACGTCTTGAGCACCAGGGTGCCGTTCTCGTTCACGGTCACCGCGCCGGAGGTGAGGGAGTTGTCCACCGCCGCCACCAGGGAGCCGGCGGACACGGTGATGGAATCGCTGAGGCCGGAGCGGCTGGCGCCGTTCAGGGTGACGGTGCCGGCGCCGGTCTTCTCAATGCTGCCACCGGTGCCGGTGATGGTGCCGCTGAGGGTCAGGGAGCCGGCCACATCCAGCGTGAGGGCGGAGCCCGCCTGCTTGGTGATATCCGCAAGCGTGTTGGAGGCGCCGCTGTCCACGGTCACCGTGCCGGCAGCGGCGTTGAGCACCACGTGCTGCAGTTCCGCGTGCGCGGCCTGCTCCGTGGTGAGGTTCACGGAGGTGATGCTGCCTTCCAGGTAGTAGGTGGAGTAGTCCGTGCCATCGGCGGAGAGCAGGCCGGTGGTGCCGTTGTAGGTGAAGGTGCTGCCCTGCAGCATGCCCGCGCCCACCAGGGTGTCCGCATGCACGGTGAGGTTGGAGGTTTCCTCGCCCTCCGCCAGCTTCATGACCTCCCAGCTGCCGCCGCGGTAGCCGCCCTGGGCGGCGCCGGAGGCGGAGGTGTTCTCACCGCCGACCATCTTGATGGTCATGCCGTCCGTCAGGGTCACGTTGCCGCTGTAGGTGGCGGTGTTGCCCAGGGTGAGCGTGCCGTCCAGCGTGACGGCGGAGGTGTCCTCCGCGGTGATTTCGCACGCGGTGAGCGTGAGGTCGCGGATGGTGGTCGCGGTGCCGCCGCTGAGCACCAGGCTCTTGGTCTCCAGGCTGGCCAGCATCTGCTCCACCGTGTAGTGGTGCAGCACAACCTTGTCTGCGCGGATGGTGCCGCCGTAGTAGTCGAACCCGTCCGTGTAGTGCTGCTCGCTGGGAGCCACGTTCTGCAGGGTCACGGTGTCGGCGTCGATATCGCCTTCAATGTGGGCCAGGTTGCCTTCAATCACCACAGCGGTGCCGTTGTTGATGGTGCCGGCGGTGCCGCCGCCGTGCACGCCGCCCCTGATATTGCCGCCGGTGATGGTGACGAGGGTGCCGCCGTTGATGGTGCCGCCGACACCGCCGCCGTACACGCCGCCGGTGATGTCACCGCCGGTCACGGTGACGGTGGTGCCGCCGGTGATGGTGCCGTCGACACCGCCACCGAACACGCCGGCCTTGAACGTGCCGCCGTTCACATAGCTGTACGCACCCGCGCCAATGCTGTGGTTCTGGTATGTGCCGCCGCGGACCGCAAAGTCGAAGATGCCCGCGTTGTAGACAACCGTGTAGGAGCCCGTGATGTTGCCGCCGTACGAGGCGATCACGGAGGTCTTGTTGTTGTTCGTCCACGATTTGTACACCGTGTTCGGGTTGTCGAGCTGCATGTACACGTTGCCGGTCACCGTGAAGTTGAGGACGCTGATGACGGAGTGGTTGGCCTGCAAATCGGTGTCGCCGGCATAGCGCATGCCGATGTCGCCGGTGTAGGCGGCGTTGGCCGCGCCGGTGTAATTGTTGCCCACCGTGGTGGATATCTCCCTGTATATGGTGGCCGCCTCGCTGCTTTGCCCGCTGGGCAGCGCGTACTTGTCACTGTTGGTGATGGGATCCCAGGTGATATCCGTGCGGGTGCCCTGCTTGGTGGGGTTGTCGTGGTTGGGATTGGGGTTGACCTGGGTCAGGTGGAAGGCCGCGGAGTCGTTCACATAGCCCTCCGCGGTGGGGGCGTAGGCGGCATCCGTCCAGGAGAGGGTGGAGACGGTGGCGTCCGCACCCGTGGATTGCATCTTGACGCCGCTGAAACCGGCGGCGCCGGTGCCGAGGGCCTCGCCGATGAGCTGGTCTCCCAGCCACACGTAGTAGCCGGCGTTCACGTTGTCCGCGGCGTTCACGCTATTATTAATATAGGCGATGCGGAAATTGCCGGTCTCGGAATTGTCGCGGCTGTAGAGGACCTGGTTGTCCCACTTCACGTACGCCTCCGTGAGGTGGAGGGTGCCGGAGTGGGTGCCGTCGCCCACGGTGATGGAGAAGGCGTCGGTGTTGTTCCAAATCTCATCCGTGCCGCCGTTGCCGTACACGGCGCTGAAATCCACCGTGTAGCCCAGGGCGGGGGTGAACTGCACGCCTTCAACCACCTGGGCTGCAACTCCGGCGGTGATGGTGGTGTCCGTGGTGATGGGGGTGGTCCACGTCACGCCGTTGGTTTCGGTGGCGCTGGAGCGCTCCAGGCCCACGGAACGGCCCGCGTAGCCCATGGCCTTCGCCACGTTGCCGGCTATGATGAGGTCTCCCTGGAAGGAGGGGTGGGTCTGGTCACCCTGGTACATGGTGGAAACGCCCACGCCCGTGGCGCTGGAGACATCCACAATGCCCGTGTCGGACTGCACGTAGGTCACGCCGTGTTTGTCACACCACTGCTGCAGGGCCGCGTTGTAGGTGTGCACGGCGTTCAGGATGTTCGCGTTGCCGGCATTGTTGTGATTGGATCCCAGGGTGGGAACGGACAGGAACACGATGTCGGCATTGGGGTTTTTCTCCACCATGGCCTTCCAGATTGTCACCACGGACCCCGTGTTGTCGGCATCCTCCTTGAAGGTGAAAGTGTCGCCGCTTTGGGTGGCGCCCAGCAGCTTGTCCAGCACGGAGGCCATGGCCGTCTCGTAGTTGTTCTTGATGTCGCTGGCGGCATCCGTCAGGATGTCGTTGGTGCCGATCATCATCATGAAGGTGTCCGGATTGAAGGTGTCTCCCGTGTATGCCCCGCCTCCCCGGGATTCCCTCTTGTTCGCGTCCAAACCGAGCCAGTTCCGAATGTAGGTGTTGGCGTATTCCTCCGGGATAACGGTTTGCCCGGAACTGCCGGCTGCCCACATGGTGTTGTTGCGGCTGGTGGGGCAGTTGGCGGGCGCGGTGTCGGAAATCTCGTAGGCATGCGACCCGTAGACCGCCGCATGGCTGTTCGTGAAGGTCTGCCCGGCGTACATGGTCCCGGGGGCAATGCCACCGTCGTGGTTCTTGGTCAGCGGGCCCAGGTCGTTGTGGGCCACGCCGTTGTCCGCCAGAATCTGGAACAGGGACCAGCGGTAGGAGCCGCTGTACACGCCGTGAGTGATGGAATCGCCGATGTACATCACATCCCCGAGGTCATCCCCGAAGGTGAGCGGGCTTTCCTCTGCATACGCCGTGGCGGTGCTGAGGGTGGTGATGGAAACCGATGCCAGCGCGGCCATGAGCGCGGCTTGGAACTTGTGCGGGAGGCGGAGTTTCATAACGGTTATCTGGTTTTGGTTTTGTGTTTCTTTTGGTGAGGTTTTACTGCGCGGCCACACTGCGGCACGCGCGGTACGGGGGAGAGTCTACAGCATTCCCAAACCTTATGCAAGCCTTTTTTCGAAAAAAATTGAAAAAAGTTCGATTT
>JAUNNT010000076.1 GCA_030531305.1 Akkermansia sp.
TTACAATTTACGATTTACGATTTACAATTTAGGAAATTCGGCGCGGCAAAGCCGCGCGTAACTCTCCAAATTGTAAATTGAAAATTGTCAATTGTAAATTTGGTTATCCCAACCGGATGGCCTTGCCGGGTTCGGGGATGATGACCTCTGCGTTGGGGAGGGCGGCCTGGATGTGTTGCTGCATCCAGGCGAGGGCGGGCGGGTCGCCGTGGACGAGGATGACCTTCTTGGGGGTGAGGCTGGCGGCGAACTCCACCAGGGCGTCGCGGGTGGCGTGGCCGGAGAAGTCGAAGCTCTCCACGCGGCAGTTGAGGGGGTATGCCTGGCCACCCTTGGCGCGCAGCTTCAGCGGCTCGCCGTGCGGCGCGGCCTTGATCTTGCCGGCGGGGGAGTCGGGGTCGCTGTAGCCGACGAAGAGGATGCCGTCGTTGGGGTGTGGCATGACCTGTTCCGCGAGGAGGTGGGAGACGGTGTGCTCGCTCATCATGCCGCTGGAGACGAGGTAGATGTTGCCTGGGGAGGCGACGAGCGGGGCGATGCCCTGCTTGGGCAGGCCGTGGGTTTCCACATGCTCGCGCAGGCGGTAGCCGGGGAGGTTTCGCGGGGTGGAGTCCGCCAGCTTGTCGTACAGCTCGGTCACCTTGGAGCTGAGGCCGCCGAAGTACACGGGCACGTCCGGAATCATGCCGGCTATCTTGAAGCGGTTGATTTCGTAAAGCAGCTCCTGGCTCTTGCCGAGGGCGAACACGGGGATGAGCACCGCGCCGTCGTTGGCCAGCACCTCGCGGATGGCGGCGGCGAAGCGCTCCAGCTCGCGGACCCGAGTGTAGTCGGCGGCGCGCTGCGTGGCGCCGTGGGTGCATTCCGTGATGAGGATGTCCACGTGCTCGCGGGGGAAATCGGCGGGCGGGATGAGGGTTTGCGGCTCGAACTGCACGTCGCCCGTGTAGAAGACGGTACGCCCGGTGGCGCCCTCCATGAGCACGCCGCAGGAGCCCAGGATGTGGCCGGCATCGTACAGCGTGGCGAGCATCTCGTTGCGGCGCCCCACGCGGAAGGTCTCGCCGTACGGGCGGGGCATCCAGCTGCGCGCGGCGTGGTCCACCTCCGGGTGGGTGAAGAACGGGTATTCCACAATGCCCAGCTCCTGGCGCTGGGAGGTCATCACGTTCACGGAGTTGTGCAGCATGGCCTCGCCAATCTCCGCGGTGCCCACGGTCATCACCACCTCCGCCGCGGGGTACTCGTCCTGCAGGCAGGGCAGCGTGCCGATGTGGTCCAGGTGCGCGTGGGTGACGAAAATCACGTCCGGGTCCGCGGCGCCGATGAGGCCGTAGTCCGGCTTGCTGTCGTGCCCCTCCTTCTTGGGATGCATGCCGCAATCCAGCACCACGCGCACGCCGTCGAGATCCAGCAGGTAGCTGTTGGAGCCGATTTCGGAAGCGCGCGAGAGGTTGGTGAAGGATATCATGGTTACGGGGCGCGCCATTGTGCCGCAACTTCCCCGAATTGTCAATGAATTTGCATGGGGATTGGAAAAATGGCGCAACGGTTTGTCATTGCCATGCGGGCGCGGGTGTGGTATCATTCCGGCAGTTTATGAAATACGCAGGTCTTTACACGGCAATCGTCACCCCGTTCCGGGACGGCAAGGTGGACTACGACGCCTTCCAGCGGCTCATCGAGGGGCAAATCGCGGGCGGCGTGACGGGCATCGTGCCCGTGGGCACCACGGGAGAATCCCCCACGCTCTCGCACGCGGAGCACAACGAGGTCATCGCGAAGGCCATCGAGTTTGCAGGCAAGCGCTGCCAGGTGATCGCCGGCACAGGCTCCAACTGCACGGAGGAGGCCATCTCCCTGACCCGCGAGGCGGAGAAGATGGGCGCCGACGGCACGCTGCAGGTGTGCCCGTACTACAACAAGCCCAGCCAGGAGGGCCTGTACCGTCATTTCAAGGCGGTGGCGGAGAGCACGTCCCTGCCCGTCCTGCTGTACAGCATCCCCGGCCGCAGCGGCATTGAGATTGCCGTGAACACCGTGGTGCGCCTGGCGCAGGACTGCCCCACCATTGTGGCCATCAAGGAGGCCGGCGGCAGCGTGGAGCGCGTGAACCAGCTGGTGCAGGCCCTGCCCGCGGACTTCTCCGTGCTGAGCGGTGACGACGGGCTGACGGTTCCGTTCATCTCGTGCGGCGCGGTGGGCGCGGTCTCCGTGACATCGAACGTTGCGCCCGCGGCCATGGTGGAGCTAGTGAACGCCGCCATGGGCGGCAACGGCAAGCTGGCCCTGGAGCTGCAGAAGAAGTACTACCCGCTGATGAAGGGACTGATGAGCCTGGACACCAACCCGGTTCCCATCAAGGCCGCGCTCGCGCTGCGCGGTGATATCGGTTGGGACATCCGCATGCCGCTGGCGCCGCTGGCGGAGGAGAAGCGGGAAACCCTGCGCCGCCTGCTGGAGCGCTTCAACCTTCTGTAACCCGCCGCCATGCTCAAGATACTCGTCACAGGCATCTCCGGGCGCATGGGCTGCGCCGTGCGCCAAGCCGTGGAGGCCAACCCCGACACCGAACTCGCCGCCACGCACGACGCGGGCCAGGACATCTCCGCCGCGCTGGAGAAGGCGGATGCCGCCATCGATTTCTCGTTCCACGGCTTCACGCCGGAGCTGCTGGCCGCCGCCGTGGCGCAGGGCAAGCCCCTGGTCATCGGCACCACAGGGCACACGGACGACGAACGCGCCGCCATTGCTGAGGCCGCCAAGCGCATCCCGATTGTCTTCGCCTCCAACTTCTCGGTGGGCGTCAACACCCTCTTCTGGCTCACGCAAAAGGCCACCCGCATCCTCAAGGACTACGATATCGAGATTGTGGAGATGCACCACCGCCACAAGCTGGACGCCCCCAGCGGCACCGCACGCACCCTCGCGGAAGTGGTGTGCGGGGAAACCGGCATGGACTACGCCGCGGACGTGGCGCACGGCCGCCAAGGGCTGGTGGGCGAGCGCCCGCAGCGCCAGATCGGCATGCACTCGCTGCGCGGAGGCGACGTGGTGGGCGACCACACCGTGATGTTCGCCACGGACGGCGAGCGCGTGGAGCTCACGCACAAGGCATCCAGCCGCATGACGTTTGCGAGCGGTGCCGTGCGCGCCGCCGTGTGGCTGGCGGGCAAGCCCGCCGCGCTCTACTCCATGCAGGATGTGCTGGGGTTCACCGACTGATTGTTTTTGGAATGAACGAGGGCGCACAGCTTCGGCGCGTGGGCTTCTCCCTCGGCTCCAACCTGGGAGACCGCCTCGCCGCGCTGGAAAGCGCATGCGACCACCTGGCGGATATCTTCGGCGCGCTGCGCCTCTCCCAAGTATACGAAACCGCTCCCGTGGGCTGTCCGCCCGGCTCCCCCGCCTACCTCAACGCCTGCGTGGAGGTGGAAACCGACATGCCCGCGCCGGACATCCTGCAGCTCTGCATGGACATAGAAAAGGCGCTGGGGCGCACGCGCAGCGGCGTGTACGGAGAGGCCCGCACCTGCGACATCGACCTGCTGTACTGCGGCGCGGAAACGTACGACACGGCGGAGCTGACGCTGCCGCACCCGCGGGCGCACGAGCGCGCGTTCGTGCTGCGCCCGCTGTGCGACATCGACCCCGCACTCAAGCTGCCGCGGCAGGAAAAGACCGTGGCGGAGCTGCTGGCCGCCCTGCCCTCATCGCTGGAGGACGTAAAACCCTTTCCCATCTGATTGCCATGAACCCCAAGATAGAAAAAATCCTCTCCCTGCGCGGCGTGAGACCCATCGCTGAAATCACCGCGTACGACTATCCCAACGCACGCCTGGCGGACGAGGCCGGAATCGACATGATCCTGGTCGGGGATTCCCTGGGCATGGTGGTCATGGGCTACCCCGACACCACGCACGTGACGCTGGAGGACATGCTGCACCACGGGCGCATGGTGGCGCGCGCCGCCAAAAACGCGCTGGTGATATTGGACATGCCCATCCACACCTTCGACACCCCGCAACAGGCGCTCGAAACCGCCCGCCGCATGATGGAGACGGGCGTGGATGCCGTGAAGCTGGAGGGCGGTGCGGACAAGGAGGAACACATCCGCGCCATCGTGGACGCCGGAATCCCCGTGCAGGCACACATCGGCCTCCTGCCCCAGAAAGTCAAAGAGGAGGGCGGATACCACATGAAGGGCAAGACCGACGAGGAGGCCGCCGCACTCCTGCGCGACATGCAGGCCGTGGCCCGTGCCGGTGCCTTCTCCGTGGTGATTGAATGCACCCGCAAGGGCGCCGCCGCAGACATCACCGCCGCCTCCCCCATCCCCACCATCGGCATCGGCGCCGGACACGGCACCTGCGACGGCGAGGTCTGCGTCTTCCACGACCTGGTGGGCGGCTTCCCCTGGTTCGTGCCCTCCTTCATCACACCCAAGGCCAACATCGCCGCGGAAATCACGCGCGCCATCAAAGAGTGGTCCGCCGAGCTGACTATGCCGGGAAAGTGACCCGCGACGCCACCTGTTAGCAAAGAGCCGCCCGGGGCATCCCCGGACGGCTCCAATTTGCTCACAAGGTCTCACACATTGAGCTTGAAAGCACAAACACACACATGAAAAAGGCGCTATTCTTTCGCCTACAGTTGTTCCCAACTGCGACTTCATTCTACAGTATTCCCAATACTGTATGCAAGAAAAACATGGTATTCATTGATGTAGAGGTGTTTGGAAAGGCATGTGCTGCAACGCTCGTCTTCCATTGCAAGGCAGACATGGCGCGGGATGGTTGATTTTTTTGCATTCTTTGAAAAAAAGGCTTGCATACAGTATTGGGAATACTGTAGGGACGGTGTGTGCGTGCGCAACTAATCACGCCCGTTCACACTTGGAATTTTGCAGGCGCGGGAGATTTTTTGAACAAAGCGGGTGGATGGCGCGTCAATTGCTTGAAAAAATGCGGGAGCGTGGTATAGTTGCCGCATAGGAATTGCCATGAATACACAGGAATTCAACGAATTGATAGCCCAGAAATCGGGCTGGGTGAGTGCCGTGAAACAGGAGATGGCGAAGGTGGTGGTGGGCCAGCAGGAGCTGGTGAACCGCCTCATTTTAAGCCTTCTGTGCAAGGGCCACGTGCTGCTGGAAGGCGTGCCGGGACTGGCGAAGACGCTTTCCGTGAAGGCGCTGGCGGGCACGATGCAGGCGGCGTTCTCGCGCATCCAGTTCACGCCGGATTTGCTGCCGGCGGACCTGCTGGGCACCATGATCTACAACCCGGACACGCGCCAGTTCACGGCGAAGAAGGGTCCGGTGTTCGCCAACCTGATTCTGGCGGATGAAATCAACCGCGCGCCCGCGAAAGTGCAGAGCGCGCTGCTGGAGGCCATGCAGGAGCGCCAGGTGACGCTGGGGGAGACCACCTACCCGCTGCCGGATCCGTTCCTGGTGCTGGCCACGCAGAACCCCATCGAGCAGGAGGGCACGTACCAGCTGCCGGAAGCCCAGCTGGACCGCTTCCTGTTCAAGGTGATGGTGGACTACCCGAGCAGCGACGAGGAGTTGAAGGTGCTGGAGATGATGAGCAGCACCAACCCCGCCCCCACCACGTCCCCCGTGGTGAGCGTGCAGGAAATCAACGAGTCCCGCGAGCTCATGAACCAAATCTTCATCGACCCCGCGGTGCAGCACTACATTGTGGATTTGGTGCGCGCCACGCGCAGCCCGGAGCGCGTGGACTCCCGCCTGGAGGGCATGGTGCGCGCGGGCGGCTCGCCCCGCGCCAGCATCAACCTCGCCCTTGCCGGCAAGGCGCTGGCGTTCACGCGCGGCCGCGGCTACGTGACCCCGCAGGACATCAAGGACCTGGCGCACGACATCCTGCGGCACCGCATCCTGCTGTCCTACGAGGCGGAGGCGGCCAACAAGACGAGCGACAACGTCATCGACAGCATCCTCTCCAAGGTGCCTGTGCCGTAAGGATGGCACGGGCGTGATTCGGGAAGGAGCAAGCGCGCATGGACAAGACCCAGGAAATCATGCAGAAGGTGCGCCGCATTGAGTTGCAGGCGCGCAGGCTGGCCACCGCCACGTTCGCCGGGCAGTACCGCTCCGGCTTCCGCGGCCAGGGCCTGGACTTCGACGACTTCCGCGAGTACATCCCCGGAGACGACCCCCGCTTCATCGACTGGAAGGTTACCGCGCGCACGGGCGTGCCGTATGTGCGCACCTTCCACGAGGAGCGCGAGCAGGTGCTGCTGCTGGCGGTGGACACCAGCGGCTCCATGACCTACGCGAGCCAAGGCGTGGCGGACACCAAGCGCGAGTACGCGGCGCGCATAGCGGCGGTGCTGGCGCACAGCGCCGCGCTCAACAGCGACAAGGTGGGTCTGCTGCTCTTCGGCACGCAGCCGCACTTCTACCTGCCGCCCGCCAAGGGCATGAAGCAGTGCCAGCGCATCGTCCGCGAGATTATCTCCGCGCCCGCCGAGGGCAAGGACGACACCATGGACGACATCGCCAACGAAATCCTGCGCACCCAGCGCAAGCACGCCATGGTCTTCCTCATGAGCGATTTCTTCAACCAGGCCGACAAGCGCGCCGTGGGCAAGCTGAACTTCCGCCACGAGCTGGTGCCCGTGCGCATCAACGACCCGCTGGAGCTGGCGCTGCCGGACGCGGGGCGCGTGTACCTGCGGGACCCGGAGGGCGGGCAGCTGCTGGAGGCGGACCTGGGCGACCGCGCGGTGCGGGAGGCGCACGCGCGCGCCGTGCAGACCCAGCGCGCGCAATGGAAGAACGTGTTCACCCAGCTGGGGGTGGACATGCTGGACCTCACCACCACACAGGACTATATCGCGCCGCTGCGCGCACTCTTCGCGCGCCGCAGCCGGCTTTTCGTGCATTGAGATGAACCCCTCGCCAAACATCCTGGAGAAAATCCCGCAGCTGGAACCGGACATCCCGGTGGACGGCTTTGCGGCGGAAATCCTGCGGCAGTACCTGCTGTGGGGGGGCATTGCCGCGCTGGTGGTGCTGGGGCTGGTCGCGTGGGTGATTGTGCACATCATCCGCAAGCGCCGCGCCAACCGCACCACGCCGCCGCCCTCCCACGCGGAGGTGGCACTGGCCGCCCTCGCCCGCGTGGACGACGACATGCCCGCCCTGCGCGAGTGCAGCCTGCGGGTGTCGCTCATCCTGCGCACCTTCCTGGAGGGGCAGGCGCACGATTCATCCCTCTACGAGACGCACGAGGAATTCACGCAGCGCATGGACTCGCTCTCCGGCGTGCCCGCCAGCTGCCAGAACGACACACGCGACCTCTTCGACGACCTGGTGCGCCACAAGTACGCGGGCAACGCGGGTGATTCCGCCGCCAAGGTGCGCGAGCTCACCGAGCGCGCCCGCCAGCTGGTGACCCGCATCACGGAGGAACAGGCGCACATCGCCGCGGAACAGGCCGGAAAGGAGATGCCGTCATGATGCTCCCCTGCCCCATGCTGGCCGCCGTTGAGGCGGAACAGGCGCAAGCCGTGCAGGAGTTCATGTTCGGCGCGCCGTGGGTGCTGTGGCTGCTGCTGCTCGTCATCCCGCTGGCGCTGCTGCGGCGGCGCCCCGGCACAATGAGCGGCGTGGTGTACCCGTGCGTGCCGTTTATCGCCAAATACCTCCGCAAGCCGAGCACGCTTGCCGGGCGCATCGGTGCAGTGTGCCTGGTGCTCGGCACGGCCTCCCTCCTGCTGGCGCTGGCGCGTCCCCAGTGGCGCAACGAATACCAGGAGCAGAAGGTCAGCGGTATCGACATCATGATGGTGTGCGACCTCTCCGGCTCCATGGCCAGCCAGGACATGGTATTCCAAGTCACCGACAATCTGGGACGCACCGCCAACCGCCGCGTGGACCGCCTCACCGCCGCCAAGGCCGTGATGAAGAACTTCATCGGGGGGCGCCCGAACGACCGCATCGGCCTGGTGGCCTTCGCCGGCAAGGCCAAGCTCTGCTGTCCGCTCACGCTGGACCACGGCATCGTGGGGTACATCATCGACCAGTTCTACCTGGCCACGCAGGACCTGTTCAACGGGCAGGTGCGGCCGGGGTACATCCAGGAGGACGGCACGGCCATCGGCACGGCCATCGCCACCGCCGCCACGCGCCTCAACGAGCGCACGGAGACCAAGTCCAAGGTCATCATCCTGGTGACGGACGGCGCCAGCAACATGGGCTCCATCACGCCCATCGAGGCCGCCAAGCAGGCCGCCAAGCTCGGCATCAAGATCTTCACCATCGCCATCGGCCGCGACGAGCGCATCTCCCGCTACACCGCGGATGTGGACACCTTCGACGAAAAGACCCTCAAGGAGATCGCCCACAGCACAGGCGGCAGATACTACCGCGCCAGCAGCGGCGCCAAGCTGCAGAAAGCCTTCCAAATCATCGACAAGCTGGAGAAGACGGACGCGAAGCGCCGCACCATCGTGAGCTACGACGAGCTGTTCATGTACCCGCTGGGTCTGGCGGCGCTGCTGCTCCTGCTGGGCACGGGGCTGTGCTTCGCGCGTCCGCATCCCGCACCGTAACACCGCCATGAGCTTCCTTTACCCGCACATCCTCTGGTTCCTGTTCCTGCCCGCGCTGCTGGCGGGGCTGGTGGCGCTCGCGCGCCGCAAGACCGGGAACGGCTGGCTGAAACTCGTTTCCGCCGAGCACACGGACGAGCTGGTGACGCGGCGTCCCGCCTGGCGCAGCATCATCCCCGCCGCGCTCTGCATCCTGGCGCTCGCCTGCACCATCGCGGCGCTCGCGCGGCCCATCAACGGCTTCCGCGAGGCGGGCGGCCTCTCCACCGGGCGCAACCTGCTCATCGCGCTGGACATCTCACGCTCCATGGAGACGCAGGACGTGAAGCCGTCGCGCCTGGAGGAGGCGCGCGCCGCCGCGTACGAATTGATAGACTCCCTGCCGTCCGACAAAATCGGGTTGATCGTCTTCTCCGGTGATGCGGACCTGGTGGTGCCGCTGACGTACGACCACACCGCCCTGAGAGACGCCCTAGAGCAGGTGAACCGCAACTGGGCGGGAACCGGCGGCACCAACTTCGGCCTGGTGCTCAAGCGCGCCATGCAGGACTTGAAGCGCAGCGCGCCGGACGGCACGAACGCGCTCGTGCTGCTGAGCGACGGCGAGGACACCGTCGGCTCGTCGCTCGACATTGCGGAGGAGGCGCGCAAGGACAAGCTGCTGGTCATCACCGTGGGCGTGGGCACGGCGGCGGGCGGCCCCATACCCGACCCCAAGGGGCAGAACGGCCTGTGGCAGGATGCCGACGGCAAGCACGTCATCAGCAAGCTGGACGCCGATTCCCTCCGCAAGTTCTCGGAAGCCACGGGCGGCGATTTCGCCATGCTGGACTCCAACACGGATTTGGCCGCCTTCACCAAGAACGCCGTGCGCAAGATTGACAAGCACGAGGAGAACGTGTCCACCAACAAGGTGCCGAACGACCTCTTTGCATGGTTCGCGTGGGTGGCGCTGGCGCTGCTGGCGGCGGCCATCGTGATAGCCACGGAATGGCGTCTGCCTCGGCGCGGGGCTGCGGCGGTGGCGCTCCTGCTCATTCTCACTCCCGCCGCGCAGGCCGCTCCCAGCGGGCAATCCGTGGTGCAGTACACCAAGGGGCTCATGCAGGAGGGCAAGGACAACGCCAATGCCAAGGAGGCGTTTTCCGAGGCCCTGCTGGACAGCGACCCGCAGATGCAGGCCGCGGCCTTCTACCAAATCGGCAACGTGGGGGCCAACGCCACCATCGACAAGCTCCGCAGGCTCTACGGCGAGGGGGAACAGGAGCAGGGCGAGCAGGTATCCACCGACCCCGAGGAGGAGGATGGCGCCGCCGCCGCGCCGCAGGGCCCCAAGCAGCCGTCCATCGAGGATTTGGAAAAGGTGGTGGAGGAATTGAAGAAAGATTTGCAACCCTATGAGAACGCGCTGAAAATCCAGCCCGGTCTGAAGCCCGCCGAGTCCAATATTGCCAAAATCAAGCAGCTCATCAAGGACCTGGAGGAGGAGATTGAACGCCTGAAGCAGCAGCAGCAACAGCAGCAGCAAAACCAGGACCAGAACCAAGACCAGCAACAGCAG
>JAUNNT010000018.1 GCA_030531305.1 Akkermansia sp.
TTTTCACGCGCCCGGTGCCCTGGCGGGCGCGGATGAGACGCAGGGTCTTCACTCCCAGCAGGGCGGGCAGCATGCTGGCGAAACGCAGGCGGAAGCCGCCGAGGCGCCGCGCGTAGTCGATGCCGTCCGCCAGGTAGCGTTCGGCGCGGTCGGCCCACACGGCGGGGTCGGAGCAGAGGTATTGGCGGCCGCGTGCGGCGTCCTCCTGCAAATCGCGCAGGATGTTGACGAGCTGCAGGCCCTTGCCGTAGCGCACGGCGGCCCGGCACATGATTTCCACCCTTGCGGCGGGGCAGAAGGCGTCGCCCAGCGCCTCGCGGCCGAGGCGGGTCCAGAACTCGCCCACGCAGCCGGCCACGCGGTGGGCGTAGAGGTCGGTCATGGCGTCGTCCGCCACGGCGGTGCAGTCTGGGGTGAAGTAGGTGAGGTCCCAGAGCTGGCCCTCGATGATGGTGGCGAGGACGCCGCGGATGAGCTCGCGCTGGCCCTCGGGGGCGGCGGCCAGCTCCTGCAGCAGCTGCGGGAAGCGTCGCAGCAGCTCGGCCTCCGCGGGTTTGTCCTGCGCGGGGGCGAGGCGGTCCGCCAGGGTTTGGCAGAGGGCGGCGGAGTCCTCCTCCCCGTCCCCGGCAATGGTGCTCGCCATGCGGCGCAGGGCGTCCGCGCGCTCCTGCACGGCGGCGGTGGAGGTGTCGGCCACGCTGTCGGTGGCGCGGGCGAGCATGTAGGCCAGGGCCACGGCGTCCCGCATGGCGGGCGGCAGCCACGCCATGCTCAGGTAGAACGAGCGGGAAACGCGCTTGAGCAGCTCGCGGTCCATGGATTGAATCAGCTGAGGTGCCGCAGCGCGCCGCGGATCAATTCGTCGGTCTCCGCCTGCGGGTTGTCCTTCACGAGGTTGGCGATGGTCTTGCGGGCGTCCACCTGCTTGAATCCGAGAGCGACGAGTGCGAGCTCGGCATCCGCGGCGGCCTGTGTGGTGGTGCCCTGCTGCTGGGCCTCCCAGGTGGAGGCGAGGCCGACCTTGTCCTTGAGCTCCAGGATGATGCGCTCGGCGGTGCGCTTGCCCACACCCTTGGCGCGCGCGATGGCGTGGACGTCGCCGTTGACGACGGCGGCCTTGAAGGTGTTGACGTTCAGGCCGCTGAGGATGGAGATGGCGGTGGCGGGGCCGATGCCGCTCACGCGGTCGATGAGCAGGCGGAAGATATCCCGCTCCGCATCCGTGGCGAAACCGTAGAGCACCTGGGCGTTCTCGCGCACGTGCATGTGGATCTTCAATTTGACGGGCTGCCCCTCCATGGGGTTGAGGGCGTCAAAGGTGGAGAGCGGCACCTGGACCTCGTAGCCCACGCCGTTGACATCCACCACCAGGCACTGCGGCATGGCCTCCGCAACTGTTCCTCGCAAGAATGAAATCATGGATATGGTGGCATTATAGCGCAGGGGCGCGCGCGTGCAAGAAAAAACGGGCGGTGAATTGGCTTGAACCGGGCGCGGGTTCTGCTAGAATGTGGGGCGTTGCCGATTGCCATGAAAACGACAATAGCCAGAATAGCATTGCTTGCCGCCGCCGGATTCACGCTCGCCGCCTGCCAGCAGGGAAACGGCGCACTCAGCCAGGGTGCCGTGCGCGCCACGCTCGCCGCCAACACCCTGATGGTCACGCCCTCTGAGCCATACTGGCTGCAGGAGGAAGGGCAGCGGCACAAGCTCACGGATGCCCAGCGCACGCAGCTGCGCACCCTGCTCAAGAATGCCCGGGTGCGCGAGGTGCCCGACTCCATGTACCGCTCCGCAGAGGAGGGCAACCGCTATGATTCCTCCAACATGATTTTCTACATCTACGGCAGCAACGCCCAGTGCCTCGGCGCACGCGTGGTGGGCCAGCGCGTGATGCTGGACGACCTGCAGCTGGATGTCGCCACGCAGCAGAAGATCTACACGCTGCTCAAGCCGCAGCTCGTCAAACTCTTCAAGAAACTGCCCTGATGCCGCAGCAGGCCCCACCCTGGGAGCCGCTGGATGCCGCGGCCGCCAGCCTCTCCCGCATGCAGGCGGACATCCGCGGCACGGTGCATCCGCAGGCCACCGTGCGCGGCACGCTGCAGCTGGGCGAGGGCTCGTGCATCCTGCCCGGCACGGTCATCGACGGCCAGGTGCGCATCGGCCGCAACTGCACCGTCGGCCCGCACGCGTATGTGCGCGGGAACACCCTGATTGAGGACGACTGCCACATCGGCCACGCCGTGGAGGTGAAGAGCAGCATCATCCGTCGCGGCACGCACATCGCGCACCTCTCCTACGTGGGGGATTCCATCCTGGAGGAGGACGTGAACCTGGGCGGCGGGTGCATCTGCAGCAATTTCCGGCACGATGCCGCCAACATCCGCATGCCGCACAACGGCGTGCTCACCGACAGCGGACGCAACAAGCTCGGCTGCGTCATCGGCGCCCACTCCCGCATCGGCTGCAACTGCACCATCCTGCCGTGGCGCGTGCTGCCGCCGCACACCGCCACCGCCCCCGGAACCGTGGTTTCCCGCCCTTGAATGCGGGGGAATGGGTTTGGGGGATGGCAAGATTTTGCCGCGCGGAGAGCTGCAGGCGTTGGTGCCCCGAACCACCCCGGCAAGCGGGGTTATGGGGATTGGTAGGCATGCGGGGACACCCCACAGGTTGACACCATGTGGCTACATATAAGATTGCGCCGCCCCCTTCGGGTGGGGCGCCTGTATTCAGCCGCGCCATCCGGCGCGGTTGCGGGTGAGTTTCATCTGGCAACATGCCAGATGAAACATGATACCACGCGCCGACAAGCGCGCTAACATTGAACCCCACGCTGCCGCAGGCAGGGGGCGGTGTTCTCCTATGCGTAGCCACATGGTGTCAAAGCAGCTGACGGCTGTAAGGCTGATTGGACAAACCGCGCAGCGGTTTGCCCCGAAGGGGTGAGGGCGCGTGAGGCGCGCCCGAATCAACCTGTGGGGTGTCCCCCTTTGCATGCCAATTCCCATAACTCCGCCCGTCAGGGCCGGAGTGGTTCGAGGCACCAAGGGTTGCATCTCTCATGTCCCCGTTGGCACCAACCATTGCATACCCAAAGGCAGCGCTGAATCGTAAAATCCGGCACAGTGCCAGATTTTTCACCTCGGCGTGAAGAAAAAGCTTGAATGGTGCGGGGAATTGTGCTAAAGAGGAAACGTCTATGAAAAAAGTTCTTTCTACATTGACCATCCTGGCAGGCCTTGCAGGCGTTGCCAGCGCCGCCCCGTACGTGCTCCCGGAAAACCAGCCCGGTGCCCACACCGGCTATGACTGGACGCCCGTGTACAGCATCGACGCCCTCTACGCCATCGGCGACGAGGACTACATGCCCGACATGTGGGGCGCCCGCCTGGGCTTCAACCTGTACTCCATGCAGCGCGCCTCCGTGCGCCACCAGTTCTCGCTGAACGCGGCCTACATGGCGGGTGAGAAGAAGTACACGGGGTACAAGGACGATATGTACGCGCTGCCCATCACCTTTGGCTACCACCTGCACCTGGCACTCAGCGACGAGGTTTCCTTCTTCCTGGGCGGCCGTGCGGGCTACTCCATCGGCGAGTCCGAGTACAAGGGCTCCTGGTACAAGGAGACGTACGACACGAACGGCTTCACGTTCGGCGTGGGTTGCGGATTCCAGGTGCAGTGCAGCGACGCCGTGTACGTGCGCCTGGGCTACGAGTTCGGCCGCACCTATATCGACAACCACGATGTGAAGGACAACTACGGCCAGCACACCATCTCCCTGGGTGTGGGCTGCTGGTTCTAATACCTCGAAAACAACCTTAACCGGAACGGGGCGACCGCAAGGCCGCCCCGCTTCGTTTTCTGTGCCTGCGCTCAGCAGTAGCGGCGCAGCACGTATTGCAGGATGCCGCCCGCGCGGAGGTATTCCAGCTCCATGGGAGTGTCCACGCGCACGGTGAGCGGCAGCTCGAACGCGGGCGCGCCCGCCGGCTGCACATGCAGGGTGGCCTTGCCGCGCGGGGCCAGCGCCGCGCCCAGCCCGGTGATGGAGAAGGTGGCGTCCGCCAGGTCCTTCACGCGGTCGTAGTCTGCGGGGTTCTCAAAGTTGAGGGGCAGGATGCCCATGCCGATGAGGTTGCTGCGGTGGATGCGCTCAAAGCTCTTGGTGACGACGGCGCGCACGCCGAGCAGGGCGGTACCCTTGGCGGCCCAGTCTCGGCTGGAGCCCATGCCGTAGTCCTCCCCGGCGATGATGATGGCGGGCGTGCCGTCCTGCATGTACGCCATGCCCGCATCATAGATGAACGCGGGCGTGCCGGCAGGCGCGGTGATGTCCACATCCGGCGCGGGCAGCTCCCGCTTGCCGAAGTAGAGTGTGTAGCCGCCCTCCACGCCGGGGGTCATGCGGTTCTTGATGCGCACGTTGGCGAAGGTGCCGCGCACCATGACGAGGTCGTTTCCGCGGCGCGAGCCGTAGGTGTTGAAATCCCTCTGCTGCACGCCGAGCGAGGCGAGGAAGCGGCCTGCCGGGGCCGTGGGCTTGATGGCGCCTGCGGGTGAGATGTGGTCGGTGGTCACGCTGTCGCCGAAGATGCCAAGGGCGCGCGCGCCGGTGATGTCCTGCACATCGTGCGGCTCCTTGGAGAAGGAGTCGAAGAACGGCGGGCGGTGGATGTAGGTGGAATCCGCGTTCCAGGCGAAGGTGGCGCCCTGCGGCGCGGCCACGCCGTCCCACTGCGCCACGTGCTCCGCGTAGGAGGCGCGGTAGTCCTGCGGCGCGGCGGTGCGCGCCTGCGCGGCGGCCACCTCGCCGGAGGTCGGCCAGATGTCGCGCAGGTACACGGGATGGCCGTCCGCCGCGGTGCCCAGAGGCTCGCGCTCCATGTCGATATCCACGCGGCCGGCCAGCGCGAAGGCGATCACCAGCGGGGGCGACATGAGGAAGTTTGCTTTCACGGAGGGGTGGATGCGGGCCTCGAAGTTGCGGTTGCCGGAGAGCACGGAGCAGGAGACGAGCCCGTGTTCCGCCACGGCCTGCTCCAGCTGCGGGTTGAGCGGGCCTGAGTTGCCGATGCAGGTGGTGCAGCCGAAGCCCACGATGGAGAAGCCGATAGCGTCCAGCGCATCGGTGAGCCCGTTGTTGGCGAAGTAGCGGGTGGCGATGCGGGAGCCGGGCGCCATGCTGGTTTTCACGTGCGCGGGTACGCGCAGGCCGAGCGCGGCGGCCTTCTGCGCCAGCAGCCCGGCGGCGAGCATGAGCCCCTCGTTGCTGGTGTTGGTGCAGCTGGTGATGGCCGCCACCAGGATGGAGCCGTCCGTCAGTTCCACCTCATGCGCGGTGTCGGCATCCGGGTTTCCGGCGTCGCCGTGCATGGTCACCTTCACGGCATCCGCGCGCTGTGCGCGGCCGTATGTTTCCTTGCATATTTCTGCAAAACTCCCTTTCAATTCCGCGAGGGCGATGTGGTCCTGCGGGCGCTTGGGGCCCGCCACCGCGGGCACGATTCCCGCCAAATCCAGCTCCAGCACGGCGGAGTAGTCGATTTCCCCCGCCTGCGGCATGCCGAAGAGCCCCTGCGCCTTGAGGTACGCCACGCAGGTGTCCACCTGTTGCGGCGTGCGCCCGGTGGCGCGCAGGTACTCTGCGCTCACGTCGTCGAAGGGGAAGAAACCCATGGTGGCGCCGTATTCCGGGGCCATGTTGGCCACGGTGGCGCGGTCCGGCAGCGAGAGCGCCGCCGCGCCATCCCCGAAGAATTCCACAAACTTGCCCACCACGCCGTGCTTGCGCAGCATGCGCGTGACGTGCAGCGCCAAATCGGTGGCGGTCACGCCCTCCCGCAGCTTGCCGGTGAGGTGCACGCCCACCACATCCGGCGCCAGGAAGGTCACCGGCTGGCCGAGCATGCCGGCTTCCGCCTCGATGCCGCCCACGCCCCAGGCCACGATACCCAGGCCGTTGATCATGGTGGTGTGGGAATCCGTGCCCACCAGGGTGTCCGGGTAGTACACGCCGTTGTTTTCCATGACGCCGCGTGCCAAATGTTCCAAATTCACCTGGTGCACGATGCCGGTTCCGGGCGGCACCACGGAGAACGACTTGAAGGCCTGCTGCCCCCACTTCAGGAATTCATAGCGCTCGGTGTTGCGCTGGAACTCGCGCTCCAGGTTCTTGCGGTAGGCGGCGGGGAATCCCGCCCAGTCCACCTGCACGGAGTGGTCCACCACCAAATCCACCGGAACCAGCGGCTCCATGGCCGCGGGGTCCGCACCCTGTTCCTGCACCGCGGCGCGCATGGCCGCCAAATCCACCAGCAGCGGCACACCCGTCAGGTCCTGCAGAATGATGCGCCCCACCGTGAACGGGATTTCAAAGTCGTGCGCCGCGCCCGCCTTCCACGAGGCCAGGTTCTCCACATCGCGCTCCGTCACACGCATGCCGTCGCAGTTGCGCAGCAGGCTCTCCAGCACAATGCGCAGGCTCACCGGCATGCGCTTGATGCCGGGGTGGCCGCCCTCCGCCAACGCGGGCAGGGAGTACAACACACCCTCTCCGCCGCAGGCTGTCTCAAAGGTTCTCTTATAGTCTTTCATGAAGCAGGAAGTCCCGCGAGTATATATACATTTCCTCTCCAATCAAGGGGAAAAGGCGTTTATGCCACAATTCGCGCGAAAACGCGCTTCCGCCTTGCCGCGCGCGCGGGGGTATGCTAGAATGCCGCCGTGCCCAGGTTCCTGTCGCTCATCACACTTCTTGCCGGCGCGCTTTCCGTTCTGCATGCAGAGCTGAAGGACGTTGTCTTCTCGCCGCAATGGATTCCCCAGGCTCAGTTTGCCGGGTACTACGTGGCCAAGGAAAAGGGCTTTTTCGAACAGGAGGGGCTCAACGTCACCTTCAACCACGTTGGCATCAACTCCAAGGAGACTTCCCTGGAGCTCCTGCAGGAGGGCAAGGCGGATATCGTGGGCCTGCAGCTCATGCAGGCTATCGCCGCCCGCTCCCAGGGCGTGCCGGTTGTCAACGTCTGCCAGGTCACCCAGATGAGCGGGCTGTGGGTGGTGGCGCACCGCCCCATCAGGGAGATGAAGGATTTGAACCACATGCACATTGCACGGTGGCAGGCCGGCCACGCCGAGCTGTTCGACGTGCTGAGCCACGAGTTCAACCTGGACATCGAGTGGGTGCCGATCAGCCGCAGCGTGAACCTGTTCATCTACGGCGCGGTGGATGCCACGCTCTGCTACAGCTACAACGAGTACCTGGGACTGCTGCTCTCCATGGGCCGCATCCCGGAGGAGAACGTGCTGCGCTGCCACGACCACGGCTTCAGGGTGCCGGAGGACGGCCTCTACGTCACAGAGCAATACCTCAAGGACAACAAGGAAACCGTCGATGCCTTCGTGCGCGCCGCCAAGAGGGGCTGGGACTACGCCGCCGAGCACCAGGAGGAGGCTTGCGCCATCACTCACAAGTACGTCGAGGCAGGCCACGTCAGCAGCAACCCCGTCATGGAGCGCATGATGCTCAAGGAGTGCCTGCGCCTGCAGGTGAACCCGGACACCGGCAAAAGGGATTACGCCCAGGTCACAGAGAAGGTCTTCAACAAGCTGGTGGACGCCATGTACCGCGCCGCCGTCATCATGAAGACGGTCAACTACCGGGAGATGACAAGCCATGAGTAAGCGCCGCAAATCCTTTGCCCAGAGGTTGAGCCTCATCGTCATTGCGCTCATCTCCGTCCTCTTCATCGGCGTGCTGGCCATCGTGGCGCAAACCTGCCGCCACCTCATCGCTGACGAGGCCACCAAGTCCGCCGCCAACCTGCTGGACGCCACCATCGCGGACGTGGAGAAGGAGCTGCACAGCGTGGAGGTGGCTGCCGCCAACACCGCCTGGATGGTGGAGGGCCACGAGGGGGACGACGCCTACCTGCAGAAACTCACCCGCAAGCTGGTGGAATCCAACGAGCACATTGTGGGCAGCGCCGTGGCCTTTGTGGCGGATTTCCACGAGGGTCGGCACTACTACGCCCCGTACAGCTGGATTGACGCGGAAACGGGAGAGGTGAAGAGCACGCACCTGGGCAGCGAGGCGTACGACTATTTCCTGATGGACTGGTTCCAGATACCCTCCCTCACCAAGAAAGCGTGCTGGACAGAGCCGTACTACGACGAGGAGGGCGGCGAGCAGTGGATCTGCACGTACAGCCGCCCGTTGTTCGACAAGGCGGGCAAGCTGTATGCCGTGGTGACGGCGGACATCTCGCTGGAGTGGCTTTCCCAAAAGTTCGATTCCATCCACCCGTACGAAAACTCCTTCACCATCCTCATCAGCCGCAACGGCTCCTACGTCTCCGCGCCGGACCGCTCCTGGCTGCGCGGCGCCACCATCTTCTCCGTCGCCGCGGACAAGGAGGACCAGCGCGCCTGGGAGGCCTCCCTCAACATGGTCAAGGGCCTCAAGGGCTCCGGTGAATTCGAGGACGATGGCAAATCCTACATCGGCGTGTACGGCCCGCTCTCCAACGGCTGGTCCGCCTCCATCATCTGCCCGTACAGCTCCGTGCTGGCGCGCACCACGGAAATGAACCTGGTGGTGCTCACAGTGGCACTGGCGGGATTGTTCGGGTTGTTCCTGCTGTGCCGGGCGTCCATCGAGCGCGCGGCCTCCCCGCTGCGCAAGTTCTCGGAAAGCGCCATGAGCATCGCCAAGGGAAACTTCAACACCAAGCTGCCGGAAATCAAGACCGAGGATGAAATCAAGCAGCTGCGCGACTCCTTCGACTACATGCAGGGCTCGCTCACCCAGTACATACAGGACTTGAAGACCACCACCGCCGGCAAGCAGCGCCTGGAAAGCGAGCTCAACATCGCACACGACATCCAGATGCAGATGCTGCCCAAGAACTTTGCAGACATCACGCTGGCGGACGTGTACGCGGACATCCACCCAGCCAAGGAGGTGGGCGGCGATTTGTACGATGTGACCGCGCGCAAGAACATGCTCTACTTCGCCGTGGGCGATGTCTCCGGCAAGGGCGTGTCCGCCGCGCTCATCATGGCCATCACCCGCAGCTCCCTGCGCTTTGTGGGCGGCCACGGCGTGCTGCTCAGCGACATGGTGGGCAAGATCAACCGCAGCCTCACCGAGAACAACGAGAGCGGCATGTTCGTCACCCTCCTGCTGGGCCGCTTCAACACGGAAACACGCCTGCTGGAATACTGCAACGCCGGGCACAACCCGCCCGTGGTCATCCCCCGCAACGGCGAGCCCTACTTCCTGCCCCTCATCCCCAACCTGGTGGTGGGCGTGATGGACGACTTCCAGTTCGAGATGCAGAGCCGCCAGCTGGAGGAGGGCGACACCATCGTGATGTACACCGACGGCGTGACCGAGGCCGAAGACCCGGACAAGAACCAGTACGGCGAGGACCGCCTGCTGGCCTGGGCGCGCACCGTCACCCCGGAAATGACCGCCAAGGAGGCCACAGACCGCCTCTCCGCAGACCTCAAGCGCTTCACCCGCGGCAACGAGCAGAACGACGACATCACCATCCTCGTCATCCGCACCTGAGCGCCAAGGGGTGGCCCTCTCCGAACTTTTTCCAGATTTTTTTCGTTTTTTTTTTGAGCATTCGGCCGCTCTCGCGCTTAATAGGGTATGGGAAACGTTATGGACACAATGAACAATCCCGTCCGGAGAAAAGCCTTCCGCGGCGCGTGCTGTCTGGTATACGCCCTACTGTGCCTGCTGTATGCAGGCGGGTGGTGGATGGTGGTGGACTCCATCGGCAAGCCGCCGTGGTGCGAGCTGCAACCCTGGCTGGGCGACAAGCCGGAAATAACCGACTGCGACTGGTTCAACGGCAACCTGAGCGTCACCGTGAAAGCCACGCCGCAACAGGCGGCAGACTACGCCGCCGCGCTGCAGCTGGAGCAAAGGGAAACCGCGCAGGACGGCACCGTGCGCTACGTCTCCCCCGGTCCCTGCCGCCTGCGCACACAGGAGGGCAGCGTTTTCCACGACGGCGTGGATATCAAGGTGGAAAGCCGCGGCGACTCCTGTACGGTGACCATATCCAACCATTTCTGGACGCCGGAGGAGGCAGAAATGCCCGAGCCCCGCACCATCCCCGCGCGCTTCCCGTACCGGGAGCCCTGGCTGGAAGACCTCCCGCCCTCCTGGGTGGCCTACTTCAACAGCAACGCCGGGCTGACGAAGCTCGTCTCCGGCGTCATCATGCTCAGCTGGGCGGCACTGTTTTTCGGGCCGTGCCTGCTGGTGGACGGTGCGCTGCTGCTGCGCTGGCGGCGCCCGCCGCACGGCTTCTGGCGGTGGGCGGCGTGGCTGCTGCTGCCGGTGGCGCTGCTGGTTCCCGCCCTGCTGGGGCACCTGGCAACCCTGCCGGAATGGGACTTCGTGGCCATCTTCGTCACCTTCCTGCTCGGCTTTGTGCTGGGCTGCGTGAGCCTGCTGGCCTCCCTGCTGCTGGCCTATGTCTCCCGCCTGCTGCTGGCGGCGGACAAACGGTTGGCGGGCAATGAAAACGCTTGACCCACCCGCGCGGATTCGGTAGCATCGTAGCGTCATGCTTCGCAAGTTCTCATCCTGCCTGTTTGCGCTGGCCCTGGCGGCCGCCTTTGTCGGCTTGAGCTCGTGCTCCCTCGCGGATTTCAACAAGATCCCCAAGACCAGCGGCTTCTTCCAGCACCTGGAGAAGAGCAAGTACGAGAGCACCCCCATGGTGGCCTACTGGGACGACATGGATGACGACGAGTGGGACGCACGCGTGCACGGCACCAACGGCAAGAGCCAGACCATCATCCTCAAGCCCGTCACCCTCAACTACTTCACCCCGCGCCCCAAGGACGCCGCGCTCGCCACCCGCATCGAGAACATGCGCGACTACTTCGACAAGCAGCTCCAAAAGGAATTCCAGCGCCTGGACAAGGACCCCAACAACAACCTGCACCTCACCACCAAGCCCGGCCGCGGCGTGTACACGCTGGAAATCGCCATGCTCTCCGTGAAACCCACCAACGTCATCAAGAATGCGGCCATGCAGGTGCCCGGCTTCTTCCTGAAGGGCGGCAGCGCGGCGGCATCGCTCGTGCTGGGCCAGAAGGACGACACCGGCTACATCTCCTTCGGCGCACGCTTGATTGACGACCGCGGCAAGGTGATTTGCGAGACCGGCGACTTCGAGTACGGCATGCAGTCCGTGATAGGCCGCATAGGCTTCGATTCCAAGGATTACCGCCCCTACGCCTACCAGAGACAGACCATCGACTTCTGGGTGGAGGAAATCGGCCAGCTCATGACCACGGATTCCAAGACCCCCGTCTCCAAGCCCACCGTGTCTTTCAACCCGTTCTGATCATCGGGTCCGCCTTGCGCGCGCACGCCAATTCAAAAACCCTCCCGCTTCTCGGCGGGAGGGTTTTTTATGTACAATCATGGGCACTGCGGCGGGATTTTATGGGTGGACGAAAATATCAGGGAAAACGCTCGGAGAGGTGCAGGCGTTGGCGTGAATCCACCCCGCGCAAGGCAGGGTTCCGTGGTGAGTTGGCGTGGGTGGTCACCCCTCACGCTCCCGCGTGGGGCTAAATTTGAGTCCGCCACCTGGGTGGCTCCATTATGGCGCGCCTGCCGGCGCGTGGCGAAATGTTTCATCTGGCAGGATGCCAGATGAAACTTGTAATCCCCCGCGCCGAATGGCGCGGCGAACTCTCCAAATTGTAAATCGTCAATTGTAAATTGTAAATCCCATGGCGGTTTTACGCCAGCTCTGCGAGGAAGCCGCTTTCGTCCAGATACAGGTTGTCCGGCAGGGAATAGGCGCGCAGCAGGCTGGGCCCGTAAACGGAGGTGCCGCCCTTCTCCCGCACACCGCGCACGCCGAAGCCGGGCAGCAGGATGCCGCGCGTGCGGGGGCGCGCGCCCAGCTGGCTGGTGCCGTCTCCAATCTTGAAGACGCTGCGGCACATGCTCATGGAAATGACGATGCGGCCGGGCGTGGCCAGGCAGGGGCGCCAGCGCATGTTGGGTGTGGAGATGGCGGAGCCGCCGCTGAAATCAAAGAAGGGCGCCTGGTGCTGGGGTATGGACTTGAGGAGGATGCTGCGCATGTGTGCGCCGCCCACCATCTGCTCCACCTCCGCGGGCAGCATGTCCTGCGGGGTCTCCACCAGGTGCACGGGGGTGTGGGTGACGACGGGCCAGAGCGCGGCGAGCACCAGTTCCTGCGGCTCCTTGTGCCCCACGGTTGCCAGCAGGGGCGCGCCGGGCTTGAGCGCGTTCACTCGGCACACCTGCTGCAGGTTCATCCAGTAGCGGTGCAGCGGCAGGATATCCTTGGCGGCCTCCTGCAGCAGTTCCATCCAGCGCACCAGCAGCGGGTCCCAGTCCTCGCCGGGCTCGCGGCTGATGAGCGCGGCCACCACCTGGAACCCGGTGAGGCTCTGGCCGCCCTGGGCATGCACCAGCGGGTTGTTGCCCATCTGCTCCAAGTGGCGGATGAGGGCGTCTCGGCTGCTGGCGTCCGTGGTTTCCAGGCATTGGGCGGAAAGGTTGCGGAAGGAGCGCATCACGCTGTCGGCGCTGCACTCCTGCGGGCTGAACGGCTCGCCCACCGCCACGGTGTACGGGTACGGGTAGCGCAGCGGCAGCTTGGTGAAGAAGCGGTTGCCGAAGTAGGAGAACACGCTGCCCCACAGCCCGTCCATGTAGATGGGTATCACGGGCACCTTGGCGCGCCGGGTGATGACCTCCACGCCGCGGCGGATGGGGGTGATGCAGCCGTGGCGCGTGAGTTGGCCCTCCGGGAAGATGCAGATGATGTCGCCGTTCTCCAGCCCCTTTTCCGCCTCGTGGATGGCGTGGCGCGGGTTCTTGCTGGAGATGGGCAGCGAGTTGAACAGCTCCAGGATCCAGCCCACGAACCGCACGGACGTGAACTCCTCGTCCACGATGAAGCGGATGGGACGCCGCACCACCATCGTCAGGAACAGCGCGTCCGCATACGTCACGTGGTTCACCACCAGCAGCGCGCCGCCGCGCTCCGGGATGCGGTCCACGTTGAGCACACGCGCACGGTAGAACAGGTGCATGAACCACATGCCCAGCATGCGGATGAAGTCCTGCGGGATCAGGCGCAGCGCGGATATCAGGATGAAGAGGCTGATGAGGAAGAGGACGAAGAACTGCATCTGCGGGGATGCGCCGAATTGGTACATCAGCCACATGAGCGCCACGGCCACCAGCCCCATCAGGTTGTCGATGAGATTGCCCGCCGCTATGATGTTGCCGCGGTTGGAGGGGTCGCAGTTGTCCTGCAGGTAGGCGTTGAGCGGCACCAGGTACGCCGCGCCGAACGCTCCCGTGAGCCCCAGCAGGATGTTGCTGGGAAGCGTGTTGACCGGCAGCAGGGCCAGCAGCAGCGTGCTGACGGTGATGCCGATGGCACCCAGCGGGATGAGGCCGAGCTCGTTGGCGCCCTTGCAGAGGCGGGAGGCGGTGACGCCGCCAATCACCACGCCGCCGGTGAGCCAGGCCATGAGGATGCCGCACTCCAGGCTGAAGTTCACGCCCGGATCCGCGGCCTGCATGGCCTTGGCTATCTGGATGAGGATGAGGAAGAGAGAGCCGGCCAGGCACCAGAAGTAGCAGATGCCCATTTCGCTGAGCCGCAGGTTGCGGTCGCGCCACAGGTATTTCACCTGGGTGAAGTGCTCCCAGAGCAGGCTCCAGCTGAACGGCCGCGGCTTCTGCGGCGCGTAGCGCGGCAGGAAGAAGGACGCCACCGCCACCACGGCTGCCAGGCTCAGGAACACCCACGTGGGCTGCATCACCGCGTTCCACCCGGCCTCCGCCGCGCCGTCCGGCTGCGATGCATACACATCCAGCAGGTAGCTGAACCAGAAGAACACCCCAATCTGCGCCACCAGCAGCACAAACACCATGCTCATTTCAATGATGCCGGAGCCGAACGAGATGTAGCGCGACCCCAGCAGGTCCTTCACGATGCCCTTCTTGGCGGGGGAGAGGATGGTGGCCTGCGTGGCGAACACCGTGAACCAGATGATGGCCGCCGTCATGTCGTGCATGTAGAAGCAGAACTGCATGCAGCTCATCACGAAAATTTGCAGCAGGCACATCACCTGGATGATGCGCGTCTTGCAGAAGCAGTCCGTCAGCCATCCCACCAGCGGGGCAAACAAAATGTAGGGCAGCACGAAGATGGCGCCCAGCGTGTATTCCAGCGTGCTGCCGGACGCTCCCCACAGCCACACCCCAAGCGGTATCAGCAGGAACTGGACCGCCTTTTCGTTGAACGCGTTTTGCGCCTGTACGGCCACAAGTGTCCAAAAGCCCCTCCATTCCTTCTTGGAAGGCTCCTTGTAGAACTGTTCAGTTTCGTCCGCCATGGGAAGTGGTGGTACGCGCGTATTATCTCACAGCATCGTCATTTGGCAAGCGCAAATTGTTGCAGCGCTGACGCTAAAAAAACGCAGCCTGCGGGGGCAGGCTGCGCGAAACAATGAATACAAATACAACAGATGAAGATTAGTAGCGCACCTCGTAGTTGCCGGGTTCGCGGGGAGCCTCGGGCTCGCGCTCGCAGGGGGGCAGCATGGAGTTGAGGTGGTGGCGCTGGATGGTCTGCTTGGCGCCCTTGTCGTTGCGGATGGTGATTTCCCTGGCGTCCTTGATGGCGGCCTCGCGGTCCTTCTCGGCCTTTTCGCGGGCCTTGTTGTACTTGTCGATGCTGGCCTTCTGGCGCGGGGTGGCGATTTCCTTGAGGGTGTCCTCGGAGAGGTCCTTGGCGTTGTCCACAACGGGCGCGGCCTGCACGGCAAGCGCGGCGGCAAGGGAGAATGTAAGGATGGAAAGAGTCTTCATGGCTGAATTTCACTACCAGTATAGGCGAGCGGGCGGCGGTGTCAAGCCAATTTTCCGCCCAATGTGGAATTTTCCGCAAAAAATCACTCCCGCGGCGGGTTCATGCCGCCGTCCAGCAGGGCGAACATGTCCATCTGCCCCTCGCACGCCTCCGGCGCGGGCATGCCGGTTTCCGCGGCTTTCTTGCGGCGGGTGGTCTTGGGCTCGCGTGTGGCGGCGTGCATCTCCAGGTGGGTGAGGATCTGCTTGGCGCGCTCGATGATGGGCTTGGGCAGTCCCGCCAGCCGCGCCACCTGGATGCCGTACGATTTGTCCGCCGGGCCGGGCAGCACCTTGCGCAGGAACACGATTTCGTCTTTCCACTCGCGCACCTCCACATGGCGGTTGCTCACGGCGGGGTGGGTTTGCTCCAGGTCGGTCATCTCGTGGTAGTGCGTGGCGAAGAGGGTGCGCGCGCCGATGACGTCGTGCAGGTGCTCCGCCACGGCCCAGGCGATGGAGAGGCCGTCGAAGGTGGCGGTGCCGCGGCCGATTTCATCCAGGATGACGAGCGAGCGGTTGCCGGCGTTGTTGAGGATGAGGGCGGTTTCGCTCATCTCCACCATGAAGGTGGACTGGCCCTGCGCGATGTCGTCGCTGGCGCCCACGCGGCAGAAGATGCGGTCCACCAGGCCGATGCGGGCGGAGTCCGCCGGCACGTAGGAGCCGATTTGCGCCATGAGGGTGATGAGGGCCACCTGGCGGATGTAGGTGCTCTTGCCGGCCATGTTGGGCCCGGTGAGGATGAGCACGCGGTTGGCCTCCGCGTCCATGTCGGTGTCGTTCGGCACGAACGAGGTGTCGGTGAGCACCTGCTCGATGACGGGATGGCGGCCGTTGAGGATTTGCAAATCGCGGCTGGTGTCCAGCTGCGGGCGGCAGTAGCGGTGCAGCTGCGCCTTTTCCGCCAGGGAGAGCAGCACGTCCACCTCCGCCAGGGTCTCGCTGGTGGACTGGATGCGGTCGATGTACTCGCCCACCTTGGCGCGCAGGTCGCAGAAGAGCTCGTACTCCAGCTGGCGCGCGCGCTCGTCCGCCCCCAGGATGGTGCCCTCCATCTTCTTGAGCTCGTCGGTCACGAACCTTTCCGCGTTGGCGAGGGTTTGCTTGCGCACGTAGCGCCCCTCCGGCACTTTGGAGTAGTTGGCCTTGGTGACCTCGATGTAGTACCCGAAGACGTTGTTGAAGCGGATTTTCAGGGAGTCGATTCCGGTTTCCCGGCGCTCGCGTGCCTCCAGCTCGGCGAGCCAGTTCTTGCCGTCGCGCGAGGCGGCGCGCAGCTCGTCCAGCTGGGCGTCGTAGCCGTCGCGTATCATGCCGCCCTCCTTGATGGTGACGGGCGGCTCGTCCACCATGGCGTGCAACAGCAGCTCCGTGAGCTCCGCGAAGTCGCCCACCCGACCCGGCAGCGGCGCGAAGACGGGTACCTTGTCGGCCAGGGCGGACAAGTCGGATGCGATGTCCGGCAGCTGCTGCAGGGATGCGCCCAGAGCCAGCAGATCGCGCCCGTTTCCGGCCCCCTGGGAGAGGCGGGAGATCAGGCGCTCGGTGTCGCGCACGCCTTTCAGGGAGGCGCGCAGCTTGGTCATGAGGAAGGGCTCCTGCAGGAAGCCGCCGATGATTTCCTGGCGGCGCAGCAGCTCGTCCATGTCGCAGATGGGATGCAGGATCCAATCGCGCAGCTTGCGCGCGCCCATGGGGGTGGAGGTGTTGTCCAGCGCGCCCAGGAGGGTGTTCTTCACGCCGCCGCGGGCCTCCACCAAATCGAGGTTGCGGCGGCTGGCGGTGTCGATGAGCACGGCGTTGTCGGTGGCGCGCAGGGAGAGTTTCCGAAGGTGGTCGGTGGTGCGGCGCAGCTGGTGTTTCAGGTAGTGCAGGATGGCGGCGGCGGCGCCGAGCGCGGCGCTCAGGTGCGCGCAGCCGAAGCCCTGCAGCGAGTGCACGCGGAAGTGGCTTTCCAGGAACGGCACCGCCACGCCGGGCAGGAAGGTGTAGCCGTCGTAGTACTGCGTCACCGGCACGCCGGGGAAGTCGTCGCGCTGCTCGTCGCTCAGCAGCAGCTCGCTGGGGCGGATGCGCTCCAGCTCTTCCGCCAGGGACTCCAGGCTGGGGTAGTCCGCCACGGTGAACTCGCCCGTGGTGTGGTCGGCGCAGGCCAGTCCCCAGGCGTTCTTCTCATGGTAGCAGGCGGCAATGTAGTTGTGCTCCCCGCTCTCCAGCAGCGACAGGTCCGCCAGCGTGCCGGCGGAAACGATGCGCGTGATTTCGCGCTCCACCAGCTTGCCCGGCACGGGGTCGGTCATCTGGTCTGCAATCGCCACGCGCTTGCCCAGCTTCACAATCTGGCCGATGTAGCCCTCCGCCGCGTGGAACGGCACCCCGCACATCGGGATGGTCTGTCGCTTCGTCAGCGTGAGCCCCAGCGCCGCGGAGCACTCCTGCGCGTCCTCGAAGAACATCTCGTAAAAGTCCCCCACGCGGAAGAACAGCCACACGTCCTCCGGCAGCGCCTGCTTCATCCGCAGGTACTGGTCCATCATCGGGCTGAGCGTGTTTTCCGCCATGCGCTGTGCTCCCCGAGTCTAGCGGCTTTCCACGTCCTTTTCAAGCATTTTCCTCGGCCTGCGCACAATGGTGGAGGGAAGGGGAGGTTTGTTCTGTTCATCACCCGCCGCAGCGGGTATACTGGGTGTGTGAAGACCGGCGAAATCAGGGCGCGACTGCAGGAAATGGCGGAGCCGCGGTATGCGGCGTTCGCGGGCGGCCTGCTGCCCGACAACCGGCACCCCTTGCTCGGGGTGAGGCTGCCGCGGCTGCGCCGCTTGGCGCGCGAGCTGGCGCAAGCCGACGATGCACGCGCCCTGTTGGCCCGCGTGCCGGGCATGCGCGCCGCGTTCGAGGAAATCATGCTCCGCGGGTTCGTGGCGGGATACGCGCCCGGGCTCGACTTCGCGGAACGCTGCGCCTGCATCGACCGTTTGGTGCCGTTCCTCGACAACTGGAGCCTGTGCGATTCCTGCTGCGCCACCTACCGCTTTGTCCGCCTCCACCGCGAGGCCGCCTGGGAGTGGCTGCTGCCCTACACCCGCAGCAACGCGGAATACGAGCGCCGGTTCGGCATCGTGATGCTCCTGGACCACTTCATCCAAGACCCCGCCTGGGCTCCCCGCATCGCGCGCCTCCTCCCCACCGTCACCCCCGGCGCCCACTACAGCGACATGGCCGTAGCCTGGTGCGCCTGCGAGCTCTGTCTCCGCCACCCCCACCTATCCTCCACCCTACTCACCACTCTCCCGCCCCCTCTCCGCCACCTCACCCACCGCAAACTCCGCGAATCCCGCCGAAAATTGGGGTGATGAAAACTCCGCGCCGTTAGGCGCGGCTAACTTTGAGCCACTCGGTGGCGTTCTCAAATTTAGCCCCACGCGGGAGCGTGGGGGGGTGACCACGCGTGCGTTGCAATTAACTGAACCCCGCCTGGCGGGGTGGATTCACGCTAAGGCATGCTCCTCTCTGAGGTCCGTCACCGCCAATCAATCACCTCCGCGCGTGTACATACAGGGGGGTATTTTGGCGGGATTGCCCGATTTTTTGGCGTTTGTTTCGCATATAGGGTGATTTTCACAGAATGGCGCAAGGTGTGGCATCCGCGCCGGGCGCTCGTGTTTCACATTTTCATCTATTGATTATAAGTGTGTTACGGGTTGGCGAAATTTATTCCGCCGTTCTTGTGTCATACTCTTGACTTTGACCGAATTTCCGTTGTAAGGTGACCATACGGGCCTGCCCTTCCGACTACCCAGAACAACCCTCGCGGTAGGGGGCGCGCCCGACTCAAAAACAACATACCCCAATAAATACAATGATATACGGCATTAAGCAACCTGGAATCGGCACCACATTGGTGATCATCAAGAACGAGGATGGCTATCAGCTCTACTCCGAGTGCTTCGGCGGCACCCCGGATCAGGTCCAAGTCCTCGGCAGTGGCGACTCCGTCACCATCTTGGCTGATTGCCCCGGCAATCACCAAGGCAAGTTGATCACCCAAGTGGACAAAACTAACGTCAAGGTCACCCCCGTCAATTACTAATTGGTCATTTATGAGCATCTTAAGTCACTAGTACGCCCATACCCCACAGCGGCGGGGAGCGCTCCTCCCCGCCGCCTCAACCTTTCCTTACAAACTTTTCACATACTATGAGTTTCTACAATAACCTTTCATCAGCCGAAAAACTTCGCTTGACCGAGCTGGTGCTTCCCCAATTGGATGAGCAACTTGCCATCGCTCGCAAAATTGCCGCCGACTTGATGAACAATGGAGTCCTTGGATTCGGTTATTCGCGTCTCTATACACGAGATAAAAAGGCACATTGCGAAGAGCAATGTTTTCATATGGATCAGCCGGATGCTTCATACAGCTTCATTGAAGTTGGTTATGAATGGCGCGGAAGAGGTGATGGCGGTCCCATGGTGCCGCGCCCATACGTAAAATGGAACAAGGATGGTGCTGACTATTCCATCAAATGGAATATGGATCCAAACGCCTCCAGACGGGAAACAATTGCTAGGAAGTTTTTGTGCTTTCGCTGGAATGGGAGTGTCCTTCGGCGAATTCGCAAAATCACGGCATTTGAGTTCGAAACTTCCCACAATGACGACGGCGTGTGTTTTCAAATGAACCAGCGGGAACTGGACAGCATGCCTGTTGCCTTGCATGATTCATTATGCAATGCCCTTGCCGCGCTTAAGTATCAAAGCGAAAATGTCATCAAATGTATTTCCACCGCTTCAACGCGAAAGAAAATGGATGATAGGAAAAATACGATGCGCCATGTTGAAGAGCTTCTCGAGCAAGCGGGCAACACGAAAACCACCACAACCAACCATGGTAAGCAATAATCAGCCATGACCATCTCCACATGCATGAACCGGTACGGCACTCCCCTTTACAGGGCGGTGCCGGAACCCGAGCGCCCCGGCTGGAACTTCCGCCCAAACGCCCTGACCGCCTACGACGAGCTGGCGGGCAGTAGAGGTAATATTTTCGACAGCGTTGTCAGCTCGCCCGCAGGACAGGTTGTTGCCGGCGTGAGCCCGGCGCAGTTGTTTGTCCTGCGCGTACTGGCGGGGGAGAACCGCCCCAGTCTCTATATCAGCACGCGCGGGCAGGCCGAACGCCTGAAGGCCACATTCCAGGCCATCTGGAAGGCCCTGTGCCCCCATTTCGACTTCGCCGACACCAATCCCCGCACCCACACGGAACGCTTTTCCGAGTTCGTGGATGTCGGCCCTTGGAGCACAATCGACCTGTTCTTCTTCGTGCGCGAACGCCAGGCGGCGTTGGGGAAACGCCACGGCTCCCTCGGCTACCTGGTGCTGGACTGCGAGTCGGATATCGCCGCCGACACCCAGCTGGGCCTGTGGAACACCCCCGACTCTCATCGGAACTGGCTGATCGAGCTGGCCTGTGCCCGCCCCTACGAACCCATGCCGCTTTTCCTCGTCTACCCAGCAGAAACCCTTGTCCCCGCGCCGGACGAGCCGTACATGCTCCCGCCCAACTGGTACCGCGAATGCCTGCCGGATCAGCTCGTCCAAGTTGCCATCCCCGCCAACTCCGCCCCCGGGCCCGACTTCACAGAAATCGACATAACCGTCCAACGCAGCGAATACGGCCGCCCCGGCACCATCCACGCCCTCTGGGACCACCAAGCCCAAGCCCTCCGCACCCCCTCAGACTGCGATTGCTGCTACACAGAAGGCTGCCCAGAGGAGCCGGCGGAGGAGGGGGAGAGCTTGACCTGATCGTTTTTTTCAACTTTTTTCTTGACCTGAAAGTGACAGCATGCTAACTAGTACTATCTTTTCTTCGTGCAGTAGCCCGCGCTTTCGCGCATCGCGCGTAACGCTGGGCTTTGGAAAAGCAAAAGCGCCGTTATTACGGTATTCATTATAAACAAACAACATTAATAATATATGAAAATTGAAGTAGGTGAATCGTTGATTTACTCGTGGCTCCGCCATGTTAAGAAGTGCCAAATCGCGCAAACGAATTGGAAAACATCACCTTTGTGGAAGGCAGCGCCTGACCGCAAAGAAGATATGCGAGCAGTTGTTGCTGAAATCCAGCAACACTTTATCGCGTTAAATTTAAACGTTTTCAAGAATGATCAAGATCTAGAACAAGCACTCAGACAAGTGGAGGGTGATGTCATCGGAATATCTTGGTTTAGCGGGGAACCAACATTGTACGCTGCGGAAAGCGCGTTTCATGAGTCTGGATTGAATTATGGTCCAAAAGAGGTTACATGCGCAAAAGTTATTTCCAAGTTAGCTAGGACAGCTATTGCACTGCAAATATTCCTGCCTGGGCTCAAGAGCGAACTGTTTTTTGCTGCGCCAAAGATCCACAACAATATCATGGAAATCCTTCCTAAAGCAATTAGTGAGCTGAATGCCATATTTGAAAGACATTCCATGAATTGCAAGGCGCGTCTTATCGCGAACGGTGGCTTCCAAAGAGAAATTCTCGAACCAGTAAAAGCTTTGCAAGAAAATGTTTCAGATACATCGGAAATCTTCTTACGGAGCCTCCAAATGGTCAACCTTTTTTCACGAGGCCGGAGACATACGGATATCATTGAGTTTGTGGACGAGAATGAGGTTAGCGGAAATGACGAGGATGAGGATAGCTGGATAGAGGATGAGGAGGTTAGCGGAATAGATGATGAGGAGTTTGGCGAGATTGAAGATAATATTTTTGCCCCACGAGATGAAAGGAGAACCATAAGGCCTGTAATGAGATATTCCGGAAGAGAATTCAATAAGGTAACCGCTTCTGGCACGGTTGATAATTATCCAGACTTGAGCTGGATGAATATCCGCGTTGCCAAATTGAATCATGAAAGATTAAATGGTCGGCAGTTTTATTTTTATTGCAATGTTCACAATATAGAATACTTGTATTCGGCCGATGTAGAAGCCTTGCGCAATTTCTGTTTGTCGTGCAAAATCATAGAGAATCAACCTAGACGATACTCTTTTTATATCGACTATGATAGGGGCATACTCCGAGCGAATCCTGGTGGAGGTAATGTTACGCTCCAACTTCAGCGGCTTCCAGTGGATTATTGTGAATTACATAGAGAATAATAGTTTCAAGCATTAAACAGGCTGCCATGTCAACAAGTGCGGCAGTAGACGCGCGTGACATGGCGCCCTTAATGCTCCGAACCATTCCTGCAAGCGGAGTTATGGGATAGTATGCGAAGTGGACCCACATAGTGTTCCAATCCCTTAGTCTGCGGAGTGGGGCGTCACACCAGCGTTGGCACATGATGAGGCGGAGGCGTGCTTGAGCATGAGGGCTTGGAGGTCTTTGTCCTCCTCCAGGTCTAGGGGGGATTTGCCGGATTTGTCTTTGGCGTGAGGGTTTGCACCGTGTTGGAGGAGGAGCTTGGTGATGGGCCAGTTGGCGGAGCGAACCGAGATGTGCAGGGGCGTTTCGCGCTTGGCATTGGCGGTATTGGGGTTGGCACCGTGTTCCAGCAGGAGGGCGGCGATATCGGGCTGCCGCAGCGCGGCGGCAGCGTGAAGCACAGTGTGGCTCTTATCAACAACAGTCTCGCCCTCATTGCTTTCGACAAGCTCTGCCAGCAGGAAGGGGGAGAACTCGTCGTTGTGCTCGTACCCGGCGGGCTCGTTGGCATCCTCTCCGTGCATGAGCAGGAAAGCCGCCATGTGGCGCAGGTCGTTCCGCACGGCCTCTGACAGATACAAGCAGTTGGTCATGAGCTTGGCATCAAACTCCCATCCGTAATCCAGTAACAACTGGAAAATGCGGTCGCCTGCGGGAGATGAACTGTCCCACGGGTCCTCCTTTATGGACCATGGGCGTGGCTCTTTCGTGAGGCGTGCAAGCAATTTTTCCGCATTCTTTTTGCCCGAGTACCGCTGGACATCCGCGCCATGCTCCAGCAGGAGCCTCACGTTTTCGTCATTGTGCGCAGCCACCGCGAGGCCGAGAGGCGCAGTGCCATCGTCCGCCTCTGCATTGGTGTCGGCGCCGTGTTCCAAGAGCACCCGGATGAGAGCCGCGCGCGCCCTATTGGAGCAGGGTTGTCCCAGGTCAGTGAAAAAGTGATTCAGTTCCACGGCGAGATACAGCGCGGTGCGGCCATCAGGCGTGCGGACGTTGGGGTCTGCCCCGCATTCAAGCAGCGTCTGTGCAACCGCCACCTCATCGTTTATAGCTGCAAGGTGCAAGGCCGTGGTGCCGTTATGATCTGCGGCGTTGATATCGGCGCCGTTGGCGAGCATGTCCTTGATGGCTTCCGTGTCTTCGTTAGACGCGGCATCAAACATTGATTGGATATCGGTAGTCATAGTGGTGGTGGGAGTTACTTGTTGCAATTGCGGGCGTGCTTGAGCATGAGGTTGCGGAGGTCATCGTCCTTCTCCCAATCTAGGGGCGTTCGCCCCTGTTCATCCCTGGCGTATGGGCTGGCTCCGTGGTGCAGGAGGAATTTGGTGACGGGCCATGTGCCGCGAAACACGGAGAGATGGAGGGGTGTGCGCCCTTTGATGTCCGCGGCATCCACATCCGCACCGCGTTCCAGCAGGAGCGTGGCCGGGGCCGTTTTGCATGCGGCGACCGCAGCATGCAGAGGCGTTCCGCCGGTGTTGTCCCGCGCGTTGATGTCCGCGCCGTGATCCAGCAGGAGCGCCGCGGTTTCGGTGCGGCAAAGGACAGCGGCAGCGTGGAGCGGGGAGCGGCCGTCGGCATCCGCCGCATTGGGACTTGCGCCGTGCTTCAGGAGGAAAGCCGTCATCTGGTACAGGTTCAGATCAATGCATTCGCTCAGCGGCGTGTACCCCTCGTTGTCCTTGATGTCGGGATTGATGCCGTGCCGCAGCAGGATTTTGCAGACGGCCTCCTCCTCGGGAAACGTGTCCACGCGGGGATCGGTATCCGCAGAGTTCCCGATATATCCACGGGGAAGCGCAGCGTGGAGAAGCGCAGCCCCATTATCGCACAGCCCGTAACCGGGGTTGACATCCGCGCCAAACTCCAGCAAGAGCTTTATGTCCTCCACATCGCGCTCGCATACAGCCCTGTAGAGAAGCGTATCGCAACCAGGGAGAGGTTCAGCATTGGGGTTGGCGCCGTGCTCCAACAACATACGGGCAACGACCCGGCCATCTCTCACCCTCTGCACGAGGTGTTCCTGCGTGTCCCCAGTCTCACTATCGACGCGCAAAGCGCAGTACAGCGGGGTGGCGTCGTGTTCGGAGAAGGCATTCACATCGGCACCTCGCTCGATGAGCAGCTTGACAGCTTCGATATTGGAGTATGAGGCCGCCAAATGCAGGGGCGTGCAGCCCGTGTCGTCAGCTGCATTGACGTCTGCACCGGCATCCAGCAGCTTCTTGAGGGTTTCAATATCGCCGTTTTCCGCGGCTTTCCAGATGGCAGATTTCTTGTGTTTGGACATGGTAGTGTAGGGAGGGGTAGGTAAGGGCATGCTACCCGATTGGCGGCTTTTCGTCAAGCGGGCTTTTCCCTTTTTTTGAGGTTTTTTCCTGCATGCCCGCCAAGGCATGTAAAACCCCTCCCAGCTGGGGCTGGGAGGGGTTTGAGAGGGGCTGGTGTTGGGGGTTAAGAACCGCTGGTGATGAGGAGGGGGAGAGTGCCGAGGATGATGGAGGCGAGGGCGGAGATGGCCAGGACGGCGGTGGTGATGCCGGGGACCTGGAGGGGTTTGTCCTCCGGGAGGGGTTTCTCCCAATACATGGCGCGGATGATCTTGAAGTAGTAGTAGAAGCCGGCGGCGGCACAGATGATCATGATGACGAGCAGCCAGGAGAGGCCGTCGAAGACGGTCATGGTGTCGATGAGGGCGAGGAATGCCTTCAATTTGGCGATAAAGCCGAGGGTGAGGGGCACGCCGGCGAGAGATGCGAAGGCCACGGTGACGAGGAAGGCGGTTCGGGGATTGGTTTTGGCGAGTCCGCGGAAGGCGGAGATTTCCTCGCTGCCGCGCTGGGTGCGTACCATGGCGATGGCGTAGAAGGCGGGGATGGTGGCGAGGGCGTACGCCAGCAGGTAGGTGAAGACGTTGCTTTCGCGTGTGCCGATGCCGTAGGCTCCGACGCCGAGGAAGAAGACGATGATGAAGCCGGCCTGTCCGATGGAGGAGTATCCGAGGAGCCTCTTGGCGTTGTTCTGGTTGATGGCGCCGAGGTTACCGATGAGCAGGGTGGCGGCGGCCACCAGGGCCACAATCCACACGAGCACGTGGCAGAGGTTGTACTCCGGCTGCATGTAGCGGGAGAACGGCGCGAAGAGCGTGCAGAGCACCACGAAGCCGCCGACCTTGGATGCCACGGCCAGGAAGCTGGAGGTGGGGGTGGGGGCACCCTGGTACACATCGGGAATCCAGACGTGCATGGGGGCGGCGCCCACCTTGAAGAAAGCGCCGAGGAAGAGCATGGCCACGGCCATGAGGAAGCCTCCGGCAATGGCGGGTGCGCCGATGGCGGAGCCCTGCAGGGCCACCTGGGCCACCTGCGGGTTCAGCTCGAAGGTGCCGGTCATGCCGAAGTACCAGGCGGCGCCGAAGACGAGCAGCCCGGTGCTCATGGCGCCGAGCACCAGGTACTTGATGCCGGCCTCCACGGAGCCCTGGTTGCGGCGGAAGTAGCCCGCGAGCGTGTAGGAGCTGAGCGTCAGCACCTCCAGGCTCACAAAGAGCATGATGAGGTCGTGCGCCTGGGTGAGGCAGAAGATGCCGGCGCATGCCACCAGGGGCAGGGCGAGGAACTCGCCGTAGCCCTCGGCGTTGTCGCCGCCGGCAATGGAGTCGCAGCTCACGGCGTAGTAGTCGTAGGCGAGCAGGAGGGTGAGCCCGGTTGCCACGCATGCGAGGAAGCCGAAGAGGTTGGCCGGCTCGGCGAGCATGAAGCAGCCCGTGGCGATGGCCGCCACCGCGCCGAACACGGCGTACACGCGCTTGTCCAGCTTGGGCAGGAAGGCGTCCGCCATGAGGATGAGCGCCGCAATGCCGACCAGGACGAAGGCCGGGGTGAACTGGCACCAGGTGTAGGATTCAGTAATGGGAGACATGGTGTGAAATGGGATTCAGGTTAGGCGCCGATGGCGGGAACGAGGTTGGAGACGATGTAGGGCAGGATGCCGAAGAGGACGATTGCCACGGTGAGCACGACGGCGGCCGTGGTGTCCAGGGCGGTGAGCCCGGTGGCGCGGTCGGAGGCGTGAGAGACGTCGCCCTCAAAGATGTTGCGGAAGGCGCGGAGCATGTAGACGGCGCTGATGACGAGGCCCCAGAGGGCGAATACCAGCGTGAACTGCACGGGCCCGAGCCCGCCGAGCCAGTTGGCCAGCGCGCAGCAACCGTCGGCCCCGGGATGCCAATCCACGAAGCAGGAGTAGAAGATGGAGAACTCGCCGGGGAAGTTGGCCAGCAGAGGCAGGCCGATGGAGGCCAGCCCGGCCAGCGCAAAGAGGAACCCGAGCCACGGCAGCTTGCGCGCCAGGCCGCCCATGGATTCCATCTCCAGCGTGCGCGTTTGGCTCTCAATCTGCCCGGTGAGCAGGAACAGCATGGAAATCGTCAGGCCGTGCGCCAGCATCAGCAGGGCCGCGCCCTTCACCGCCAGCTCGGAGGCCACGGGGCCGCAGCCCGCCACCAGCACCGCGAACGCCAGGAAGAGGTAGCCCATGTGCATGACGGAGGAGTTGCCCAGCATGTCGTCCAGCCTGCGCTGTGCAATGGTGACGATGCCCACCCAGAGCACGTTGCCGAGCAGCAGGACGAGCAGCAGGTTGTTCCAGCAGCCGAAGAGCGAGTCAAGCCCCTGCGGGCCGAAGACGTACGCCAGTGTGAAGAGCCCGTACAGGCCGAACTTCTTCAGCACGCCCGCATGCAGCATGGCAATGGGCGTGGGCGCGCTCGCATACGCGGGAGCCGCCCAGGAGTGGAACGGGAAGAGCGACACCAGCGTGCCGAAGCCCGCCAGCAGCAGGCCGCCGATGATGCAGCCGTGCTCCGGCGCAATGCCCGCGTGGAACGCGCGCGCCATCATGCTGAAGCTGTAGGCGTGCATCTCCCAGCAGAGCATCAGCAGGCCCGCCAGCAGAACCATGGACGCCAGGCCCAGGTACAGCGTGGCGGTCCACGCCACCGTGCGGCGGTCGCCGCGGCCGTAGCAGCCGATCATCACGAAGGTGGGGATGAGCGCCAGCTCGTGGAAGCCGTAGAAGGCGATAATGTTGTCGGACATGAACGCGCCCATGGCGCCGGTGGAGAGCAGGAGGGCGGAGATGGCCCAGCTGCGCTCGGCGTCCTTGTTGGGGGCCTTCAGGCCGATGGTGGCGGCCAGCGTGACAATCGCGGTGAGCAGCACCATCACCTTCGCCAGCGGCAGCACCGCCGGGTCCACCGTCAGCTGCACGGGGAAGCCGAACAGGGTGGACGCGCAGCAGTCCGCGCCGCAATGCGGGCAGAAGACCGCGCCCAAGGTCATGAACAGGGTGAGCGCGGCGCTGGCGATTGCCGTCAGGCGGCCGGGTGCCTTCGCCAGACCGATGAGGGCGGAGGCAATCACAGGGATGAGGATAAGCCAGATAAGCATGGTGGTCAAATCAGGTTAAAATTGATGGAAGAAGACGAAAAGGAAGACAACGATGACGAGGCCGAGGCCGGTGACGAGCGCGTACCCGCGCAGCGAGCCGCCCTGGATCCAGCTGAGCAGCTTGCCCACGCGGCTGGTGGCCCAGGCGAGCCCCTGCACCAGGATGCCGCGGATGAGCGCGGTGTCCACGCCCTCGATGATGCCCGCCAGCAGCTTGTCCTGGAAGAAGCCGATGACCACCTTGTCGTAGAAGCAGTCGATGTAGAGCCTCTTGCGGAGGGCGGTGGAGATGCAGTTGCCGGCCAGGGGGTCCTGGCTGCGCTTGCCGAGGCCATACACGATAACCGCGGCGAGCAGGCCGATGACCAGCGCGCCCAGGCTCACGAAGAACGGCGTGCCGATTTCCATGCCGTGCGCGTGGAAGCCCGCGAAGGGCACCAGCTCATCCGCCACGAAACCGTAGCCGGCAATCACGGCCATCACCGCCAGGATGACCAGCGGCAGCAGCATCCATGCGGAGGCCTCCTTGGCGTGCTCCGCGCCGTGGTCGCGCGCCTTGCCGAGGAAAGCCACCAGGCAGAGGCGGGTCATGTAGAAGGTGGTGAGGGCGGCCACTCCGGCGCCGATGTAGAAGAAGACGGGGGATTTCTCCAGGGCGGCGTCCAGGATGGCCTCCTTGGAGAAGAAGCCGGAGGTGCCGGGGATGGCGATGAGCGCCGCGGTGCCCAGGATGAAGCAGAGGACGGTGAGCGGCATGCGCTTGGCCAGGCCGCCCATCTTCCAGATGTCCTGCTCATGGTGGCAGCAGACAATCACCGCGCCCGCGCCCAGGAAGAGCAGGGCCTTGAACCACGCGTGCGTGTACAGGTGGAACATGGCGGCCTCGCCCGCCAGCAGGCCCACGGCCATCACCATGTAGCCCAGCTGGGAGAGCGTGGAGTACGCCAGCACGCGCTTGATGTCGTCCTGCTGCGTGGCAATGACGGCGGCCATCACAGCCGTGATGGCACCCACGCTCGCAATCACCGTGGCGGCGGTCTCCGTGAAGGCTCCCGCGCCCATGCTCACCTGCAAGCGCACCAGCATGTACACGCCGGCGGCCACCATGGTGGCGGCATGGATGAGGGCGGACACCGGGGTGGGGCCCTCCATGGCGTCGGGCAGCCAAACATGCAGCGGGAACTGGGCGCTCTTGCCCACCGCGCCGCAGAAGAGGAACAGCACCACCGCCGTGAGCACGGCCGGGGCCACCTGCGCGGATACCGCGCCCATGCCCGCAAACTGCAGCGTGCCGAAGGCGCCCGCGGTCATCAGGATGCCGATGAGGAACCCGAAGTCGCCCACGCGGTTGGTGATAAAGGCCTTCTTGGCGGCGTCCGCCGCAGAGTCCTTGTGGAACCAGTGGCCGATGAGCAGGTAGGAGGAGAAGCCCACCATTTCCCAACCGATGAAGGTCATCACCAGGTTGTCCGCCAGCACAATGGTGCTCATGCTGAACATGAAGATGCTCAGCCCGGCGAAATAGCGGCTCAGGTTGGAGGTGTCACCCTTCATGTAGCCCACGGAGAAGATGTGCACCAGCGTGCCGATGCCGGTCACCACCAGCATCATCCGCAGCGCGAGGTCGTCCAGCAGCAGGCCCATGCTCAGGCCCTTGGCTGCGTCGCCCCCGCAGGGCAGCCAGTTGTACGCGTCCGGCGTGCACGCGCCCCCGCAGAACAGCAGGTGGCAGCACAGCGCAAACGTGGCCGCCGCAGACAGTATGGAGAGCGTGGCGGCCGTGCGCGGGCATTTGCTGAAGCAAAGCCAGTCGATGGCGGCCACCACCAGCGGCAGAAGGAGGAATAGCCAGGGAAGGTTGTTCATCATAAGAAAATCTTGGGTTAGTCTTTCATGGTGTTGAGGGCGGTGCTTTCCACCGTTCTGCGTGCGCGGAACATGCAGACGATGAGGGCGAGGCCGATGGCGACCTCCGCGGCGGCGATGCCGACGACGAAGAGGGCCATCACCTGGCCGTCATAGACGGGGAGGCCGTGGGTGCCCTGCGCGCGGGAGAATGCCACGAGCGCCACGTTGGCGGCGCTGAGCATCATCTCCAGGCACATGAACACCACGATGATGTTCTTGCGGATCAGCACGCCGGCAAGCCCGATGGCAAACAGGATGCCGGAAAGGATAAGGTAATGCGCTAATGTAATCATGGCGGGGAAGGGGTTAGTCTTTGCGGAGCTTGCGGGAGAGCGCCACCGCACCCACCGCGCCGGCCAGCAGGCCGAAGGACAGGATGGTGAACGCAATGCTGTACTTGCTGAACAGGGCGATGCCCAGAAGCTTGGTGTCCGGGATGCTGTTCATGGCGGGCTGCTCCTGGCCGGTGACGTGCTGCATCACCTGGGCTGCGGCCTCTGGCTTGAGCTCCGGCAGGGCGCCGCCCAGGGCGGGCGTGTCGTCCTGCGCGGCCAGGGCGGGCTGGTCGCCCTCGCAGCAGGTGCAGGCGCCCGGCAGGTGGATGGCCACGCTGGTGACCATGGCGGCGAAGATTGCCGCCACCACCACGCCGCAGAGGTTGGCGATGAAGTTCGGCGTTTCCTCGTTCTTCAGGTCAAGCATCATCACCACGAACAGGAAGAGCACCAATATGGCGCCCGCGTACACGATGATCTGCACAATACCCAGGAACTGCGCGCCCAGCCCGAAGAGGATGCCCGCCGTGGCGGCGAAGCAGAGCGCCATGTTCATGGCGGAGGTCACAGGGTTGCGGAAGGCCACCACGCCGATGGCGAAGATGACGGCCAGCACCGCAAACACGTAGAAAAGGATGGTTTCAGTCATGGCAGGTGATTATTTGTGTTCGTTCCATTTGTTGACGAGGCCCTTGCGGGTACCGCCGAGGCGGTAGAGGGTCTCCTTGTTGCGCACGGCCTGGCTGCGGTCCGTGGGCGTGATGAGGTACTCCTTGGAGAGGAAGATGGCCTGCTCCGGGCAGACCTCCTGGCACATGCCGCAGTAGATGCAGCGCAGCATGTCGATCTCGAACTCCGCCGGCGCCTTCTCCTGCTTCTGGCAGGTGGAGTCCGGCGAGACCGCGCCGGGCACCACGCGGATGGCGCGCGCCGGGCAGATGAACTCGCAGAGCTGGCAGGACACGCAGCGCTCGCGGCCGTCCTCCCCGTGCACCAGCGTGGGCGCCCCGCGGTAGTACTCCGGCAGGCGCTCGTCCCACCGCGTTTCCGGGAACTCCATGCACACGCCGATGCCGTGGCTGTTGAAGTCGTCGCGCCCGCGGCTCTTGTGGCACACGGAGAGCGCCAGGTGCTTGAAGGTGAGGGCAAGCCCCTTTACCAGCTCCACCACGTATATCTTGTCCAGGATGGAGAACTTGGGTCGTTTGATGTGAATGTAGGACATGGGGGAAAGGTGGTTACTTGACGAAATAGAGGATGGCCGCGGTGAGGAAGATGTTGGCGACGGTGACTTCGAGGAAGACGAGCCAGCCGAGCTTCATGACCTGGTCCCAGCGGAAGCGGGGCAGGGTCCAGCGCACCCAGACGAAGAAGAAGATGAAGGCGAGCAGCTTCACCAGGAAGGCGATCAACTGGCAGAGCACCGCCAGCCAGCCGCTGTAGGACGCCAGCGCGGCATCCGCGCCGAAGCCCACGGACCAGCCGCCCAGGAAGAGGGTGACCACCACCGCGGAGCCGATGACCATGGCGGCGTATTCACCCATGAAGAACGAGGCGAACTTCATGGAGGAGTACTCCGTGTGGTAGCCGCCGACGAGGTCGGTCTCGCACTCCGCCATGTCGAACGGCGTGCGGTTGGCCTCCGCGAACACGCAGGTCACGAACACCACGAAGCTGATGAGCAGCGGCAGCATGAGCGCCCAGCGCTCGATGCCCAGGCCCTCGCCCCAGACGGGCAGCAGGGTCCAGCCGTTGTCGGCCTGGTACTGCACGATGTCCTGCAGATTGAGGGTTCCGAAGATCATGAGGAGCGGGATGATGGCCAGGCCCATGGCCACCTCGTAGGAGATGAGCTGGGCGGTGGCGCGCAGGCCGCCGATGAACGGGAACTTGGAGTTGGAGGACCAGCCGGCCAGCGTGAGGCCGTACACGGAAAGCCCGGAGATGGCGAATATCCACAGCGGGCCGATGTTCAGGTTGGCCACGCACATCTGGATGGTGCCGTAGCACGTGTCCACATGGGAGGCGAACGGCACCACGGCCGCCGCCACCAGCGGCGGGCCCAGCACCAGCATGGGCGCCGCAATGAAGTACAGGCGGCGCACGTAGTCCGGCGTGGTTTCCTGCTTCAGGAAGAGCTTGCCGCCGTCCAGGCAGGGCTGGATGAGGCCCAGCAGCGGGATTTCACGGTCGAAGCGCAGCCACTTGCAGAGCTTGGCGATCCAGCATGTCTCCGGCACGCCGAAGAACTGCAGCAAGTTCTTGAGGGGCTGCTGCTGCTTGCTGCCGATACGCTTCAGCAGGAAGAGCGGAAGACCCGCGCGGTTGGGACCGGGGCGGTCCTGGATCCAGCCGGCCACGCGGCGCTCGATCCACACGGAGATGACAACGAAAGCCAGGATGACGGCGAACATGAGCACCAGCTTGGCCACCGTGGTCAGGCTGTAGAACCAGATCTCGTTGCTCATGAGACCGTCCCACCATTTGATGATTGTTTCCATAGTCTGTAGCTAAGTGAGGGGTTTTACTTCTTGGCTTTCTCGCGCTCGATGAGGGGGATGGTCACCCCGGTTTCGATAACCTGCCTGCCCTGGTTGCCGATGGCGCCCCAGGTCAGCCCCTGCAGCGGCTCGTACTCGCCCGCCAGCAGGTCGAACAGGTGACGCGCGCTCGGGCACGCGGTGATCATCTCGTTGTCGCACCCGAAACGCACCAGCAGGTAGCGCAGGATTTCCCAGGTGTCCATCGCCTTGCCCAGCGGCTCGATGGCCCGGTTCAGGCGCTGGATGCGGCCCGTGACGTTGATCATCGTGCCGTACTTCTCCGCAAAGGTGGTGCCCGGCAGCACCACGTCCGCGTGCGGGGTGGTGCCGTCCACGTTGTGCGACACGCACAGCAGGTAGTCCAGCCCCTTCAGGTCGTCCTCGGAGAGCCCCGCGGCCACCACGTCCTCGTTCAGGACGATGAGGGCGCGGATGGCGCCGCTGCGCACGCCGTCGAAGATGTTCTGCAGGCCGGAGCCGTCGCGCCCCAGGATGAGCTTGGAGCCGGTGGTGTTGGGGTTGCGGTCCTCGGCAATGAGCATGTTGTCGCTCTCGCCCCTGCGCGGCACCACGTCGTACTTGGTGATGCCCAGCAGGTCCACCAGCTGGCGGGTGAGGTAGAGTTCCTCGTTGGTCATGCGGGCGGAGGCCACGACGGCGATCTGGTCGGCGTCGCACTTGCTGATTTGCGTGGAGACCATGTTGAGTGTGGGCTCCATGGCGGCCTTGCGCTGGGGCGCGCCGGCGTCCGTGCGCACGAGCGGGTGGAGCAGGCGCGTGTCCGCGTTGATGTACTTGTAGTTCAGGCGGTGGTTGTCCGGCATCCAGCAGGAGTTCACCTCGTCGTTCTGGCGCGGGGTGATGCGGTAGACCTGCTGCTCGCGGGTCCAGATGTTGATGTTGGTCCCGGTGCCGCAGTTCACATCGATGGTGGGCGTGCTCTTGAGGAACCACACGCGCATCTTGAAGCGGAAGTCCTTGCTGGTGAGGGCGCCCACGGGGCAGAGGTCCGTGGTGTTGAGCGAGTAGTTGCTGTCCAGCCGCTTGCCGGGGTGGCAGGCGATGGCGTTGTGGCCGCCGCGGCCCACGACGCCGAGGACTTCCTCGCCGACGATTTCCTTCATGAATCGGACGCAGCGGCGGCAGAGCACGCAGCGCTCTTGGTCCAGGTTCACGCGCTCGCCGATGGAGATGTTCTTGCCCTTCTTGATCTTGGCCTCCGTGAAGCGGTGGGTGCCGCGGCCGTAGTCCGCGGTGTACTCCTGCAGCTTGCACTCGCCGGCCTGGTCGCAGATCGGGCAGTCCAGCGGGTGGTTGGTCAGCAGGAACTCAAGCACGCCGCGGCGCGCGTCCTGCGTGAGCGGGCTGTCCGTGCGGATACCCATGTTCTCCGCCACGGTGTTGGCGCAGGCAATGATGGCGCGGGGCATCCAGCTGATGGTCTGGTAGCCGTCGGCGTTGTAGACGGGTTCCGCGCCGGGTGCGAGACGCGGGGGCATGCCCTGTTCCACCAGGCACATGCGGCAGGAGCCGGCAATGGAGAGCTTGGGGTGGTAGCAGAAGCACGGCACGTGCGCGCCCACGGAGTTGCAGGCGTCGGCAATGCGCGTGCCCTTGGGGAAGCGGTACCATTTGCCGTTGATCTGGACGTTGACCTTGCCTTCAGCGGCGGCCTCGTCTTTCGGCAGGATTGCGGGTTGAGTGCTCATTCTAGTGAAAGGTTAGTCTTCGCGGGTGAGGAACTTTTGAGCCGCGGCGGTCTCCGGGTTGTGGGGCTTGGCGGCGTTGATGGGTTTGGTGAGTGCCAGGAATTCCTCCCGGAACTTGGTGGTGAAGGCCTGGGTGGGCCAGCTGCAGGCCTCGCCGAAGGCGCACACCGTGCGCCCGCAGATGTTGTCGGCCACGGATTTCAGGAGGTCCACGTCCTCCGGCGCGCCCTTGCCCTCGCAAATGCGCGTGGAGAGCTTGTACATCCACGGGTTGCCCTCGCGGCACGGCGTGCACTGGCCGCAGGATTCCCACGCGAAGAAGCGGTTCAGGTTGTTGAGCATCTTCGGCATGCTGCGGGAGTCGTCCATCACGATGACGCCGCCGGAGCCGCTCATGGAGCCGTGCTGGGCGATGGAGTCCAGGTCCAGCGGGATGTCGAACACGCTCATCTCCTTCACGGAGCCGTCAGGGTTCTTGGCTTTCAGCACCTCGTCGCAGCGCATCACCTTGGCGGATGCGCCGCCCGGGATGATGGCCTTGAACTTGCGCCCGTCCCTCGGGCCGCCGCACACGTCGTACAGCAGCTCGCCGTACGTCATGGAGCCGGACACGATTTCATAGTAGCCGGGGCGCTTCACGTCGCCGGACACGCCGATGATGCGGGTTCCGGGGGAGCGCTGGGCGCCTTCCGCGGCGTAGGCCTCCGCGCCGCGCATCATGACTTGGCGCACCTGGCAGAGGGATTCCACGTTGTTGACGATGGTGGGGCAGCCGTAGAGGCCGATGGCTGCGGGGAAGAAGGGGGGCTTGATGCGGGGGTAGGGGCGCACGCCCTCGATGGAGTTGATGAGGCCCGTTTCCTCACCGCAGATGTAGGCACCGGCGCCGCGGTGCAGGATGAGCTTCAGGTCGAACCCGCTGCCCAGGATGTTCTGGCCGAGGAAGCCGTGCTCCTCCGCCTCGCGGATGGCTTGGCGCACAATCTTGGCGCCCTCCGGGAACTCCTCGCGCATGTAGATGACCGCAAAGTGCGCCTGCACCGCGTAGCATGCAATCACGAGGCCCTCGATGAGCTGGTGCGGGTCCTGGTGCACCACGAAACGGTCCTTGAAGGTGCCGGGCTCGGATTCGTCGCAGTTGCACACCAGGTACACGGGCTTGGTGTTGCCCTTGGGGATGAAGGTCCATTTCACGCCGGTGGGGAAACCTGCGCCGCCGCGGCCGCGCAGGCCGCTCTTCTTCACCTCCGCTATCACGTCCTCCGGCTTCATCTGGATGGCCTTCTTCAGGGTCTCGTAGCCGCCGTCCGCAATAAAGCAGTCGATGGACGGGTTGTAGCCCGCCCTGTCGATGTTGCGGAAGATGCGGCGGGTCTCCCTGGGGTGCGGCTCGTGTCCGGGTAAGTAGGTAATCTCGCTCATGTTCGCAAAGGGTTACTTGTTCTTGAGTTCATCGATGAGGGCGTCCACCTTCTCCGGGGTCATCTGGGAGTGCAGGGTGTCGTTCACCATCACGTTCGGCCCGAACCCGCAGTTGGCCAGGCATTCCACCGGCTCGATGCTGAACAGGCCGTCCTCGCTCACCAGCATGGGGTCGATTTCCCCCATGTCCGCCGCGTTCACGCCGATTCTCTTGCAGATGTGCTCAATGAGCTCCTCGCCGCCGCTCATGGCGCAGGCGATGGTGTGGCAGACGCGGAAGTGGTACTTGCCGGGGCAGCGGCGGTGGATGCCGGGGTAGAAGGTGACCACGCCGTCCACGTGGATGGGCGTGCTCTTGCATTCCTGCGCAATCCATTCCACGGCGGCGGGGGTGATGAAGCCGAACTTCTCCTGCACCAGGTGCACGAGGGGAAGGATGGCGGACTGCTCCTTGCCTTCCGGGTACTGCGCTACGTACTCCCGCGCTTCCGCGGTCAGCTCCGGCGTCACCTCGAACTTCGGGAAGTGCTTCTCGCCGGGGGAGGGTTCCGTGACCGCCAAGCGGTCGATGGCATCAGGTTTCTCAGACATGGTATGTAAGGTGGTTTTGGTGGTTTCTTGTTAGCGGTCGCATTCGCCCTGCACAAAGTCGAACGAGCCCAGGATGGCGCCGATGTCGCTCACCAGGTGCCCCGGCAGCAGGTGCGGCAGGATGGACAGCGTGCAGTAGGACGGGCTGCGCATCTTCAGGCGGTTGGCAATGCCGCCGCCCTTGGAGTCCAGGAAGAAGCCGAGCTCGCCCTTGGGGTTCTCCGCGGCGAAATACACCTGGCCCTCCGGCGCGTTCACGCACTGCGTGCTCACCATGAACTGGCGGATAAGCTCCTCCATGCCCGTCATCGCGTCCTGCTTCGGCGGCAGGATGCCCTTGTCCAGCTGCACCCAGATGGGGCCGCCGGGCATGTTCTTGATGACCTGGCGGATGATGCGCACGGACTGGCGGATTTCCTCCATGCGCACCTGGAAGCGGGCGTAGCAGTCGCCCTCCTTGGCCACGGGGATGTCGAACTCGTAGTTCTCGTAGCCCAGGTAGGGGTTGGTCTTGCGGAGGTCGCGCTCCACGCCGCTGGCGCGCAGGTTGTTGCCGGTCATGCCGCACTGCAGCGCCATCTCTCGCGGAATCACGCCCACGCCCACCAGGCGGTCGATGAAGATTTTGTTGTGCAGCAGCAGGCGCTCCATCTCGTCCACGGTCTTGAGCGCGCTGTCGCAGAAGTCCAGGATTTCCTTCTCGATGCCCTTCGGCAGGTCGCGGGTCATGCCGCCGATGCGCGTGTAGCTGGAGGTGAAGCGCGCGCCGCAGATTTTCTCGTACAGGTTGTGCACGCGCTCCTTCTCCTCGAAGGCGTACAGGAACACGGTCATGGCGCCGGTGTCCATGGCGTACACGCCCGTGCCCAGGAAGCAGGACGAGATGCGGGAGAGCTCGCTGCACAGCACGCGGATGGCCTGCCCGCGCTCCGGCAGCTCCCAGCCCAGCAGCTTCTCCACCGCGCAGGCGTAGGCGATGTTGTTGCTCATCGGCGCCAGGTAGTCCATGCGGTCCGTGTACGTCACAAACTGGTTGTAGTGGCAGTTCTCCGCAATCTTCTCCATTCCGCGGTGCAGGTAGCCGATGACGGGGTCGCAGGAGACGATTTCCTCGCCGTCCACCACCAGCTTCAGGCGCAACACGCCGTGCGTGGCCGGGTGGGAGGGCCCCACGTTCAGCGTCACAAGCTCGCCCCGCTCATCGGCGTCGTTCTCCAAATAGGCCGCCCCGCAGCCCGTCGCGTCGGGGAATTCTAAAGTCTTGGTCGTCTTCATAAGCAGATTTGCCGCATGCGGGAACTCACATGCCCGCCCGCGCGCCGCGATTGTATACCCCCGCCCCAACTTTTTCAAGCCTAAACTGCCTTTTTCTGCGGAAAATGAAAGGGCGTAATTTTCAAAATAGTACCTAGTACATAGTACCCAGTTGATTTTTTGTGGTAGGTTCTCCGTGGCT
>JAUNNT010000019.1 GCA_030531305.1 Akkermansia sp.
CCGGACGACAAGGGCCAGACCTCGCCCGACAGCGACACCATCCTGGAAACACCCAAGCCGGATGCCGCGCCTGGAAGCGACAAGCCCGCCATCTCCGCAGAGGACAGCTTCTAACACCCCCCTTCCCCTCATTACCATGAAGACCAAGTACGCAATGATACTCGCAGGGCTGGCCGCCATGGCCACCGCCACCGCCCAGGATACACCCGCAGCCCCCGCAGCCCCGGCCGCGCCCGCCGCGCAACCCGCCGCTCCCTCCGTCTCCCCGGAGCAGGTGAAGAAGGCCCTCTCCTACATCGTGGGCTACAAGACCGCCCAGGAATTCTCCGCCGCCGCACCCGGCATCGTGGTGGAGGACTTCGACGACGCCACGCTCGTCCAGGCGTTCAAGGATGGCATCCGGGGCACGAAGCCCACGCTTTCCGAGGACGACCTGCGCGCCGCCATGATGGCTTTCCAGCAGACCCTGCAGGAGCGCCAGGCCAAGGTGGCCGAGGAAAACGGCAAGAAGGGCGAGGCCTTCATGGCTGAGTTCGCCAAGAAGGACGGCGTGGTCAAGACCGATTCCGGCCTCATGTACCGCGTCATCACCAAGGGCGAGGGCAAGAAGTTCGACCCCAAGGAGCACGGCGAGTATGCCGTCGCCATGGTCAAGTACCGCGGCACCCACACCGACGGCTCCGAGTTCGACTCCAGCGAGGAACCCATCGAGATGCCGCTGGAGGGCGTGGTTCCCGGCTTCAGCGAGGCCCTCAAGCTCATGCCCGTCGGCTCCAAGTGGGAAATCGCCATCCCCGGCAACCTCGCCTACGGCCCCGAGGGCCACGGCCCCATCGGCCCCAACGAGACTCTCATCTTCACCCTGGAGGTGACCGATATCCAGAAGGGCCAGGCTCCCGCCATGCCCATCCAGCTCACCCCTGAGATGCTTCAGCAGATGCAGCAGCAGGGCATGCCCACCGAATAATTTACAATCTACAATTTACAATTGACGATTTTGTAAGTTAGGCGGCGTACGCCGCGAAAATTACCAAGGCCCGTCTGGCATGCTGCCAGACGGGCCTTTGAATGATTTGCATGCGTAAAACCTTGCACAGCGGGGATTGTTTGCTACAATGCGTGGAGAGAGGGATGTGGGGCTATATCATCAGGCGCTTGATGCTGATACCGGTGACGCTGGTAGGGGTGACGTTTCTGGTGTTCTGCCTGACGCGGTTGGTGCCGGGCGGGCCGGTGGAGCGCATCCTGCAGGAGCAGGCGATGAGCGCGCTGTCTGGCGGCAAGGCCACAAGCGGCGCGGGCAAGGCGGTGAGCGACGACGAGCTTGAGCGGCTGGAGGAGATGTTCAACTTGCAGGAACCGATGCTGACGGGCTACCTGCAATGGCTGGGCGCGCTGCCGCGCCGCGTGCAGGTGGCCAAGGCGGAACTGACGGACAACAACACCGCGGAGCTGGCGGTGGTCCGCGCGAACGGGCATTCCGCCATCGTGAACGTGCGCCGCGAGGGAGATTCCGCGCGGGTGGACGCGCCGGAGTGGTGGGAGCGCGAGGGCTGGCGGCTGGAGCTGCAATCCCCGCACGAGCGCGCGCTGCGCTGGGCGGAGCGCCACCATGTGGCGGACCCCGCCGCCATCGCGCGGCAGGAGGCTTCCCCCGCGCTGCGGCAATGGCGGGCGGTGGCGTACAGAAAGGTGTTCGACGGCGTGCTGGAGGGCAACCTGGGGCGCTCCTACAAATACAACGAGCCTGTGGCGGCGATGATGCTGGAGCGCCTGCCCGTGTCGCTGTACCTGGGTCTGCTTGGTGCGCTGATCACGTACCTGGTGAGCATCCCGCTGGGGGTGGTGAAAGCCGTGCGACACAAGAGCGCGTACGACAGCCTGACGAGCGTCCTCATCTTCACGGGCTACGCGGTGCCCGGCTTTGCGCTGGGCGCGGTTCTGCTGGTGTTCCTGGGAGCGCGGCTGGAGTGGTTCCCGCTGTACGGGCTGACCAGCCCCGGCTTTGAGGGCATGCCGTTCTGGGAGCAGGTGCGGGATTTGCTGAGCCACACCGCGCTGCCGCTGCTCTGCTACGTGGTGTCCACCTTCGCCATGACCACCATGATGATGAAGAACAACCTGATGGACAACCTGGGCGCGGACTACGTGCGCACGGCGGTGGCCAAGGGGCTGACGTTCCGTCAGGCGGTGTGGCGGCACGCGTTCCGCAACTCGGTCATCCCGATTGCCTCCAACCTGGGCGGGGTGGTGTGCACGGTGGTGGGAGGCTCGCTGCTCATCGAGCGCGTGTTCGACATCCAGGGCTTCGGGCTGCTGAGCTTCCAGGCGCTCATGGATAAGGACTACTCGCTCATCATGGGCACGCTGCTGCTCTCATCCGTGCTCATCATCATCGGCAACCTGCTTTCCGATATCCTGGTGGCGTGCATCGACCCCCGCGTGAAGTTCCAATGAAGAAGAACACGACAGCGTTCCTGCTCATCCTGGCGGCGGTTGCCGGCGGGTGGGCGGAGCTTTGCGGTTGGCAGATACCCACGGTGTCGTGGGGATTCACCTGCAGCCGCGAGGTGCCGCTGCTGCGGTGCGCGGCGGAATACTGCCCGTGGCTGGCGGCGGACGGCGCGTTCCACTGGTTCGGCTGGCTGTGCATGCTGGCGCTGCTCGCGGGCGGGGTGTTCCTGCTGTGCAGCCGCGGCGTGCGCGTGACCCCGCAGCGCGCGAAGCGCTGGCGGCGGTTCAAGGCGATGCGGCGCGGGTACGTCTCCATGCTGCTCCTGGTGGGCGTTGTTCTTCTGGCGGCGCTGGACCAGTGCCTGGTGGGGCATCGCGCGCTGGCGGTCAAGTACGATGGCGAGTGGTGCTTCCCCGCGTTCACGCGCGCAGTCATCCCCGGCTCGCGTTTCGGCGTGCAGGGGGCGGACGGGCTGGCGGAGGCCGACTACCGCAAGATGAAGCTGGCCGCGGAGCGGGGGCTTCCCGGCGCCGCGGAATGCGTGGTGATGCCGCCCGTGCCGTACGAGCCGACCATGGACGCCGCGCCGTTCCCGCGCGAGCCGCTGGTGTACCGCGACGGCCGCCTCTACGAGCCCGACGGCGCCACGCGCTACAACGGGCTGGCATGCCGATTCCACCCCAACGGCACCATGCACCTGCGCCAGCGCTTCCGCGACGGCAAGCCCGACGGCTTCACGCAGGGCTGGGCCGCCGACGGGCAAGAGGTCTACTCCGCGCACCTCCGCAGCGGCGAGCCGCAGGACGAGAGCTACTCCGGCGGCGGCACCCTGCAGGACTTCCTGAACGCCACCGCACCCGCGGACTACTGCCGCGTGTACTACCACCCCGCGCCGCCGCTCACGGGCGGCCACCTGCTGGGCACCAACAGCCAGGGCGCGGACATCCTGGCCTACCTGTACGGCGGGCTGCAGGTGAACATCAAGGCCGCTCTGTTCTACCTGCCGGTCATCTACGCGGTGGGGCTCACGCTGGGCATGCTCATGGGCTACCTGGGCGGGCGGTTCGACCTGTTCACGCAGCGCGTGATTGAAATCGTCTCGCAGCTGCCGTTCCTGTTCGTGGTGATGATATTGTCGGGGCTGGTGCCGGCGGACCTGCGCGGGCTGGTGCTCACGCTCGGGCTGATGGCCGCGTTCGGATGGATGCAGATGACCTACCTCATCCGCACCGCCACCATGCGGGAGAAGACGCGCGACTTCGTGGCCGCCGCCCGCACCATGGGCGCCGGAACCTTCTATGTGATGCGCCGCCACATCCTGCCCAACCTCGTCAGCATCATCGTCACCCTCGTTCCCTTCAGCGTGGCCGCCGTCATCCTCTCGCTCACCTCGCTGGACTACCTGGGATTCGGTCTGCCGGAAACCTACGCCAGCTGGGGACGCCTGCTCAGCGACGGTTTGGCGAAACTGTCGTGCCCGTGGGTGGTGACCTCTGCGTTCTGCGCGCTGGTGACGGTGCTGCTGCTGGTCACATTCATCGGCGAGGCCGTGAGGGAGGCCTACGACCCGCGAGAACTCACACGCTATGAATAGGCACGCCACCATCAAGCCCCTGTTGTGGGCGCTGCTCGCGCTCCTGCTCTGCGGGTGCGGGAGGGGCGCGCGCGGCGGCGCGGAATGGCAGGCCCCGCCGGAGGATTCCATGCCCCAGCCCTTCGCGCAGGCGCAGGACGTGCCGGACTACATGCGCACGTGGCACATGCCGGAGGCCTTCCCCGCCGACTTCGCCGAGCGCTGGAACGCCGAGGTGCGCCAATACATCGACCGCCAGCTGCAAGCCAGCGCCGCGGAGCTGGCGGAGGCCCTGGACGCATGCGCCACGCCCCTGCCTCTCGGCGACGCCTACGCCGCGGCCCAGGCGCGCGCGCTGGCGGCGGCGCAGAGCGTGTGCGCCCTGCTGCAGCGCCGCGGCGAGGGCGACTACCTGACCTACCGCACCGCGGGCGACATACCGCGCGACCTGACGTGGCAGAACGGCGCGAACGAGCCGGAGCTGGGCAGCCCGCACGCCGTCAAGGGCGGCACCCTGCGGCTCGCCATCCAGAAATCCTTCCCGGACACCCTGCGCCCCATCGGCCCCGGCAGCAACAACCCCATGCGCCTGTACCTGTACGACGACATCAGGCTGCCGCTGGTGCGCATCCACCCCGGCACGGACCGCATCATCCCCGGCACGGCGGACCGCTGGGCCGTGGCCAAGGACGGGCGCACGGTGTACTTCCACATCGACGAGGCGGCGCGCTTCTCCAACGGGCGCAGCCTCACCGCGCGCGACATCCTGACCGCGCTCTTCGTGCGCACCTCCCCGTACAGCGTGGAAAGCGTCTCCAAGGGCGAGTACCTGGGCAACTTCTCCCGCATCACCATCTACGGCGACCACCTGGTGTCCGTCACGCTCGTCGCGGCGCGCCCGTACGCGCCGCACTTCGCGGCCGCGGCGGGGGCGGAATGCACGGCCTTCTACGCGGAGTTCGGGCCGGACTACCCCACGCGCTACCAGTGGCGCGCGGCACCCACCACCGGCGGATACGCGCTGGACCCCGCCGGGCTGGTGATGGGGCACCGCATCACCATGCGCCGTGTGCAGGACTGGTGGGCGGCGGACCGCAAGTACACGCGCCACTCCTGCAACGTGGACCGCATCACCTACTCCTTCATCAACGAGCCCGCCAAGATTCAGGAGCTTTTCCGCGTGGGTGAGATCGACGCCTTCTCCGCGCGCGACGCCGACTTCTGGTACGAGGGGCTGGAGATCGACGCCGTGCGCCGCGGGTTCATCCAGCGCGTGCGCTTCAGCAACATCTGGCCCCGCAACAGCTTCGGATTCCACCTCAACTGCTCCGCCGCGCCGTTCGACAACCGCGACATGCGCCTCGGGTTCCACCACGCGCTCAACATCCGCCACGTCATCGACACCATCCTGCGCGGCGACTTCGACCGCGCCGGCTCGTACTTCCGCGGGTTCGGCAAGTACACGGACTCCACCATCCAGGCGCTCCCGTACTCCCCTCAGCTCGCACGCGAGCACTTCGCGCGCGCAGGGTTCACCGTGGAGGGCAAGGACGGCATCCTCAGCAAGAAGGATGGCACCCGCCTGCAGGTGGTCGTCAGCTCGCGCATCGACCCCCAGTACGCCAACTGCATGAACATGCTCCGCCAGGACGCCGCCGCCTGCGGGCTCGACCTGCGGCTGGAGCAGATGGACGACACCGTGTTCTTCCAGAAGGTGCGCGAGCGGCGGTACAGCGCGGCCATCTGGTCGTGGTCGTTCCAGCCGCCGCTGCCGGCCGACATGTCCGCCTTTCTCTCCACCAACGCGCGCCACGCCGACGGCTCACCCGTCACCGGGACCAACAACATCACCGGAACCGCCGACCCCGCGCTGGACCGCGCCATCATGGCCGCACAGCACGCCGGAACGGAGGAGGAGGCCGTGGCCGCCCACCACCGCCTGCAGCAGCTCATTGCCGACACCGCGGCCTGGGTGCCGGGGTGGACCTCGTCGTACTGGCGTTTCGCGCAATGGCGCTGGCTGCGCTGGCCGGACGAGCCGGAGTGCCGCTTCTGCCCGCCGCGCCACTACGACCCGCTCGACAGCCACCTCTACTGGGTGGACGAAGACGTGAAGCGCGAAACCCTGAGAGCCCGCCACCACGGCGATTCCTTCCCGGAACAGGACATCGTCATCCCCCTGCCGGAAGACACTCCAAATCTTCCTAATCCTACTCCTACTCCTAATCCTAATTCCACCGCTATCATGAACCCATGAGCTCGAACACCCCCAATGTCCTGGACATCCGCCACCTCACCGCAGCCTTTGCGGAGGAGGACGGCCTGCTGACCGCCGTGGACGACGTGTCGCTCACCGTGCCGCGCGGGCAATGCGTGGGGCTGGTGGGGGAGAGCGGATGCGGCAAGAGCGTGACCGCCATGAGCGTGGTGCGCCTGCTGCCCAACCCCGCCGGGCGCATCCTCGGCGGGCAGGTGCTCTTCAACGGAGAGGACGTTTTGCAAATGGCGCCGCGCCGCCTGCAGGAGGTGCGCGGCGGCGGTATCGGCGTGATTTTCCAAGAGCCCATGAAGGCGCTCAACCCCGTGCACACCATCGGAGCCCAGATTGCGGAAACCCTCATGCTGCACCGCAGTATGGATGCCGGCGAGGCGTGGCGGGAAAGCGTGCGCCTGCTGGAGCGCGTGCACATTCCCGATGCCGAACAGCGCGCGCGCGAATACCCCGGCACGCTCTCCGGAGGCATGCGCCAGCGCGTCGTCCTCGCCATGGCCATCGCCTGCAAGCCGGACCTCGTCATTGCGGACGAGCCGACCACCGCGCTGGATGTCACCGTGCAGGCGCAGGTGCTCGGCCTGCTGCGCGACCTCCAGCGGGAGAACGGGGCCTCCACCCTGCTCATCACGCACGACATGGGCGTGGTGGCGCAAATGTGCGACCGCGTGGCGGTGATGTACGCCGGGCGCATTGTGGAGAGCGCGGAGACGGCGGAGCTGCTGGCCAACCCGCGGCACGCCTACACCCGCGCCCTGCTGGCATCCATGCCCCGCCCCGCCTACGCCCGCAAATCCCACCTACCCGCCATCCCCGGAAACGTGGCCGCCCTGGCGGAACACGTGCAAGGCTGCCGCTTCTGCCAGCGCATGGGCGTGGACCCCGCCACCCTCACCATCCGTCCCCCCATGCAGGAAATCTCCCCCAACCACTGGGTCCAGTCCTGCCCCCGATGTATTGGCTAAGCCAATACATCCCAAATCGGCGCGCGGAAACAGCGTAGCGTTTTTGACTTTTCGCGGGGGGCGGGGTGTGGTAGAATATAGGTAGATATGGACGACGCAGAGAAACTCATCATCATCGGCAGCGGGCCTGCGGGGTACACCGCGGCCATCTATGCCGCGCGCGCGGATTTGAAGCCGCTGCTGTTCACGGGCGGTCAAATCGGCGGACAGCTGACCACCACCACGGAGATTGAGAACTTTCCCGGATTCCCGGAGGGTATCATGGGGCCGGAGCTCATGTTCAACATGAGCCAGCAGGCGGAGAAATTCGGCACGCGGTTCGCCTTTGAGGAGGTGCTTTCCGTCACACAGGAGGCGTGCAGCGGGCTGTTCGTGGTCACCACGTCCGGCGGTGCGTACAAGGCGCAGGCCGTCATCGTGGCCACGGGCGCGGCCGCGCGCTACCTGGGCATCGAGGGCGAGAAGGAGCTCATCGGCCACGGGCTGACCGCCTGCGCCACGTGCGACGGCGCGTTCTACCGCGACGTTCCGGTGTGCGTGGTGGGCGGCGGCGACAGCGCGTGCGAGGAGGCCACCTTCCTCACGCGGTTCGCGTCCAAGGTGTACCTCATCCACCGGCGCGACCAGCTGCGCGCCAGCAAGGCCATGCAGCAGCGCGTGCTCACGAACGAGAAAATCGAGCCCCTCTGGAACAGCACCATTTCCGCCTACCACAAGGATGCCGAGGGCGAGCTCTCCTCCGTCACCCTCAAGGACACGCAGACCGGTGCCGAGCGCGAGCTGGAGGTGAAGTGCGTGTTCATGGCCATCGGCCACCAGCCCAACAGCAAGTTCATCGGCAACCTGGCGGATGTGGACGCGGCGGGCTTCATCGTGTCGCAACCCGGCAGCACGGCCACCAAGACGCCCGGCCTGTTCGTGGCGGGCGACGTGGGCGACGCCGTGTACCGCCAGGCCATTTCCGCGGCGGGCATGGGCTGCCGCGCCGCGCTGGACGCGGAGCGCTACCTGCTCACCCTCTCCTGAACCTGATTCAACCCACCCACAACCAACCGTCATGAAAGCATACGCATCCATACTCGCCGCCGCGTTGGTGCTCGCCGCGTGCAGCACGCAATCCCCGAACGTGCGGGAGGCGCAGGCGCTCTACAACGCCGGGCAATACGAGAAGGCCATACCCCTGTTCTTGCAGGAGGCCTACCTGGGCAACTCGGAGGCCCAGCTGATGCTGGCCAAGTGCTGCGATTTCGGCCACGGCGTGCCGCAGGACACCACCAAGGCCGCCCAGTGGTATCGCAAGGCCGCGGAGAACGGGAACGCCAACGCCCAGAACAACCTGGGCGGCTGCTACTTTGACGGCGCAGGCGTGCCCAAGGACTACGAGACCGCCTTCTACTGGTACAACCGCGCCGCCCAGCAGGGCAACGCCTCCGCCCTCAACAACGTGGGCCTCTGCTACCGCAACGGCGAGGGCGTGCCGCAAGATGCCGTGAAGTCCGCGGAGGCGTTTGAGAAGTCCGCGAAGGGCGGGAACGCCAACGGCATGTACAACTACGGCCGCTGCTTCTTCCACGGCCTCGGCGTGCCGCAGGACCTGCTCACGGCGCGCGAGTGGATCACCAAGGCCGCGCAGGCCGGGCACAAGAACGCCGCCGCCTTCATGGAAGACCAGGGCTGGAACTGATGGCTGAACCCACCCAGGACGCGCCGCGCGGGAAGACTCCATGGGGCGCCTTCTGGAGCCTGGTGGTCATCCAGTGCATGAACTCCCTCAACGAGAAGGGGGTTCAGTTTCTCCTGATTGCGCTGGGCATCTGGATGGCGGCGGAGCTGCAATACCCGCTCTCCATCCTGATTGTGGTGCCGTTCGTGCTGTTCTCGCCGCTGGCGGGGTGGCTGTCGGACCGCTATTGCAAGACGCGCTTGCTGCAGAGCATGGTTCTGCTGCAGGTGGTGGTTCTGGTGGGCATGACGGCGGGCCTGTTCATGCACAGCCTGCCCGTGGCGATGGTGTTCTTCACCGTCTTCTGCATCCAGGCGATGTTCTTCAGTCCCGCCAAGAAGGGGCTGGTGAAGGACATGGTGGGCACGGAGAACATCGGGTTCGCCAGCGGCATTCTGGAAATCACCTCCATGCTGGCGCTGCTGGTGGGGCAGATCGGCGCGCTCTCCGTGGTGTACATGCTGCTGAAGGAATGGGGGCGCGACGCGGGCTGGGAGGCCGCTGCGGTGCCGTGCGCGTGCTGCGCGGGCGGTGCGGTGCTGGTGTTCCTGCTCAGCCTCACCATCCCGCGCTTCAAGCCGCAGAGCACCCGCCCGTTCGAGTGGAGCCTGCTCTGGCAGCACTTCACCCAGCTGCGCATGCTCTGGCGCGTGCGCGTGCTCCGCAACAGCGAAATCGGCATCTGCTATTTCTGGTTCATCGCCGGCATCATGATGCTGGTCGTCCTGCAAATGGCCGCGGAGGCCAACCCCGTGGAATCCTCCGCCGACTTCATGCAGGTGCTCGGCCAGCAGAAGGACTCCGCCATCCTCTTCGCCTGGCTCAGCGGCGGCGCCATCGCCGGCGGATTGGTGGCATCCATCGTCTGCGCCAAGGCCATCCGCCTGTGGGTTGCACACGTCGGCGGCCTCGGCATGATCATCGGCTGCACCGCCATGGCGCTCATCCCGTACGGCCAGCCGCTGTTTTTCGCCGCGCTCTGCCTCACCGGGTTCTCCGCCGCAGGGTACCTCGTCCCCCTCAACGCGCGGCTCCAGGACCGCGCGGACAACGACAAGCGCGGCGACGTGATAGCCGCGGGCAATCTGGTGGACTGCTTCATGGGCATCATGTCCGTGGTGCTGCAGGCCGCCATGAAGGCCGCCGGCCTCACCCCCCAATGGCAATGCGGCATTTTGGCCGTGGTCACGGCCATACTCGCCATCTTCCTTCTTCGTGAGAAGGAAGAATGACGAGGGATTTACAATTTACGATTTACAATTTACAATTTGTGAGGATCGCGCGGTGGCGCGGGGCGAACATGTTTGACTTGTGGGGTCGGGGGTGGTATGGTGCGAGTATGAAGCGAGCATATCTCATTGCATCGTTGCTGGTTCCGTGCCTGGCGGCGTGGAGCGTCGCCACCGCGGCGGATACCGCAGAACCCGCCGATGATGCCGCCGCCGTGCAGCAGGAGGGCAAGGGCAAGAAGAAGACCGGGAAGGCGCATTCGCCCATGGCGCGCGCCCTGGGCAAGGTGAAGTGCTACACCACCGCCAAGCCCCACCTGGACGCCAAATACTTCATCTTCCTGTTCTCCACCTCCAACTGCACGCATTGCCACCGCACCATGCCGGGGAACGTGGACCTCTACAAGGAGATGCGCCGCCGGGGCGATGTGGAGCTGATGCTCGTCACGCTCACCAACCTGGACAACGCGGAGGCCGCCCTCGGCTTCCTCAACAAGTACAACGCACCCTTTGCCGGCGCCACCGACACCGAGATGCGCGCGGCCGGCGTGCCCGTCATCGACAAGGTGAACGCGGGCGGCCCGGGCTCGCTGCTGGCCCTGCCGCCGCACATCGTGATTGTGGACAAGGGCGGCAAGCTCGTCTTCCAGGGACCCGCCAGCGTGGAGAGCCGCAACACCATGGAGGACTGGCAGCAGTACACCGGCGGCAAGCCCGCCGCCAAAAAGCCTGCCGCCAAGGCGAAGAAAGGGAAAAAGTGATACACCGGGCGCATCCCTTTTTTGTTGCGCGGGCGCGGGAATTGTGGTAGGCTTGCGGGTGCTATGGAAAAGACGTTGTTCCAGAAAATAGCAGACAAGGAGATACCGTCCGACATGGTGTACGAGGACGAGATGTGCGTGGCGTTCCGTGATATATCGCCGAGCGCGCCTGTGCACATTCTGCTGGTGCCGCGCAAGCCGTTGCGGGACATCACGTGCGCCACGGCGGAGGATGCGGCGCTGCTCTCACACCTGATGCTGAAGGTGGGCGACATCGCGCGCGCTGTGGGAATCGCGGAGAGCGGGTTCCGCACGGTGCTCAACACCGGGGAGGACGGCGGCCAGACCGTGCCGCACCTGCATATCCACATCATCGGCGGGCGCTCCATGCAGTGGCCTCCCGGTTAGGATTTTTCCCCTTTCCCCTTTAATCCCCCATGCCCATGAGCAGGCAGAAGGTGGAGCGCACGGTGTGGGTTTCCCAGCACACGCTGGAGGTGGTGCTGTCGCACAGCAAGCTGCGGCTGTCCTTCCTGGAGGAGGGGCTGGTGCGCTGCCGCTACGTGACCAGCCCGGTGTTCGAGAACATCCCGACCTACGGGGTGGCGCCGGAGTACCGCGCGGCACCGCCGCAGCTCCAGGCGGAAGACCGCGGGGAGTTCCTGCAGGTGCGCACGCCGCGCCTCTCCCTGCACATCCGCAAGGCCGACAGCGGGCTGGAATTCTATGATGCGGATGGCGTGTGCCTGTGCGCGGATGCGGACGGCTTCGGCCACCGCCTCAACGAGCGCACAGGTGACGACTTCGTGTGGGTGCAGAAGGAGATGCCGCCGGAGGCGCACTTCTTCGGGCTGGGCGACAAGCCGGGCAAGCTGAACCTGCGCGGGCGGCGCCTGGAGATGTGGGGCGCGGACCACTACAAGTTCACACCGCAGAGCGACCCCCTCTACAAGAGCATCCCGTTCTTCCTGTGCCTCAACGAGGGGCGCCAGTACGGCATCTTCTTCGACAACACCATGCGCTCCTACTTCGATTTCGGCAAGGAGCGCGACGACCGCCTGCTGTTCGGCGCGGACGGCGGGGTGATGGACTACTACTTCATCTTGGGAGCCACGGCGCTGGAGACGGTGAGCCTGTACACGCGGCTCACCGGGCTGCCGCCCATGCCGCCGCTCTGGACACTCGGCTACCACCAGAGCAAGTGGAGCTACTACCCGGAGCAGGTGGTCAACGATTTGGCCGCCGAGTTCCGCAAGCGCCGCATCCCGTGCGACGCCATCCACCTGGACATCCACCACATGAAGCGATACCAGGCCCTCACCTGGGACCGCACCCACTTTCCCGACCCGCCCGGCATGATACGCCGCCTCGGCGAGCAGGGATTCAAGGTGGTCTGCATCGTGGACCCCGGCATCAAGATCAACCCCAACAACTACGTCTGGAAAAGCGGGTTTGAAAGAAACATCTTCTGCCGCCGCCACGACGGCGCGCTGCTGCGCGGCACGGTGTGGCCCGGCGAGTGCAACTTCCCGGACTTCACGTCGGAGGACACGCGGCAATGGTGGGCGGGGCTGTTCCACCGCCAAGTGGCGGAGTACGGCGTGCGCGGCATCTGGACGGACATGAACGAACCGGTGATGTTCCCGGACAAGACGTTCCCTGACGACACGCGGCACGCGTTCGACGGCTTCTCCTGCTCGCACCTGAAGGCGCACAACGTGTACGGCCAATGCATGGCCAAGGCCACGCGGCAGGGTATGGAGCAGGCCGCGCCGCAGCGGCGCCCGTTCGTGCTTTCCCGCTCCGGCTTTGCGGGCCTGCAGCGCTGGGCCGCCACGTGGACGGGCGACAACGATTCCGACTGGGAAAACCTGCAGATGGCCAACCTCATGATCCAGCGACTGAGCGCCAGCGGGGTGTCGTTCTGCGGGGCGGACACGGGCGGGTTCCTGGGGCATCCCACGCCGGAGCTGTTCTGCCGGTGGATGCAGATGGCGGCGTTCCACGTGTTCTTCCGCAACCACAACAACGGCGAGTTCGGCGGCCAGGAGCCCTGGTGCTTCGGTGCGGAGGTGGAGGGGCTGGTGCGCGAGGCCATCGAGGCGCGATACCGCCTCCTGCCCTACCTCTACACCCAGTTCCACCGCTACCACGCCGACGGCACGCCCGTCATCCGCTCCCTCGCGCTCATGCTCCATGAGAACACGGACATGTACTGGCGCAGCACGGAATTCTTCCTCGGCGACGCCCTGTACGTCATCCCCGTGCACTACAAGGGCCAGGCGGAGCAGAAGCTCTTTGTGCCGCCCGGCACGTGGTACTGCTACCACACGGACAACCGCGTGCCCGTGAGCAACGCGGAATTCGTCACCCCGGTGGTGCGCACGCACATTCCCGTGCTGGTGAAGGGCGGCTGCGTCGTCCCGCGCTGGCCCGTGCAGCAGTACGTGGGCGAGCTCCCCGTGCCGCCCTGCACGCTGGATTTGTGGTGGGCGCCCGACACGGAGGAAACCAGCAGCCTGTACGAGGATGCCGGCGACGGGCCGGATGCCGAACGCTTCGGCGCGTACCGCCTGCACACGTTCCGCTACCACGCGGAGGCGCGCAGTATGCGGCTCTCCGCGGAGCGCAGCGGCAGCCTGGACAACGGCCGCACGGAGTTCGCGTTCGCGCTGCACGGCCTGCCTCGGGACGCCGCGCCGCACGCCGTGTGCGACGGCGCCGAGCTTGCGTGCGAGTACGATGCGGAGGCGCACCTGCTGAGCACCACCCTGCCCGCCAACTTCGCCACGCTGGAAATTTCTTTCTGAACCCGCCATGAAAAAGGACACCGTAGGCAAGATTGTGGAACGCCTGGACAGCCTGGGCACGGAGGAGCTGCGCCGCATCTTTCTGCGCATGGCTTCCGACAAGGGCCTGCTGCAAGACGTGTTCGACGCCCTGCGCGACGGGCTCATCCTCTTCGATGCGGACGGGCATGCGCGGCTCGCCAACCGCGCCGCGGCCAAGATCTACGCCAGCCCGCTGCACGAGCTGCTGGCCCAGCCCTTCGAGTCCCTGGTGGGCAACACCTGCAGCTGGGAGGACATCAAGGGCAGCGGCGTGGCCGTCACCCGCGACCTCCAGGTCAACTACCCGGAGCCCCGCCACTACAACTTCTTCATCACCCCCGTGGGAGACGGCGCGGAGTACCTCCTGCTCATCCGCGACGACACGGAAACCCGCATGCAGGGCGAGGAGGACGCCGAGGCGGAGCAGATGAACCTGCTCACCTACCTCTCCAGCGCCGTGGCGCATGAAATCGGCAACCCGCTCAATTCCCTAGGCCTGAACCTGCAGCTGCTCCAGCGCAAGCTCAAGAAGCTGCCGCCGCAGGAGTGGGAAAGCGTGGCCCCGCTGCTGGAGGACGCGCTGGGCGAGACCCGCCGCCTGGACACCCTGCTCCACCAGTTCCTGCAGTCCATGCGCCCCACGCGCCCGCAGCGCCAACCCGTGGACCTCGCGGACATCATCAACCGCGTCATCTCCACCCTCACCCCGGAGATCGCGCCGCGCGGCATCGCCGTCCACACCGAGCTGGACGCGCACCAGCCGGAGCTCTCCGCCGACCCCGACCAGCTCTTCCAGGCCCTCTACAACCTCATCCGCAACGCCTACCAGTCCATCCCCGGCAGCGACGGCGGCATCTTCATCGCCACCGCCCACACAGACTCCGATGTGCGCATCATCGTCAGCGACACCGGAACGGGCATCTCGCACGAGGTCATGGGCTCCATGTACGAGCCTTTCCGCTCCACCAAGAAGAAGGGGAACGGCCTCGGCCTCCTGATTGTGCGCCGCATCATCAAGGACCACGGCGGCTCGCTCGCCTTCGCCTCCAAGGAGGGCACCGGAACCAGCGTCACCATCACCCTGCCCAGGGCGGATAAGGTGGTGCGGCTGCTCCCGGCGTAACGCCGGGAATTTACAATTTACGATTGACGATTTACAATTTTGAAATAGAGCCGCGCCCCTAAGGGCGCGGTGGCTTTATACACACAACGCATGCGCTCAAACAAATCCTAAATACTAAATTCTAAATCAAAAATTCAAAATAACCTCTACGCCCGCACTGTCTCCTCGTGCCCAAAGAAACCGCCCCGCTTGGCAGTGTGCCAGGCGGGGCGTGGAACGGGTTTGTCAAACGAGTGCTACTTCCTGCGGCGGGCGCAGAGCCCGGCCAGGGCCAGCAAGCCGAGCGTGGCGGTGGCGGGTTCCGGGACGGGGGCGGGCGGTGCCGCCCAATATACGCCAGAGACGCACAGCTGCGTGTTGTCCACAAGCTCGTACCTCAAATCGGTGATGCGGGTGTTGAGGGAATCGCCCGCGTTGAGTCCGGCATCGTTGGTGATGACCGCGCCCAGCTCGTCCGTCACGTAGAAGATGGTCTGGGCTGCGAGCTGATCCAGCACGCCGGATTTGAAGTAGTCCCCGTTGCCGATTCCGGTGGCAATGGTCATGGAGAACGCGGTGCCGCTGTCGCTACCCAGCAGGGCGGCGAGGGCATCGTTGCCCACGCCGAAGCGAATCTTGCTGTCACCGCCCAGCGTGAGGGAGTTGCCGTTCATCACAACGTTGGAATACGTGCCGGAGCTCCAGCCGACGTTGTCCTCATCCGCCGCGGTGTCCCAGCCGGACACGCCGAAGACGATCTCGCCCAGGTTCACGGAGAGGTCGCCCAGGTATTCCTGCCGACCTGGGGAGTTGCCCACGATGAGGGTGCCGCCGTTATCCACGATGACGCCCGCAAAGGTGCCGCTGCCTTTCATCACGCCGCCATCCACGGTGAGCGAGACGCTCCCGGAGATGGTGGCATCCTTGCCGAAAACGAAGCTGCCCTCATGCACGCGGATGGCGCCCTGGAGCGTCAAGGCGCCCGTCACCTCCGCGGTGCCCAAGCCGGTCTTGTCCAGTTCGCCCGTGCCGCTCAGCGTACCGAAGGATGCGGTGTTGCCCTCGGTCACTTCCAGCGTGTTGGTGCCGCTGGTGGCGCTCAGGTTGATTTCCCTGGCGATAGTGTCCGTGCGGTCCACTTTCAGCGTGCGGTCGGTTCCGGCCACCTTTGAATTCTCAAAGCTGATAGCACCCTCGATACGTCCGCCGCCGTCCAGGTCCTTGCGCTTTGCGTCACAATCAATCAGGGTCACCTGGCCACCCTGCAGGAGCATGTCACCTGTGGTTACCACTTCGTCAGTGTAGAGCTCATGATATGATGTGAATCCATCTCCCTCGTCCACGGTATACGGCACCACCTTTTTGGCTTCCACGGGGCTGCCATCCACGCTGGCATCACGCAAGTCGTATTGAAGCACGTAGTTTTCCGCCCCGTCCACAATGAGGTTGCAATAATGGGAGAAGAGGAACTCATTATCATCCACGAGGTTCTTTCCAACGCGCACATCATAGTCCAGGAAGCGGATGCCCGTGGTGCGCAAAACGCAAATGTCTCGAATTGTATGAGAATTCCCCCAGTAATTGGAGTCCATTAGCCCAGGGCCGTTTGCAGAACTCTCGTCAGAGGGAAAGATGCTAAGTTCACTGTACTTGCCTTTTGCTGCACCTATATCGTTGTTGTCTGATATATAGAACTTGTCTATCAGCCCCTCTTCATTTGCGTTGACCCCATAAACCGTCATTGCATGGGAAGGAGTGGAGAACAACACGGCATAGTCGTCATCCATGTATTGGATGATTCTCTCGGAAGCTGATTGGTAGAGGGTTTTGTCTGGACTCTCGGCGTTGCTAGACAAGAACCTATACGTTTGAATCATGGTATATTTGTACTTGTAGCGCCAATCCGTCTCAGGGTGGGCCTCGTACTGCTCATGATTTGCCCCGGATGAGTTGCCGTAGTCTGAGCTGCTGAGATTGGCACCGGCAAGACGGTTGTAGTAGCCGCTATGCCGAATACCCGATGATTCAAGTGCGGTCAGGGCATAACTCTCGACGGAGTACAGCCCCTCCCAACCAGTCATCCAATGTTGAATGGCTGTCCCGGGAAAACCTCCCTTGTTTTTCCACCACAGACGGATGTTTTCCCAAACTTCATATCCTCGCGGTGTTCCCTCCGGGATAATCAGAGCACCATTTTCTTCCACTCGGTCTTGCCACCACGCAATCGCATTTGCAGCCGAGGCCGCCCAGCACATGTCCCAGTCTATGCTTGGAGAGCGCTTGTATGATGTGTATCCGCCCTCAAGAAGGTTTGTTTCCTTGTTGATTGAAACGCCTTCCCACCAGTGTTCGGTGGCGTTCAGTGGTGCGGCGGCGATGGCTCCCAATAGCGTCAGCAGTGTCAGTGTCCTTTTCATTTTTACCTTTTATCGATTATAAACAAAGGTGGCTCCCTGTCAAGCTACAAGCATACAGTATTCGGAATGCTGTAGGAGGGCGGCATCCCCGCAAACTGAAATGCGGCGCGGGTTTCAGGGGATTCGGTTTTGCCGCCACGGCGTGGCGACCGCGCTCGGCATGGCGTGATTTTTCCCGAAACTACGCGAAAATTCAAATATCAGGTTGACAACAGCATTCCGAAAACTGTAGGAGAGGATGGGCGGGGAAATTGAGGATTTCGGATTTGGGATTTAGGATTTAAGATTTGAAAGGCAAGCCCTACTTCCTGCGGCGGCGGGCGCAGAGTCCGACCAGGGCCAGCAAGCCTAGCGTGGCGGTGGCGGGTTCCGGGACGGGGGCGGGTGGCGCCGCCCAATATACGCCAGAGACGCACAGCTGCGTGTCGTCCACCAGATTGTACTTCAGGTCGGTGATGCGGGTGTTGAGGGAATCGCCCGCGTTGAGTCCAGCATCGTTGGTGATGACCGCGCCCAGCTCGTCCGTCACGTAGAAGATTGTTTGCGCGGCAAGCTGTTTCAGCAGCTCGGAGGTGAAGTAGTCCCCATTGCCAATGTCGGTGGCAATGGTCATGGAGAACGCGGTGCCGCTGTCGCTGCCCAGCAGGGCGGCGAGGGCGCCGTTGCCCACGCCGAAGCGAATCATGCTGTCACCGCCCAGCGTGAGGGAGTTGCCGTTCATCACCACGTTGGAATACGTGCCGGAGCTCCAACCGACGTTGTCCTCATCCGCCGCGGTGTCCCAGCCGGAGACGCCGAAGACGATTTCGCCCAGGTTCACGGAGAGGTCGCCCGTGTAGGACTGTCTGCCTGGGGAGTTGCCCACGATGAGCGTGCCGCCGTTGTCCACGGTGACGCCCGCAAAGGTGCCGCTGCCTTTCATCACGCCGCCATCCACGGTGAGCGAGACGGCCCCGGAGATGGTGGCATCCTTGCCGAAAACGAAGCTGCCCTCGTGCACGCGGATGTCGCCCTGGAGGGTCAAGGCTCCCGTCACCTCCGCAGTGCCGGCACCGGTCTTGTCTAGGTCGCCCGTGCCGGAGAGCGTGCCGATGGTCAGTTTCTTGTCCTGCGCCACGTCCAGGGTGTTCGTGCCCTCGCTGGTTTTCACGGCGAGCCCGCCCACAGAGGCGGCATCGCGCAGCACCGCCAGCGTGCGGGCGGCGGAGGCGCCGGACTTCTCGGAGCGCTCAAAGGAGACGGTACCCTCCACGGAGCCGCCCTTGTCGAACTCCGCCGTATCGCCCGTGGCATCCACCAGGGAGACCGTGCCGTCCATCAGGCGGAGGTCGCCCGTGGTGACTTTCTTCTGCTCCAGCACGGTCCTGCCATCGAAATCGTATTTCGTCTGGATGGGGTCGACCGGGCTGCCGTCGCGGCTGGCGTCGCGCAGGTCGTATTTGAGCTGGTAGTCCTCCGAGCCGTCCACCAGCAGGTTGCAGTAGTGGGAGAACAGGAACTCGTCCGTGGCTCCGAAATTCTTACCGACGCGCACATCGTAGTCGGTGAACTGGATTCCCGTGGTGCGGATGAGGGCGAAGCTGGAGATTTCGTTGCCGTAGCCGATATTCGCGCCCATGGCGTACCGCTCTTGCGTGTCGCCCTCCTTTGGCGGGCGCTGCGTCCCCTGATACACGTTGGCGGAGTGCGGCAGATCACCATCCACCGGATTGCCGGAGGAATAGTTGTTGTCATCGTAGTACACCCTCACGATATTGTCGTCCCCGTCCACCTCCACGCCGTATATGGCCATGGCGTGCGAGCCTGTGGACAGGACACCGCCGTACCCGTTCCTGAGCAGGTCCGCCGTGATGTGCGAGCCCACCTGGTAGGTGTGCGTGTCACTGTAGCCGCGGGTGTCAACCGAGGTGACCATGCAGCCGGAGGGCGGCGCGAAGTCGGAATCGAAATCGAAATGCGTGCCGGCAATGCGCGGGAAGAAGCCCCCGGTGGCCTTGAAAGCCACGCCATCGTCCGTGAACCACTGGGAGTCGTTGGAGTACTGGGCATCCCCGGAAAGCCAGAACTGGAGCGCGCGTGCGGGCTGGCCGCCGCGGCTTTTCCAATGGTTGCGCATGGTGTACCACACATCGATATCGCGCGGCTGGTCTTTCGGCATAATCAGGGCGCCGTTCTTCTCCACCTGGTCCTGCCACCACGCAATGGTGCATGCGGCGGAAATGGCCCAGCACATGGGCGAGTCATAGGCACCCGCCTTGGTAAAGAAGTAGTACGTGCTGGTATCAAGCGGATCAATTCCCGAAGCCCAGATTGTCTCGTTGGCCGACGACGCCACGGAGGTGAACGTCAGCATTGCCAGTATTGCCAGTGTCCTTTTCATTTCGTATCTTGGTTGTGTTTAGATTTTTTTGCGGCGGCGGGTGGCGAATGCCGCAAGCGCCAGAAGGGAGAGCGTGGCGGTGGCGGGTTCCGGGACGGGCGGGACATCCCGCCAGTACACGCCCGTCACGCAGAGCGCGGAGTTGTCCTCCAGCTTGTACTGCAAGCCGGTGATGTGCGTGTTCAGGGTCTCGCCATCCTGAAGCTGGGGGCGGACGCCCGTGAACGCGCCTTCCTCTGTGGAGTAGGTGAAGATGGTTTGCTGTGCGAGCTGGTCAAGCAGCTCGGAGGTGAACTGGTTGCCGAACCCGGTGGCGATTGTGAGCTTGAACGCGGTGCTGGGGTTTTCCAGCAGCGCGGCCACGGCACCGCCGCCCAGGGCGAACTCCAGCGTGCCGCCGTTGCCCAGCGTGAGGGAGCCGCCGTCCATGGCAATGTTGGAGTACGTGCCGGAGGCCCAGCCGCAGTTGTCGCCCGTGGCGGGGGTATCCCAGCCGTCCACGCTGAAGACCACGTCACCAATGTTCACAGTGAGGTCTCCCAGGTATTCCTGCCGCCCGGGAGAGCTGCCCACGATAAGCGTGCCGCCATCCACGGTGACATCCGCGAAGGTGCCGCTGCCTTTCAGCACGCCGCTTTCCAGCACGATATTGCCGAGCTGCCCGCCATTCACCAGCGTGCCCTCTCCCGTGAGGGCAAGCACGCCCTCTCCCTCCATGGAAGTGAGGGTCATCGTTTTGCCGCCAGAGATTTCCAGCTCGTTGCCGCCCTCGGTGGCGTTCACCACCAGCTTGCCAGCCACCAAGCCGTCGCGCGTGACCGCGAGCTTGCGGTCCGCCGCACCCTCGGCATCGGAGAACACCACCGCGCCCTGGAGCGAGCCGCCCTCGGCAATCGTGGCCGTGCCGTCCTTGATGGCGAGGTCGCCGCGCGCCTTGCCATGCAGTGCGCTGTCCTCCGCGGCGGCTTTCAACTCCCTGGCGAGCGTGTATTCCGCGCCCTTGTCCACCACGGCGTTGCACACCGGGGAGAACGCGCCATCGCCCGTGTCGGTGTAGGCGGCTTCCGTGAGAAAATCCTCCACATGGCAGGTGAGCCCGGTGATGGTGGTGACGGTGCCCATTGCCCACAGGTAATAGGTGTCGGTGCCGGAGGCGTCCGTGGTGCGTTCCAGGTCGCCGTGCCACACCTGCGCGGAATCGTGCGGGTCGGAATAGTAGAGGGCGGTGAGCAGGCCCGTCGTCGTGTCGTAGTCGGCGCCCCAGATGGTGATGTTGTAGCTCTTTTCCTGAATGCGCGCGGTGAGGGCGTAGCCATTTTGGAAGCTCTCTATTATCTGTTGGGAAAACCCCTCCAGCGAGCCCTGCGTGGCGGGGAAGAACTGGGTTATCAGGGTGTCCGAATGGTACACGTCATGCTCCTGCACAAACATGCCGTCATAGTAGGCACCTGGGTGGCCCTCCGCAGATTTCTGGCCGTAGTAGTAGCCGTCCAGCCACCACTCCATGGCGGAATCGGTGTAGCCGCCCTTGTTCGTGAACGCGGCCTTGTATTCAGGGTAGACGTCCAACTGTTTCGGCGCATCCTCCGGCACGGCGTAGCCCTGCGCCGCCATGCGGTCCTGCCACCAGGCAATCACGTTGGATGCATTGGCCGCCCAGCACATGCTGCCGTATATCGTGTAGTTGTACGCCTGCCTGTAGTTGTCCTTCGTGTAGCCGTCCGCAAAGACGCTTTCCGTCTTCGCCCCGGCCTGCAAGCAGGCCAGCATCATCAGCGCCAGCAGTGTGCGAGTCCGTTTCATATTCTTCCCGATATTCTAACCGAAGGCTAGCCTCCAATCAAGAAATTAGCATACAGTATTCGGAATACTGTAGGAGGGCAGCAAGCCCACGAAACCAGATGTGGTGCGGGTTTCAGCGGATTGGGCACATTGGCCGCAGTTGGGCGGGGTTACATAATATACCACAAAATTCCCCGCAATGGCGCGGAAAATTTCCGTTTCAACTTGACATCAGTATTCCGAAAACTGTAGGAGGGGATGGGCGGGGAAATTGAGGATTTCAGATTTGGGATTTGTTGGCCCGCACGCCGTGTGTGCACTCACACCGCGCTTGTACAACCGCTCACCAATCACGCCATGTGTGCACTCACAACGCATGCGCTCAAACAAATTCTAAATACTAAATTCTAAATCAAAAATTCGAAATTACCTCTACGCCCGCACTGTCTCCTCGCGCCCAAAGAAACCGCCCCGCTTGGCAGTATGCCAGGCGGGGCGTGGAACGGTTTTGCCAAACAGGTGCTATTTCCTGCGGCGACGGGCGCAGAGCCCGACCAGGGCCAGCAAGCCGAGCGTGGCGGTGCCGGGTTCCGGGACGGGGGCGGGCGGCGCCGCCCAATATACGCCGGTGACGCAGAGCTGCGTGTCGTCCACCAGGTTGTACTTCAGGTCGGTGATGCGGGTGTTGAGGGAATCGCCCGCGTTGAGTCCGGCATCGTTGGTGATGACAGCTCCCAGCTCGTCCGTTACGTAGAAGATGGTCTGGGCGGCGAGCTGGTCCAGCACGCCGGATTTGAAGTAGTCCCCATTACCGATGTCGGTGGCAATGGTCATGGAGAACGCGGTGCCGCTGTCGCTGCCCAGCAGGGCGGCGAGGGCGCCGTTGCCCACGCCGAAGCGAATCATGCTGTCACCGCCCAGCGTGAGGGAGTTGCCGTTCATCACCACGTTGGAATACGTGCCGGAGCTCCAACCGACGTTGTCCTCATCCGCCGCGGTGTCCCAGCCGGAGACGCCGAAGACAATCTCGCCCAGGTTCACGGAGAGGTCGCCGGTGTAGGACTGTCTGCCGGGGGAGTTGCCCACGATGAGCGTGCCGCCGTCCACGGTGACACCCGCAAAGGTGCCGCCACCCTTGAGCACGGCGCCGTCCTTCACGGTGGTGGCCAGGGTCATCACGCCGTTGTTCTCATGCACGCCGGAGGCGATGGTGAGCGAGAGGGACTTGCCCTCCTTGCCCTGCACATAGGCGCCGGCATCCACGGTGAGGGTGGTGGTCTCCGAGATGGTGGCATCCGTGCCGAAGATGAAGCGGCCCTCGTGCACGCGGATATCGCCCTTGAGTGTCACGCCTTCCGTCACCTCCGCGGCGCCGAGGCCGGTCTTGTCCAGGTTGCCCGTGCCGGAGAGCGTGCCGAAGCTGGCGGTGTTGCCTTGTGTCACATTCAAGGTGTTGCCCTCAGCGGCGGCAATGTTGATTGCCGCGGCCACCTTGGCGGTGCGGTCCACGGAAAGGGTGCGCGCGTCACCCTCCTGCTCTGAATCGACAAAGAAGATGGTGCCGGAAACCGCGCCGCCGCCATCGAATTTCTCCACGCCCTCCACCAGGGAGAGCGAGCCGTTGTTCAGGAAGACATCCCCGGTGGTGACGTGCTCCTTGTCCACCACCTCCGTGCCATCGTAGGTGTAGATGTAGGGCAGCACGGGGCTGTCTGCGGCGTTGGCGTCGCGCAGGTCGTACTGCAGCTCAAAGCTCTCTCCATCATCCATGACCACGTTGCAGTAGTGGGAGAACATCTCGTCCTTGCGCTCGGCGTTGCGCACCACATCGTAGTCCGTGAAATGAATGCCCGTGGTGTGGATGCCGTACAGGTAGCGCACCTTGTTGCTGCCCGCGCCGAATACATACATCTGCTCGCCGTCCGTTCCGTTGTCCCACGCCGTGCCGGCAATCAAGCGGTCCTTGGGATAGTTGTCGTTGGAGTTGTTGTTGTCGGTCCAGTAGAAGTCGTCCACCGTGCCCGTTTTCTCGTTATAGTTCACGCCGTAGACGGTCATCACGTGCAGATCCGTAGCGAAGGCGAACACGTCGCCGTTGTCAAACCCGTCCGCCAACCACTTGGAAGCGCCCGCGAAATCGTGTGAGGAAACGCTGTAGGTGCTGATGAGCGCGCCCTCCGGCTCGAAATCGGAATAGGCGTGATAGTTGCCGATGCGGAACTCCGCGCCGGAGATGCGGTTGTAGTAGCCGTTGAAGTTGTAGCCGTCGGAGCTGCGGAGATCATAGCCGCAGGAGATGGTCTCGCCGTGAATCCAGTGCTGGATGGTGGCGGGCGCCCAGCCGCCCTGGTTGTACCAGAGGGTGCGCACGGTCTCCCAAACATCATAGCCGCGCGGCGTGCCGTCCGGGATGATGATGGCCCCGTTCTCCTCCGTGCGGTCCTGCCACCAGGCTATCAGGTTGGATGCCGCAGCCGCCCAGCACATCGCCGCATCCGATCCGGAAACGGAATTGTGCTTGTATGAGGTGTACGCACCCGTGGCCATCTTGGTCGTCTTGTCGAATGTCACGCCAGCCGCCCAGTGTTCCGTGGCGGTCAGTTGCGGCGCGCCCAGAACGGCGGCCAGCGCTAGTAGTGTGAGTGTCTTTTTCATATCCTGACTGTTCCTTTAAAATGTACCATGGGGCGCATCCCCGACAATCAGCCATCTTACGGCATTCGTGATGTTGTTGTCAAGTTGAAACGGTTTTTTTCCACATGTGATTGGTGTGCCGCAGTGATTGGCGCGAACGAAGGTGGTTGGTAGGCATGCGTTGGCGTGAATCCGTCCCGCGGATTTTTCTTGAACAACGGCGGGACATGCCGTACCATATAGGGTAATGAAAATACATTTTTGCGGAGCGGCGGAGACCACGACGGGATCCCAGCATTTGCTGGAGATCAACGGTAAGCGCATCCTGCTGGATTGCGGCATGTTCCAGGGACACCGCGAGGACGAGTTGCGCATCAACCGGGATTTTCCGTACTTCGACCCGGCGACGGTGGATGCGGTGGTGCTGTCGCACGCGCACATCGACCACTCGGGCAACCTGCCGAACCTGGTGAAGAAGGGCTACAGGGGCTTCATCTTCTGCACGGACGCGACGCGCGACCTGTGCCAAATCATGCTGGCGGACGCGGCGCGCATCCAGGAGAGCGACTGCAAGTTCCTCAACAAGATGGACAAGCGCAAGGGCGGCAAGGGCGAGGTGGCGCAGGTCATCTACACGGAGCAGGACGCAGAGGCGTGCCTGCGCCGCTTCATCAGCATCAACTACGACACCCCCTTCCCCATCCTGCCGGGCGTGACGATGACGCTCATCGACGCGGGCCACATCCTGGGAGCGAGCCAGGTTCTGCTGGAGTTCGACGACGAGGATGACGGCCGGCACAAGCGGCTTCTGTTCAGCGGCGACGTGGGCCGCGGCAACAACGAGCTTCTGCGCGACCCCGTACCTGTGGAGGACGTGGACATCATGCTGATGGAATGCACGTACGGCGGGCGTCACCACGAGGCGCCGACACGCAGCGACGAGCTGTTCTGCAAGACCATCCGCGATGCGATGGGACGCGGCGGCAACGTGTACATCCCGTCGTTTGCGGTGGAGCGCACGCAGCAGCTGCTCTACCTGCTGAACCGCGCGTACAAGAACGGCACCATCCGCGACTACTACCCCGTGTACGTGGACAGCCCGATGGCGGTGAGCGCCACGGAGATCTTCCGCCTGCACCCGGAGTGCTTCAACAAGGAGCTCTACACCTTCCTGTTCGAGGAGCGCGACCCCTTCGGCTTCGAGCAGCTCCACATGGTGCGAACCGTCTCCGAATCCCAGAAGATCAACAACCTCCGCGAGAAGGCCATCATCATCTCCGCCTCCGGCATGTGCGAGGCAGGCCGCATCCTCCACCACCTCAAAAACGGAATCGGAACACCCAGCAACACCGTCCTCTTCGTCGGCTACTGCGCCGCCAACACCCTCGGCCGCCGCATCATGGACGGCGCCCGCGAGGTCTCCATCCTGGGCGACCGCTTCCCGGTGCGCGCACGGGTGCAGACGCTGGACTCGTTCTCCGGCCACGCGGACCACGACGAGCTGCTGCGCTACTTCAAGGCCACGGGCGGCAGCAAGGAGAAAGTGTACCTGGTGCACGGCGAGAAGGAATGCACCGCCGCCATGAAGCAGGCCCTGCAAGAGTTCCACGGCGGCGAGGTCCACGTGGCGCACCTGAACACCACGGTGACATGCTGAGGAGCCGCCGCATCCTGCTCACCCTGGCGCTGGGGGCCGCGCTCTGCGGGTGCGACACCCAGTACAGCCACGCCACCCCGCAAGCCGCGCAGGAGCTCGCCCAGCTCATGCAGGAAATCCAAGACGCCCCGTTCGACAGTCGCGCGGAGGCCATCTTCCCGGACTGGGAGGCCGTGGTGGAATTCCAGCAACTCTACGAGCGCTTCCAGGATGCGGACGACACGCGGCTCACCACGCCCGCCGGCGTGAGCATCCTGCACGCCGCATGCTTCTTCAAGAAGCCGGAGCTGGCGCGCTGCCTGCTGGCGGACGGGGCGGATCCCAACGCCGCCACGGAAGCGGGGCTCACCCCGCTCTCCCTGGCCGTGGGAAGGGGCGGAGAGGACAAGCTCGACGAGGGGTCCGCGCTGCAGCTGGTGGAGGCGCTGCACCGCGCCGGGGCGCGCCCCGACCCTGAGGCCATGGTGCAGGCCGCCTACGCCGCGAGCGACAACATGCCGCGCGTACGCGTGTTCGCCGCGCTGCTGGATATGGGATGCCAACCGACCGAGGACAGCGTCTTCTACACCATCCTGAACGGCTGGCACGCCCTGCTGCTGCGGCAGGGGGAGTTCGTGAAAACCCTGCCGCAGGAAACGGTGGATGAATACATCACCGTTGCCACGGCGTGCCACGATGGCGATTGCACGCCCATCATCCAAACGCTGGTGGAATGGAAGCCCAACGTGGGCGCTGCGGCGCTGGACACCGCGCTGCGCAACACCGCAAACGCCGCCGGCCTTTCCCCGGATGCGGAGACGCTCGCCAACGCGCTGCGCACCAGCGAAACCCTGCTCCGCCTGGGAGCGAACCCTCAGGCGGTGATCGAGGACAACGAGGAGATGCCCAGCGCGGCGGATATCATCTGCTCCGTGCCCGCCTGGGCGGACGCCCTGCGCCGCGCCGGGTACGACATCAAGCCCTCCCCGCCCGCCTTCACGGAGGGGGAGGAGCTGCACCACCAGGTGGTGCGCGCGGACATGCTGCGGCGCGGCCTTCCCGCCGGGGATGCGGATGCGTTCAACCGCGTGGCCGCCCTGCTCACGGAAACGCACGAGGACATGGATTGCTGCTGCGAGCACAATATCGTCAGCAGCGCGCTGTGCGTGCTGCTGCGCACGGACCCGCAGAAAACCTCCGCATGCATCGCCGCCCTGCCGGTGTGGCGGGATTTCGCATCGTGGGAGAAATCCGGCGGTTCCAACCTGCTGCCCGCCATGACGGATGCCATACAGGAGAACCGCCTGGCGCTCTCCCTGCCGCCGCAAAAAGTGTGCCGCATAGCGGAGGAAATGCACTCCCGCGGCATGCAGGAGGAGGCCTGCAGCCTGCTCTCCCTGCTGGGGGGCACAGACACGCCGGAAACGGCGGACACCCTGCAGCGCATGGCGAACGATGCCGCGCGCCCCGCCCTGCAGGCGGGAGCCGCGTGCGCGCTCCTGCGCCGCGCCGGGCTGCCGCAGCCGGAGGAGTACGCCGTGGAGACCTGGCTGGAGAACCACCCCGCCGCCGCAGCGCGCCCCGCCGTGCAAACCGCGCTCCTGCTCACCTCCACGGTCAGCCTCTGGGCCGGGGAGATGAGCCCGCAGGAGCAGCAGGACCTGCTCCAAGCCATGCGCGACATCGGCGCCGCAGAGGCTGCGGAGAGGTACGAGGCCATCATCAAGGCGCTGGACAACCCGGAAGCCCTTGACGAATTGGAAAGCGGCGACCCATCGTGGAAATTCCGCCTCAAAGCGCGGATTGGGGAATTCATCCTCAAGCACAGAGAGGAATTCTGACCCGCAGTATGCATACTGCGGGATTTAGGATTTCGGATTTGGGATTTAAGATTTGTTTGTACGCGCGCCTCGCCTGCACACCCACCGCGCTTGTACAACCGCGCACCAATCACGCCATGTGTGTACACACACCGCATGCAAACAAACAAATCCCAAATCCTAAATCTTAAATCCCCAATCCCCAATAAACCACCCTCCTGTGTAGCCGCACAGCGCTTGCTATGCCGCACGCCCGTTACTCCAGGGTGTCCAGGTGGGTGACGCTGCTGCGGGGCTTGGAACCGAGGTCCAGGGCGCGGTTGAGGACGTGCTCCGGGTCGATGTCGAAACGGTAGGCGGAGCAGTCCGGGCAAATCTCCGCATCGCGGTCCACCACGGCGCCGCACACGGTGCAGACCTTGTAGCTGGCGGGGTCGTTGGTGATGGTGGTGGCAATCTCCTTGAAGTCTGGCTTCATGATGCGGTGGATGGGCTGGAAAAGAAAGGCGGGGCACCGGTTGCTGCCGATGCCCCGCCACCAAAGGGAAAACCGAAAGGGAATCAGGCGATGGAGGCGATGGCCTTCGCAGCCTTGCTCTTGTAGTTGGCGGCGCGGTTGGCGGGCACGGTGCCGCGCTTGGCCGCCTTGTCGATAGCGGAGGCGAAGTTGTTGTAGGCCGCGGCGGCGGCGTCCTTGTCCTTGCCTTCCACGGCGGCGTCCACCTTCTTGCGGAGGGTGCGGACGCGGGACATGACGGAACGGTTGACGGCCGTGCGGGCGATGGTCTGGCGGATGCGCTTCTTAGCGGACTGGGTATGAGCCATAGTGTTTAGAGATTGGTTTTCGCTTGGTGCGGGAGATTATACGCATGCGCGACGGAGTGTCAAGCAAATTGGCATGAAAAAATTTAAAAAAATCGCGTGCGTTGTCATGCGCCGAGGAAGAAAAAGCCCGCCCTGCGGAAAGCAGGGCGGGCGAAATTACCAGTGAACCTTGGCGGTCAATCAGGGATTGACCAGGCCGTCATCCGGGAAGAGGCCCGGTGTGGTGGACGGAGAGGCATCTCCGCTGCCGGAGTCACGATGACGGATCGGCTTGCCGAGCGGGTCAAGGATTTCCGCGGTGACGAAGACCATGAGGTTCTTGCGGATGTGGGATTCCACATTGCTGCGGAACAGACGACCGATGAACGGCAGGTCACCGAAGACGGGCACCTTGTCCTCCACCTTCTGCACCTCGTCGTTGATCAAACCACCGATGGCGATGGTGTGACCATCATACACGCAGGGGTTGGAGTTGATGTAGCGGCGGCTGAAGATGGGCATGTCGATGCGGTTTTCAGTCAGCACGATGTGCTCAATCTCGGTTTCGTTGGCGATACCGGCGGTGATGGGCGAGCCGTAGTTCACGAAGCCCTCGAACTGGACCACGCGAATCTCGAAGCGCTTGAAGTGGATGATGTCACCCTCGCCCTCCTTGAGCGGGTCGATCTGGAAGCGCATCATGATACCGACGTCTTCCACGGCCCATTCATCCGGGTTGGCGGGAGCGGCCACGGGAAGGCCACCGCCACCCCAGTTGCCGTTGTTGCCGTTGGTGTTGCCGTTGTTGTTGTTGCCGCCGCTCTGAATCTGCGGGGCTTCGTAGGAGATGGGGTAGGTGAAGCGGCGAACCACCTCAATCTTGGCGCACCCTTCCTCGTCGTCCTGGGCGGTCATGCGCTCATCCGGGGCCGGGGCGAACTCCATGGGCTCGTCGCCGCTGATGACCAAGCTCGGGGCAGACATGATATCCACGCCCTTCTTCTGGGAGAGGCCGCGCATGATCATCTGATAGGAGCCGGAATCAAAGATGCCGGAGAGGGACAGGATGCCGGGAGCCGTGCTGGTGGTCTGGGACTCGCCCGCGGAGCCGGCCTTGATGAGGTTGGTGAGCGTGTTGGCGGTGATGGCACCCGTGCCCGAACGGTTGCCGCCGGTCACCAGGCCGTCGCCCAGCGTGCTGGTGTTGATGCCGTCCTTCAGGGAGGAGGAGGCGCCGGGCACGTGGCGGTTGATGGGCCAGGAGCCCTCGCCGTCGTAGTTGTTGGCGAAGGCGGAGCCGCCGGAGGACACGAAGTCGCTCACGGTGCGGAGCGGGGTGGAGTTGGTGCCGTTCACGCCGCCGAGGTAGGTGTTGCCGGAGTTGTTGATGGAGAACGGATTGACCACCCAGTCGAAGCTGAGCTCTTCCTCGTTGGTCTGCTCAATCTCCACGAACTTGGCGCTCACCTTCACCATCTTGGGCATGTTCTGGCGGTAGGTGTTCACGGCTTCCTCCACGGTGTCCAGCTCGTCATCCGTGTTGTAGACGGTGAGCATGCCCGTGGCGGGAGAGTACTTGGCGGAAGACCCCTGCGGGAAGCTGACGCCCATGTTGATGAGGGCGGCCTTGGGGTCGATCTTGGCGGACTTGTGTCCGCTGTCGGAGGTGAAATCGTCATCGCCGGAATCCTCCTCGTCACCGCCGCTGGACTGGAAGAAGGCGGAGCGGACCTGCCACTGGCGGCGGCTCATGCGCTGGGAGGCGGCACCCTTCTGGTACACCACCACGGCGCTGTCCTCCACGCGCATGTCGCAGTTGGCCTGCGAGCACATGCGGCGCAGCAGCTCGGCACCGGTCAGGTCGGTCATCTTCAGGGAGGAGATGACGGCCGGGGCAATCGGGGCGGCCACGGCCACGGGGCCGGCGGAAGAGGTTTCCTCCTCCTCGCTGTCCTCATCCTCGTCTTCGTCCTCGTCATCGGAGGAAGAGGTGGTGGCGGCAGCCACGGGGGCGGCGGCCTGCTGGGCCTTTTCAAAGATGAAGTTCAGATGCACACCCTGCTTGCGGGCCTCGGCGCGCAGGAAGTCCAGGGCGTCCTCCATGGGAGTGTCCTCGAAGTTCACCGCGGCGATGTGCAGGCCGTTCAGGGCCTCCGTGTTGCGGAGCACATCCGGGGAGATGACGGTGCCGCCGCCGGTGTTGCCGTAGGCCAGGTCGGCCGGAGCCTCGGACTCGGCGTTCAGGCTGTCCCACGTGGCGTCCACATCTTCCAGGGCGCGGGCGCGCACGGCGTCGTGGGCGCTCTTGTAGTACTTCATCTTGCGCTTGCTCACGGCCTCCTGGCCGCGGCGGGCAGCGGTGTTGTACTTGTCGATCTTCAGCACGCGGGCAAACTCGGCGTACGCCTTGTCGAAGTCGCCCAGGTCATAGTAGCCGTAGGCGAGGGTGAGCAGGCGGTTCACCTCGTCCACGTTCTTGACGTGCTCCGGGGTGAGGGCGGGGTTGTTGCGGACGGGGTCGCGGAGAAGGGAGAGCTCCTGGCGTGCGCGCTTGTTGTTGGGGTCACGCACCAGCACGTCGAGCAGCAGCTGCTCGGCGTCGTCATAGCGGCCCACGCGGGAGTACTCGATAGCGACTGCGATGGAGGCGTCGCTAATGCTCTTGACGATGAAGTCCTGCCACTGAGCGGTGGCGGGAGCCTTCGGGATCTTCTTCCAAGCCTCCTGGTATTTCTCCAGGGCGACGGCATACTTCTTGTCGCGGTAGGCGTTGCGGCCTTCCTCCAGGGAGAGCAGGGCTTCCTGCGTCTGGGCGGTGCGGCGTGCGGTCTCGCGATAGTTGATGCTTTCCTGAACAGCGGCGGGGGCCTGCGCGCTGATGGCCTGCTGGACGGCTACGGGAGTGTCCTCGTAGACGGCGGCGGGGCCGACCTCGCTGACGCCTGCAGAGGTGGAGGGCATGATGTAGCCTTCCGTGGCGACGCCACCGCGGCGGGCGGCGTTGATGCTCTGCGCGGGCATGGCGGCTGCGGGGCGCGCAGCGGGCTGCTCAGGGGAGGGAATGGAAACTGCGGATTGTGCCTGCACGTAGGGACACGCTGCAGCCACAGCCATGAGTATCATTGTACGCTTAGCGATGATGAGAGGTGCGTGGTTCATGGTAATGTCTAATTTATGCCAGATTTTTGGTGGAATGTAAAGACTACAATTCAATTTTTTTTGATTTTCTGCTCGAAAAGGGGCATTTTTTTTACTCTTCGGCATGCTTGGCCTTGACTTTTGGGATGCAGATGGGGGCCTGCGCACCTGCGGGAGTGACGTTGATACCGCCGGTGGGATCGGTGGAGACGAAGGTGGCCTTGAGGTCCTTGCCGTCACCTGCGCCGCCGGGGATGGTGAACTCCGCGTTGAGCTCCGCCTTGACGGTGGCCTTGGGAGTGCCGAGGGCGCTGCCGCCGGTGACGCGGAGGGTAGCGGTGGTGTCGCTGACGAGGTGGCCCTTGGCGGCGTCACCCGTGAGCTTGGGATTGGGGTTGCCCGCGCGCACGGTGAACTGCTTCTCCGGTCCGGCGGTCTCCGTGTCCTGCACGGAAATCACGTTTTCCTCCACGGTGTCGTCCGCGAAGCCGGGGAAGGTCTTCTTCTCATACCCGAGGAGCTTGAAACGCTTGCCATCCTTGGGGGAGAGGCCGAAGGACTCGCCGATCTTCACGGTGGCCTTGTGGACCACGGTTGAGCCGTCCGGCCCGAGGATGCGGATGTTGGCCTCGGTGGGGTTCATGGCGGGATCGGAGTTCATGTTGTCCGTGGTGATGGTGGCGCGTGCGGTGGTGAGCTTGGCGAGCTCCAGCTTGGGCTTGCAGCCGGGGGCGAGCACGGCGGGATAGCTGGCGGGATCCGCCGGCTTGGTCTGCGCCTTGTACTCCTCACCGTTGGTGAAGCCGTCCTTGTCGCTGTCCACATCCAGACCGTCCGCGCGGCCCAGGGCGTCCGCAATGCCGCTGGTGACGAACCAGGTGTTGGGCACGTCGCCGTGGATGCTCTTGGATTCGGGATCGTAGATGTCCACCACAAGGTTCATCTTCTTGTCGTCCGCGGCGAACTGCCAGAGCTCCGTGGAGAAGAAGAGGGGCGCGAGGCGGGGCTGGCCGTTGATGGTGGCACCCTTGGGCGCGGTGTCCTCCACCTTGCGGTCCGCCTGCATGTCCGCCTTCATTTTCTTGGCGGCGTCGCTGAGGGTTGTGTTGACCTTTCCGGTGTCCACGTTGGTGTCCGGAGCGGCCACCTGGTTGGAACTGGAGAGGGCGATGCCCCAGCCGCCCGCGGCGAGGCCGAGGACGATTCCGGTGATGAGAATCTTGTTACCGAGATTGGATTGATCTGCCATAGTAGCGGGAATGGTTGAGGGTTACTTCTTCTTGGGGTTGAAATAGAGCACCTGGAACGTCATGTGCACGCGGGCGGTCTCGTCCGGCTTGCCGGTGAGCTGCACGGCGATGGTGCGCGCGGGAGCGGCAGCGGCGGGAGCCTCGCCCTCGTCTGCGGCGTCACCGCCCGTCAGGTCGTCGCCCTGCACCTCCGCCGCGGTTGCAGGCGGCGTGTAGGTGGAGACGGGGGGCACCACGTCCCTGCCCTGCACGGCGATTCCGGTGATCGTGAGGAAGAATTCCTTGTCGTCCATGATTTTGTTGATCACGGCGGGCAGGGTTCCGCGCTTGGCCTCGAAGGCCACCTGGAAGCGCAGCGGGAGGTAGTCCGCGGGCTTCTTGTTGTCGGTGCTGGCCTCGTCCGGCAGGTCCTCGCAGTACACCTTCTCCAGGGATGCGGGCGCGGAGTTGAGGATGTCCTCCACCACGCGCTTGACGGCCTGGTGCTGGAAGGCGAGGAAGGGCACCTCGTCCTTCTTGGGGGACGCGGTCTTGTAGGACGCCATGCCGAGGTCTTCCGCGAAGCGCGCGAGCGTCACCTTCTTGTCGGCCGCCATGGTGCGCACGGCGGCGATGTCCGCCAGCAGCTGCTTCTGGAATTCCTGCGCGCTCAGCTGGGGCTGGCCGGTGCAGTAGGAAGCGTACTTGCTGAAGGCGGCCTTCATGTCGTCGCTGACCTTGTTGACCTCCTTGTAGGCGGCGGTGAGGTTCTCCAGGTTCTGCTTGGTGGGGGTGGTGTCCTGGTTCTGGTAATCCTGGAACTGGTCGCTGATCTCGTTCAGCTTGGCCTGTGTCTCCTGGTACTCCGCGTTCTTGGTGATGCCGAAGTAGACGATACCCGCGAAGGCGAGTCCCATCACGGTTGCCAGGGTCACCACGCGTTTGTTGTCGCTAATGCTCATTGTCGTAAATTGGCTGGGGTGTTACTTGTTGTTGGCGGGGTCGAGCTCCGGGATGGGGATGGGGTTCTTGAGCGGCATCACCATCATGAACTTCTCCACGTACGGCGGCATCTTGTCCTTGGCGGACTTCGCCGTCACGAACTGGAAGTAGCAGTTGAGGTCCTTCTGCACCTTCGCGGTCTCGAACGAGAACAGCGAATCCGCGCTGCGCTCGTCGAAGCCCGCCGCCACCATGTCGTACACGGCTTGGCGCTGGGCGGTCGTCTTGTCGTCGTCCACAGGCTTGATGGTGAACCCGCTCACAAAGATGGCGGTCACCGCGGGGGCCTTCTTCTTGGCGCCGGTGGTTGCCTCCTCCGGGGCCTTGTTGATGGCGGTGTTGATGGAGGCGTTGCGGCTGCTGTTCATGTCGATGAGGCGGGTGCCCTTGACATCGCTGGATTCGGAGAGCGTGTTGGCCTCCACGTCGTAGTTGATGAGCGGGGAGAATTCCGACACCCAGAACTTGACGGAGGCGCAGCGCTCCGAGAGCTGGCGCATCACGTCCGCGTAGGCGGCGCGCATGCTGTAGAGCTCGCCGAGCTTGCCGATGTCGCGCATCGTCTTGTCGTACTTGTCCTTGACGTTGGTGAGCTTGGTGTTGACGCCCTCCACGCTTTCCGCCTTGGGGAGCGCGCGCTTGAGGGCAACCGCGGCGTCGGAAGCGGAGCTGGCGGCGTTGGCGGCGAAGATGGAGGCGCCGATGAGCGCGACCACGCCGCCGACGATGACCTTGGGCAACTGCTCCTTCTCCGCGCGGTCCTTGCCCACGCTGGTGGGCACCAGGTCAATGGAGAACTCGCCGGCCTTGGCGGCGCAGACAGCCGCGCCCACGAGCGGGCCCATGCAGACGGCGTCCTGCTGCAGGGCGTCCGCATCCACATGCGGGCCCACGCCCATGATGCCGAGGGTGTTCAGGTACTCCACGGGGAGGTTGAGGGTGGCCTGCAGGAACTCCACCACGTAGGGCAGGCGCGCGCCGCCGCCGCAGATGTACACCTTGGAGGGCGGGTTGCCGTGGTACTGGGAACGGTAGTGGGTGATGGTGCGCTGCACCTCCGAGCAGAGGCGGCTCATGGCGTTGCGGATGCAGGTGGCGAGCGCCGCCTCGTCCGGCTCCATGGAATCCGTGTGGCCGTTGCCCAGGGAAACCACGCCCTTGGCCACCTTGAACTGCTCCGCGTCGCGGTAGCTCATCTTGAACTCGCGGGAGACGGCGTTGGTGATGAACGCGCCGGCCGCCGTGACGGAACGCGTGAAGAAGCGCCCGTTCTCGGAGAACAGGATGTCCGTGGTCTTCGCGCCGATGTCCAAAATCATCACGGGGGCCGTCTCTTCCGGATGGTTAGCGCGGTAGGCGTTGTACAGGGAGGTGATGGAGCAGTCCACCGCCTTGGTCTTGAGCCCGTTGCTCTCCACCTGGCCGTTGAGGTTGTCCAGCACGTCCTTCTTGATGGCCACCAGCAGCACCTCCTTGTCGCCCTCCGGCGTGTCGGAGAGCTCCTGGTAGGAGTACTGGATCTGGTCGATGGGGAAGGGAATCTGCTGCTGGGCCTCGTATCCCACCTGCTCCGCCAGGTCGCCCTCGATGGGGGGCAGCTTGATGAAGCGCAGGAAGACCTGCTGGCCGGAGACGATGTTGCGGACCTCGCTTCCGCTCACCTTGAGCTCGGCCACCATCTCCTTGATGGCGTTGCTCACGTAATCCATGCGCATGCCCTCTTCCACGGGGTCGAGCAGGATATCCCGCCGTGCGTAGCGGGAAAGCGTGTAGCCGCGGCCTGCCGGGGTGAACAGGGCCATGGCCACACTCTGCGCGCCTATTTCAAGGGCTACGGTTTTCTTGTAGTCTGCCATTTTTGTCTATGGGTTGAAATCTGTCTCGTGCGGCGGGGCGTCACTCGGCCTTCTTCTTCTTTTTCTTGTCCTTCTTCGTGCCGGTATCGGAGGTGTCGTCGCCAGCGCCGGTGTCGGAGATGGCGGTGTCCGTCGCGTAGTCTCCGCCGGAGGAGGATGAGGAATCAGAACCGCTGCCGGAGGAGGTGGTGGAACCCGCCGCGGATGAGCCGTACATGGGCACGGTGGGCGCGCCGGAGAGCACGGCGTAGTACGGGGCGAACGGGGTTTCCGCAATGGAGCAGAGCGCCACGCCCTTCTTGTTGGGCGCGCTCTTCTTCTTCCACCAGCCGTTGGTGAGCTTGCCCTTCAGCTTGTTGTCGATGATGAGGGAGGGGTCTTCCTTGGGGTTGAGGCAATTGGAGCCGCCGAAGGTGGCCTCCACGGCCACGGCGCCCAGGTGGTGGCCCGTGAGGTCAACCTTGTTCTTGGTGCCGCAAATCTTGGCGGCGTTGGCGGGAGAGACGAACACGGCGGCGGTCAGCGTGCCCTCGGACGGCTTGTCCCCCTGCCCCGGCTTCACCGGGATTTCCGTGTAGGTGATTTCCGTGTCCGCCATGGTGAGGTCCTCGAGATCCTCGCCGATGAAGACGAGGTAGAGGTGGACCTTGAGGTCGTTGACGAAAGTGATGGGCTCCGTGGCCTTGCCCTTGCCCTCCACTTTCAGCGGGACGCGCACAAAGTACCAGGAGGCGGCCTCAACGGAACCGGGCTTGACCCGCTCCTTGCTGGCGAACATATTGTCGTTCGGCGGGGCCACACGCTCCACCTTGGCGTCCGGGGCCTTCAAATCGAGTGTCACGCGGGCGTGTTCGGCGTTCGCGGCATCCGCCGCAGGCATGCCGAGCACCGCCGCAACGGCGAGTGACCATATTTGTTTTGTCGTCATAAGAATTCTCAACGTGTGCTACATTTATACACCAAACCCCGCCTCATGGCGAGAAGAAACTTCCCGCACGCCCTATTTTTTACGCGCGGAACGCGCTCCCATCATCCTAATCTTAATCCTATTCCTAATTGCCGCGCAGCGGCACACCCCCTTTGGGCTTGAAGCATGCTTCCTCCCATGCTATAACGCCCCTGCATGAACCTGCTCGCCACCTACATCCACAATCTGGACCCCGTCATCCTGGACATCCCCGGCACGCCGCTGGCACTGCGCTGGTACGGCCTGGCGTACGTGGCGGGGTTCATCCTGGGCTACATGGTGCTGCTGGCGCTCTCCAAGCGCAGGCTGTACGCGGTGGAGCCGGAGAAGCTGGGGGATTTCATCACGTGGGTGTGCGTGCTGGGCGTGCTGCTGGGCGGCGAGCACGGCTGGTTGGCGCAGCAGATG